>JAQVFM010000071.1 GCA_028697255.1 Oscillospiraceae bacterium
TACAATTTCATTCTCTTTAAATGCAAGATAAAACACTGAAATTACCGATATTATCACCAAAGGGGGGAGTATGGTGCCGATAATAGTCATTATAGCACCTGGTATTCCAGCCAGTTTGTATCCGACTAAAATAGAGGCATTTACTGCAATGGCCCCGGGAGAGGACTGTGCAATTGCCGTGATATCCAACATCTCAGCTTCGGACAGCCAATTGTATTTTTGCACAAACTTCTGGCGCATTAGAGGGACAATGACGTAGCCGCCGCCGATGGTAAATGCGCTTAAAGTGAAAGTGGACCAAAAAAGTTTTAGATAAAAAAGAAAATTCCTTTTCAATTTTTTCGCTCCAAAAATCAGTTTATTAAATTAATATTACCATAAAAATTAAATCCTTCAATAAGACTTACAAAATAAAAAATCCCCGTTACGGGGATGGACAATTGTTTTTATGATTGCATTTTCCTTAAAAAATTATAAATTTGATTGTGGAAAAACAGCAGCAACAAAGGAATTATCATAAAGATAATTCTGCCCCACAGGGTGTTGGCAATAATAATTAATGCACCAAGCCAACGGTTTTTATAAATATATACTCCGAATATCTGCGATTTTGGAACGGATTTTACCATAGAACCTTTTTGGGATATTGGGGGATAGTAATCAATATCCACAATATAATTTTCGCCGTCGGTTCCAATTATCCTTTCTATATAAACCGTATTATCCTGTTTAAATAAAACAATTTGCCCTACATCTAAGGAGGTCGTATTATCAAGGGCTTTAAAGCACACAAAGTCGTTTTTGCTTATTTCCGGCTGCATGGTGTCTGACATGAACAAAAATGGCATTAAACCTGTATATGAGTTGCTGTTAGGCTCGGAGATGGAAATAACTATTACAAATATGTTAAATAACACCGCAATTATGTTGATTAAGGCAATGGAAGTTATGGTTGCGGTTTTGGCTATTCTGTTTTGACGCTGAATTCTTTCAGGGTCGTACAAATTCTGCAATTTGCCTGTGGAGGACTCTAGTTTTAATATCTTTGTCGCGGCGGGCAAATTATACAGGTTGTATGTCTCTGATGGGAGGCTGTAATACTTTGCAATGGTTTTTGCCCTAAAGATACAAACAATAATGCAAAGTACAACCAAAATAAAACAAAGCATTAGGTATGGGCTGTTACCGAATGAAATCAAATTATAAGGGTTTTGCATTGCAACACGGTTGGTTACAAGCGCACTATATCCCAGAATGTTTTTCAGGATAATCTGGATAATGTATATGAACACTGAAAAATACCGGGCAATATTTAATCTTTTTATAAATAAGGAGGAGGTAAGGAGTATAAAGGTTAAAACCAAAAGGTCGGTGATTCCCATGAGGTAGAGAGATGGGATATAATCAAGCCTAAAGGTGTATTTTAAAAGGGCAGTTAATACTGCAGTAACGGCAAATCCTGTAGTATAAATTGCAATAAGCGAAAACAAAAGCGCAAAAATCTTGGAAAATATCATCAATACGGGCTTGTATCCCATTTTGCAAAGCAAATACCAGCAGTTTTTCCTGATTTCTTCAAAGGTCAGGTCATGGTAGTATATTAAAAAATAAATAAAAATAAGAAAGAGGGATGTAAAGTTATAGGTATATAAAGTAGTGAAAAAGCTTTTTTGCATTATATACGGGTAGGCATCGATTAAAACAGTATCGGTAAACGTCATCAGAACAAGGTGCAGGGCAATGGCTGCAAGACCGATAAACAGGCCGAATACAAATTGCCTGTTTGTACTTAAACTGCTTTGCTTGTATGTTTGCCGGAGTTCCTTTTTAAAAAAACTATCCCTGTATATCATGCTTTTTCAAAATTCCTTTGACTGCATTTTTCACCGTTTTGGGGCTTAAATTAATCTGGTTAGGAGTTAGTTGAAGCTGTGAAATTTTATTATGGATGAATTTAATATCCTCTAGATAACCAAAAGCGGGCCTGCTGATTATAAGCTGATTATTAATAACTTCATAATTATACTGGGGCATCTCGTTTTTCAGGAAGTTTAAAATGCTTTCAAGCTGGTTGCCGTAAATAATTATCGTCGTATCATCATACAGTTCGCAAAAATCCCGCACAGGGCCGGAATAGGCAACATTGCCATTAATTAGAAACGCAATGTGGCTGCAGACCTCTTCGATAAGATTACTGTCGGTAGTTGAAATTACCAGGGTTTTGCCTGATTCGATGCAAAGATTGGCGATATTTTTCACTACTGAAACTTGCTGGCTGGTATATTTAAGTTCCGGAATATTGAAGACGATAAGCTCGCTTTTTGAAAGGTATGCAACAAGCAAAATTATAATTACTTTATATTCATCCGGAAGCGTATGAATGGGGGAAAGCGATATGTTTGACAATCCAATATCAATAAGCAGCTGTAGCAATTGCTTTTGTCGCATTACCACATCGGTTTTGCTTTTGGCTGTGGCAAACATTAAGTATTCAAGCACATTCATGCTGTTATAAATCATATTTGCGGTGCCAATATAAAACACATGGGGGAGAATGATGCGTTTTAAACGCATCATTCCTCTTTCGATCAGTACACACCGCCCATCGTTGTATGGTTTGATGTTTGCCATGATTTCAAGAAGCAATTTTATTTCTAACAGTGAATTCCCGCTAATTCCCCATACCTCGCCTTTATGGATGGACAGGTTTATGTTTTGCAGTATGCGCCGGTATTGGACAGAGTTAAAGTATATTTCGCAGGAGGACAACCGGTCCATGTAAACCACTTTCAGATTTGCAGGGTTTGAATTCTCCATAATCATTCCCCTAAATTTTATGTCAGCGGGATTTTAAACACAAAGACCGCAACAATGCGCTCAGGGTCCAACAGGTCTGGGTCGGGCGAATTTATAGGGTTGTCGCCCTTGGTACGATATTTAACATTGCCATCCTGGTCAATTATTTTTTCTATAATCCTGTGGGTAACCGTAGCCCCGCTTTCGGTTTTGAATGTCACCACGTCCCCGACCGAAAGGTTGTTTGGGTCATCAGGCTCTTTCGTTAAAATAACCGTTCCAATGTTGAAAGTGGGCTGCATACTACCAGATTCGACGATGTAAAGACTGTATCCCAAAATGCTGACAGTTTTGCCCTTGGCCCTGGCCGTAAGCACAAGGCCAAATATTACTACTAAAATCACAATAATAAGGCTTAAAAACATCCCGATGATTCTCT
>JAQVFM010000006.1 GCA_028697255.1 Oscillospiraceae bacterium
ACGCCGAGGACGGCGTCCTCTACGGTTGCAAGGATATTGCGTCTATTTTGTGTACAAACGGTTATAAAATAATATCCGTTTTGGCTGTAATCCCAGCATTTCAACCTGTGCAATTTCCTTTTTGGTTAATCCAATCGATCACCATCTTATACTAAAAATTATCCGCTGTATTCGGATAAAAGGCGCTGTTTTTCATCCCAAAGAGGCTGCGATAAATCTACATAATATTTGTGCGGGTTTTCAAACCGCAGCACTTCGTCCCACATGGTGTCAATCTGCGTTTTACAGTGTTCGCGTATACTTCCGATATCGGGCGAGTCGTATACACGCTTGCCTGCTTTAAAAATAGGAACCTGAAGCTCGCGCGCAATAAAGTTATCGATTGTTTTGCGTTTCCATATATGCTCGGGGTCAAATATCATATACGGACGGGTGTCGTCAATTACTTCATCATTTAACGTCATTACATCCGCAATCGCTTTTTTGCTGTCGCGGTCAAAAAGCCGCCAAAGCTTTTTAAAACAGGGATTTGTAATTTTTGTTACGTTATCACTAACCTTTATGCGGGGAACTATCCGACCATCGACTTCAATTGCTGAAAGCTTATATACACCGCCGAATACCGGATCGCTGGCGGCTGTTATCAGCCGCTCGCCAACTCCAAAACAGTCAACGCAAGCGCCTTGATGTATCATGTCGCGTATAATATACTCGTCAAGTGAATTAGAAGCGATAATTTTGCAGTCGGGAAACCCGGCACTATCCAGCATTTTACGTGCCTTTTTGCTTAAATAGGTTATATCGCCAGAATCAATGCGTATACCAAGTGGGCGATATCCGCGGGGCACAAGCTCTTCATTGAATGCGCGTATTGCGTTGGGAATACCGGACTTTAATGTATTGTATGTGTCCACAAGCAATATGCACGAGTTCGGATATTCTCTTGCATAATTTTTAAAAGCATCGAGCTCACTGTTAAAAAGCTGTATCCAGCTGTGTGCCATGGTTCCTAATGCGGATATGCCAAATTTTTTGTCGGCAAGTGTGCATGAAGTTCCGGTACAGCCGCCTATATAAGCTGCTCGAGCACCATAGATTGCCGCGGCATATTCATGTGCCCGGCGGCAGCCGAATTCGATAACATCGCGCCCCTGTGCAACACGAACCATACGATTTGCTTTGGTAGCTATAAGAGATTGATAGTTTATCGTAAGAAGTATTATTGTTTCGATGAACTGCGCCTGGATAATAGGACCACGTACAGTTACAATAGGCTCGTGCGGAAAAATCGGTGTTCCCTCCGGCACTGCCCATACATCGCAGCAAAATTTAAATTCTCTTAAATATTCTAAAAACTCTTGGCTAAAAAGATTTTTGCTTGCCAAAAACTCTATGTCTTCTTCTGAAAACGAAAGGTTTTCAAGATATTCTATCAACTGTTGTAGGCCCGCCATAATCGCAAATCCGCCGCCATCGGGGATTTTTCTAAAAAACATATCAAAATATGCAATATCATCTGCTTTTTTGTTTGTCAAATAGCCGTTTGCCATTGTAAACTCGTAAAAGTCGGTTAGCATTGTAAAGTTTTCACGGCACAGCGCTGATCCGTTCATTATGAAGAATTCTCCTTATCAAATCAAATCTAAATTATTCGATGTGCACGTTTCATCAAAAACATTTTGTAGTGGCGAACTGTGTTCGCCCGCAAATCCGTGCATTCTAAACTTAATTTTTAGATTTCTTTTATGAAATATTCGTTGTATCTTTTTATACAACGACAAATTATCTCTACTGCATCTTTGCGCCCTAACGACTCCTTTACCTCGGTTTCCTTGTCCTCAAGAGTTTTGTAAACAGAAAAGAAATGCTTGATTTCATTAAATGTATGTGCCGGAAGCTCAGTGATATCCTTATAGCATGAGAGCGACGGATCCCGAAAAGGCACGGCAATAATCTTTTCATCAAGCCCCATATCGTCGGTCATTGTGACAACACCTATCGGGAAGCATTGAACAAGCGTCATAGGTACAATGGATTCTTGACACAGCACAAGCACATCAAGCGGGTCACCGTCATCTGCATAGGTGCGGGGGATAAATCCGTAATTGGCCGGATAGTGGGTAGCGGTATACAAAACACGATCAAGTCTAAGCATGCCGGTATCTTTGTCCATTTCATATTTGTTTTTGCCGCCTTTGGGAATTTCAATGACAGCAATGAAATCTTCCGGACTTATAAATTTTTCCGAAATATCATGCCAAATGTTCATAAAGCACCTCGTTTAAACCTGTTATACCTCAAATTATATCCCTATTTCCATATTTTATCAAGACAAAAGAAAACGCTCAAACTATTTGACTGTTTTCAAATAACATTAAAAGTAAAAAAGGCATAGTCGCAATAAACGACTATGCCGAATTTTCAGAGATTAATATGATAATCTCGATTTGACTGCGTCAAAACGCTGCCTTTTATAAAACGATAAACATTAAACTGCACGGGTGACTTTGCCGGAACGCAAGCATCGGGTGCAGGCGTGAATCCGCTTTGGAGAACCGTTTACAACTGCTTTTACGCGGCGTACATTTGGTTTCCAGGCACGGTTGGAACGTCTGTGAGAGTGGGATATCTGGATACCGAACTTAAGGCTCTTTCCGCAGACATCACATTTAGCCATATTGGTCTGCACCTCCTTTTTTAAATCGCAAGTGATATAGTAACAGATATCAATTCGAAAATCAAGTTTTTTTACCATTTATTTAAAAAGTTTGCCGCCGAGCGTTTTCGGCGGCAAACTTTCAAGGTTCAAATTCTTGAATAACCGTAGCTGTTGACGATAGCATCAATTTTCTGCCCGGCTTTGCACATTGAGCATTCCATCGACTTCATAGTGGTGTATTGGGGAATATCCTCTTCTGTAAACAATGCATTTACCTGAATACCGTTGGATTCGCGAATTGCACTGAACACTGCCGATATCCCGACAAGACGGCCACTATAATATTTTAAGCAGTCGATTGAACGGTTGATAGTTTTTCCGGTCGAGGCAGAAGCAATAAGCAGAAGAATGTTTTTTCCCCACACCATTTTTTGCGTATTGTCGCGAAAAATCATCTGATTGTTGGAGTTAAGCTCGGGTGTGAGTACATAAATATTGTTATTGCTGTTCATAACAAGGGTTCCGGACTGTGACAGCGAATCGGCAAGAAAAGCGCCTATGGTTTCGGTGCCTTCAAGACAGATTACAGTGTCGATCGGCGTTGTGGTAAGATAGTTTTTTGCAAGCTCTTCAGCTGCTGCTTTCGCCATTTTGTGTCGACATTTAATGCTTGTGAGGTCAACATAATAATTGACATGCGAATGGTTGGTTGCAAAGTGCCCCGGAATATAGGATATTTTAATATTCTTGTTGAAACGCGATCTGGTTTCCTGAAGTCTTGTTTCCATACACTTGGCCTCCTTAAAAGCAAAATGCCTATTTATATTATGATAAGCGGGTGATATTAATACCTTACCATAATTTCACTAAAAATACAACTGCTTATAACGAAGCCAGCGCCTGACGCACATCCTCTATTATATCATCAGGGTGCTCAATTCCCACAGAAAAACGGATTAAGTCAGGCGAAATACCGGCTGATTTAAGCTGTTCGTCGTTCATTTGCCGATGGGTTGTGCTGGCAGGGTGTAAAACGCTGGTACGCAAATCAGCTACGTGAACTACTATTGCTGCAAGCTTTAGGTTTTCCATAAATCGACTCGCCGCCTGACGCCCGCCTTTAACACTGAATGAAATCACGCCTGAACTGCCATGGGACAGATATTTTTGCGCAAGCTTGAAATATTTACTGCTTTTAAGACCCGGATAGTTTACCCATAAAACATTTTTATCGGTTTCGAGATATTCTGCAAGCTTTTGGGCATTTGAGCAGTGGCGTTCCATACGCAGGTGTAGTGTGTCAATACCCTGACTTAGCAAAAAAGAGTTCATTGGCGAGGGAGACGCACCGATATCTCTCATTAGATGCGTACGACATTTTGTGATGTAAGCTGCATTGCCAAACTGCTCGGTATATACTAAACCGTGATATGTTTCGTCGGGAGTGTTAAGCCCCGGAAACTTATCCGATGCCGACCAGTCAAAACGTCCGCTGTCCACAATTACGCCGCCAAGTGCTGTAGCGTGTCCGTCAAGATATTTCGAAGTTGAATGTATGACGATATCAGCGCCGTATTCAATCGGGCGGCAGTTTATTGGGGTAGGGAATGTGTTGTCCACTATCAACGGCACTCCGTGGCTGTGAGAGATGCGGGCAAATTTTTCGATGTCAAGCACGCGAAGACTCGGATTTGACAAAGACTCGCCAAAAACCAACTTGGTATTCGGCTTAAAGGCTGCATTAAGCTCGTCCTCAGGTGAGTCAATATCAACAAAGGTTACATCAATGCCCATTTCACGCAGTGTTTTATTAAAAAGATTATAAGTACCGCCGTAAATTGAACTTGCGCTGATAATATGGTCATTTTTGTGCGCGATATTCAAAACCGCAATTAAGGCTGCGGCCTGACCGGCAGAAGTCAGCAGCGCCCCTACGCCTCCCTCAAGCGCAGCGATTTTTGCCTCAACCGCTCCCGTGGTCGGATTGGAAAGGCGTGTATAAAAATCTCCCGCTACCTCAAGGTCAAATAGACTCCCGAGAGTTTGTGCGCTGTCATATTTGAAAGTTGTGCTCTGTATGATGGGCAGCACGCGAGGTTCGCCGTTGCCCGGAACCCAACCTTCTTGTATGCATTTCGTATCAATTTTCCAATTATGTCGGCTCATAAACAATTCCTCCCGATATAACCTATAAATAGTTATAGCACCTGCTTTGCAACTAAATATATAGGGTAAAAATTCCTTATAAGAATAGCACAAAACATAAATTTTTACAATTAAAATCACATT
Organism: Oscillospiraceae bacterium; assembly: GCA_028697255.1. Lineage (GTDB taxonomy): Bacteria > Bacillota > Clostridia > Oscillospirales > Acutalibacteraceae > Avimonas. The sequence goes on from JAQVFM010000006.1 coordinate 4,949, forward strand.
TAACTAATCTCTTATTTTGCGAAATGCACGGGCAACTACTGGTCGCCCCAACAAGCAAAAACGCACTCAACATTTGTGGGGGCGAACTGTGTTCGCCCGAAAATCCGTATATTATGCAATCAGCTAAAATGTGAGAATAAAAACAAAAGCTGGTGAAAAACAAAAGTTTAACACCAGCTCCTTTAAAAAGAGGTCATTTTTTGCGGAGAGATTTAATTGTACGGACAATTTATGTAGTCCGGTTGTTTGTCTCGCCGCCAAGACCAAAGCTTACTTGCAGTGCTTGATTAATGCGATTCATTGATCCTTCATCCAGACGTCCCATGTGTTCTTTTAAACGACGTTTATCTATTGTACGGATTTGTTCAAGTAAAACGACAGAGTCGCGGGCAAGCCCGCAGCCTGTTGAGTTGAGCTGAATATGTGTTGGCAGTCTCGCCTTATCCCTTTGGCTTGTGATGGCTGCTGCTATTACCGTGGGACTGTGTCGATTACCGACATCGTTTTGAACAATAAGCACTGGACGCACACCACCCTGTTCCGAACCAATAACAGGGCTCAAATCTGCATAATAAATGTCTCCTCTTCGGACAGTCACATATTTTCACTCCTGCTTTAAACTCTCGGTGTTTAACCGGTAAATATATTTTTACCAAGATTATTTCTGTTTAAACGCTATATTAAAAAAAATTTTTAAAAAACAGTATGGGTACAAGCATTGCTTGTATTATATATTATGTAAGCGGCATAATTTTGCTATTAAGATGAAAAGTAGTCTACCAAAGTTATCCTTTAAATTCACACTTCCCTATGATATAATATTTCTCATAATTAAATCTAAAGGAGAGAGCAATCTGAATATACTTTTTGGCAAATTTAAGGAAGTGCTCTATTCTGTGCTTCCAATCACAACTATCGTAATATTATTAAATTTTACGATATCACCGCTTGAAACAAATGTATTTATCAGCTTTTTAATAGGTGCATTGCTAATAATACTCGGTCTCACTGTCTTATTATCGGGTATTGATATAGGGATTACGCCGTTTGGTAATTTGATAGGTTCAGCACTTACAAAATACAATAAATTGTGGATAGTAATTATATCGGGTTTAATTTTAGGGTTTTTTATATCAATTGCTGAGCCCGATTTGCATGTCCTTGCGGGTCAAGTTGACATCGTCACGAAAGGCGCAATTCCAAAGCTTACTATGGTCGCAGTAGTATCGGTTGGCATAGCTGCAATGATGACTTTGGGCATTGTTCGAATATTGTATAACATAAAAATAACAATAATGTTGTTAATAGTGTATTTGTTTATTTTTGTGATTTCGCTGTTTACGACTTCGGATTTTTTGGCAATTGCCTTTGATGCATCGGGTGCAACCACCGGCGCTATGACCACGCCTTTTATTTTGGCGATGTCGATTGGCATATCAGCTTTAAAAAAGGATAGTAAGTCTTCTGAAGATGACAGCTTTGGTCTTGTAGGAATTACATCTTCGGGTGCGATAATAGCAGTTATCTTAATGAGCTTATTTTTCCGAAACGGCGGAATGTCCGGCGGTGAAGCTGTTGCTAAGATTGCCGAATCGGATTCGATTTTCTTGTCGTTCCTTGACATGCTGCCCACCATCTCCGGCGAAGTGGCGCTCGCTTTGCTGCCGCTTATAGTGATATTTGTAATATTTCAGATAATATCCTTTAAGCTAAAGACAAAATCATTTTTTAAAATTGTTAAAGGATTTTTATATACATTCTTGGGAATGGTGCTGTTTTTGGTAGGAGTAAACGCCGGCTTTATGAATGTCGCCAGTACTGTAGGACATGATTTAGCATCTATGGACAACAAAGCATATGTTATTATTGTCGGGTTTGTTTTGGGACTGGTCACAATTCTTGCTGAGCCTGCCGTTTATGTGCTGAATGAACAGGTTGAAAATGTTACAAGCGGTTCTGTTAAAAGAAAAGTCATTTTGATCGCGTTGTCAGCGGGCGTTGGTGTTGCAGTCGCTCTGTCTGTGCTGCGCGTATTGGTTCCCGGAATAAAGCTGTGGCATTATCTTTTGCCGGGATATATTTTGGCGCTTATTTTATCGTTTTTCACACCCGATTTATTTGTTGGTATCGCTTTCGATTCCGGAGGGGTGGCGTCCGGTCCCATGACTGCGACATTTATTCTGGCGTTTATACAAGGCGCGGCACAATCGATTGAAAGCGCGAATGTGCTGATTGACGGCTTTGGCATGATTGCAATGGTTGCACTTGCACCGTTGATTACGTTACAGATATTAGGCTTAATCTACAAAGCCAAGACGGCTAAGGAGGGAGTTAATGACAATGCACTCAACTCATAACATCGAGCTTATCTGCATTATTGTAAATATGGGAACAGGCAGCAAGGTTTTAAAGATTGCAAGACAAAACGGCATCAATTCGGGCACGGTTTTTTTGGGTACCGGAACCGTTAAAAACAGGCTGCTTGAGCTGTTGGATTTATATGAAACGAGAAAAGAAATCGTTATTATGATTGCACAAAAACCGGTTGTTAATACCGCTTTTGATACAATCTGCAGTGAGCTGCGTTTAGACAAACCAAATCACGGCATAGCTTTTACTATGCCCGTTGATTTGTTGATAGGAAACAGCAGCTGTAAAAATGCTTCTATAGGAAACAGCAGCTGTAAAAATGCTTCTACGGATAAAGGAGAATCAGACAGCATGTATAAATCAATATTTGTAATTGTTGACAAAGGCAAGGGGGAGTCTGTTATTGAATCTGCATCAAAGGCGGGTTCTAAAGGCGGCACTATAATCAATGCAAGAGGTTCGGGAGCACACGAAACCTCAAAGCTGTTCAGCATGGATATCGAGCCTGAAAAGGAAGTCGTGTTAATATTGGCGCAGGATAATGTCACAGAAAATATTGTCGAAAGTATAAGAGCAGATTTGGAAATTGACAAACCGGGACATGGTATTATTTTTGTTCAGGATGTAATTAACACCTACGGTATATTAAAATAACACTAATACCGGATATTAGTATAAAGTGATAGGAGCCGCGGCGTGGATACACAGGATGAATTACGGTCTGTGACGTGCTGTTTTACCGGTCACAGACCGGACAGGCTTGCGGGCGGTTATAATCAAAGCAACAACATCTGCACCCGTCTGAGGGCAGCTTTAAGGGCGGAGATCGAAAACGCCGTCTTGCAAGGATACACTCGCTTTATTTCGGGTATGGCGCAGGGTGCTGATATGTGGGCGGCTGAAGAAGTGATAAGGCTGCGCGATAAAGGGTATAATTTGAATCTTGTCGCCGCGTTGCCCTGTCCAAACCAAGATTCGCGATGGCCCGAATACGCACGCATTAAATATCGGCAACTGCTTGAACGTGCCGATGAGGTGCATTTGATAAGTGAGAGGTATACGCCGCTTTGTATGGGTGCTCGAAACCTGTGGCTTGTAACACAATCTTCGATGGTGATTGCATTATATGATGGTGGTAAAAGGGGCGGCACTGCAAATACACTTGCGCATGCGCGACGTTTTGGGCTGCACATTGTTCGCATAAATCCAGCGGATTTCAGGTAATTTCGGTTAAATCGATATCGAATGTAACAAATAAACATACAGTTGTACAATGGGGGCTTGAAAACTTATGGATGTACGTGTTGACGACGTGTTGCGGATGAAAAAGCCTCATCCATGCGGGAGCCATGCCTTTAAAGTGCTGCGTATCGGTATGGATTTTCGCCTTAAGTGTGAAGGGTGCGGGCACGAGTTTATGGCATCCAGACATAAAATTGAACGCCGCATAAAGAAGATTATGCGTGAAGATAAAGATGTAGAAACGGAGCAGAACACATGAATATGTTTGAAAACCTTACCGAGGTGGAAAAGCGATATGACGAAATATCGCTTCAGCTATATGATCCCGAAATTATATCAGATGTCGGACGATACAGTGAATTAATGAAAGAAATAAAAACACTGTCTCCGATAGTGGAAAAGTTTAGGGAATATAAAAACGCACTTAAGCGCAATCAAGATGCTTTTTCAATGCTTGATTGCGGAGTACAAGACCGTGAGATGCGCGAGCTTGTGGAATTAGAAATCGAGGAAAGCCGAGCTGATATTGAGCGCTGTACCAATGAACTCAAAACTCTGCTGCTGCCGCGCGATCCTAACGATGACAAAAACGTTATTATAGAAATTAGAGGCGGCGCGGGCGGCGAGGAATCGGCGTTGTTCGCTGGTTCACTTTTTCGAATGTATACAATGTATGCAGAATCCAAAGGATTTAAGTTTGAAGTAATGAATATAAATGAAACAGGGCTTGGCGGCATAAAGGAAGTTAGCTTTATGGTTACGGGTGACGGTGCATATAGCCGTTTCAAATTTGAAAGCGGCGTTCATCGCGTCCAGCGTGTGCCCGAAACCGAGGCAAGCGGCAGGATTCATACGTCAACCGCGACAGTTGCGGTGCTGCCCGAAGCTGATGAAGTTGAGGTTGAGATTAATCCATCGGATTTGCATATAGATACTTTTCGCGCAAGTGGGGCAGGCGGTCAGCATGTCAATAAAACCGATTCTGCTATACGTATTACTCATTTGCCTACCGGTATGGTTGTGGAATGTCAGGACGAACGAAGCCAGTTTAAAAATAAGGATAAGGCATTGAAAATATTGCGTGCTCGGCTGTACGAGCAGCAGCTTGAGCAGCAGCGCTTGGCAGTTGCGGCCGACCGGCGCTCGCAGGTTGGTACGGGTGACAGAAGTGAGCGCATACGCACATATAATTTTCCCCAAGGCCGCGTAACTGACCACAGAATTAATCTGACACTTTACCGTATCGAAAGTATTCTTAACGGTGACTTGGACGAGCTAATAGATGCTCTTATCACTGCCGACAGAGCCGAAAAGCTTCAGGCGGCGGGGGAGACAATGTGAAAAAATATAAAACACTTCTTCTTGAAAACAATGAAACGGGCATAAAAAAAGCCGCGGCACTGCTGCGTGCAGGGGAAATTGTGGGAATACCCACCGAAACGGTGTATGGACTTGCGGCTAATGCACTTAATGCTTCGGCGATAAGGCGCATTTTCAAGGCGAAGGGACGTCCCCAGGATAATCCTCTTATAGTGCATATTGCAGAATTAAATTCGCTTTATGAGCTTGTTATGGATGTTTCGGACACCGCTTTACAGCTTGCGATGCGTTTTTGGCCGGGTCCGTTAACAATGGTATTTGCAAAAAAGCCGGTGATACCCGATATATTAAGCGCCGGACTTGCAACGGTTGCGATTCGCATGCCATCACATCCAACAGCGCTCTCGCTTATTAAAGCTGCAAATGTGCCGCTTGCTGCTCCGTCGGCTAATCGCTCGGGCAGCCCGAGCCCAACAACGGCGTCTCATGTTATTCGCGATATGGACGGCCGAATTCCGGCTGTGCTTGACGGCGGTGCATGCAGCGTGGGGGTTGAATCAACCATTTTAGATTTAACCGGTGAAGTGCCGTGCCTGTTACGCCCCGGCGGCATTACTCCCGAAATGATAAGATCGGTGACGGGCAAATTAAAAATACACAGGGCAGTAACTGCTGAATTGAGCCGCAGCAGTATGGCGATTTCACCCGGCATGAAATACAAACATTATTCACCAAAAGCGCATGTTGTGCTTGTCAAGGGTTCTCCGCAGGCATTTACTCGCTTTGTCAATTCACGCAGCGGGGAGGGCGTTGTCGCAATGTGCTTTGACAAAGAACAATACGGTCTCGAAGTGCCTTATGTTACCTATGGTGCAAGGGGCGATGCGGCCGGACAAGCTCGCCAACTTTTTAGTGTGCTTAGGCGTCTTGACGATATTGGGGCAAAAACTGTGTATTGCGCCTGCCCTAACGAAAGGGAGATGGGTCTTGCAGTGTATAATCGCTTGCTTCGTGCCGCAGGGTTTGAGGTGATTGAGCTTGATTAACAGTCTCTATGTAGTCGGGTTGACCGGACCTACCGGGTCGGGGAAAAGCGAGGTTGCACGTGTTTTTACAAATTTTAATATACCCGTCATAGATGCCGATGAGATTGCACGCAAAGTAGTTGAGCCGGGTTCGAAATGCCTTAAAAAACTTGTAGATGCCTTTTCGGACGAAATTTTGCAGACAGATGGCACGCTCAATCGCCGCGAACTTGCAAAGCGTGCTTTCGCTACGCCCGAAAAAACTCAGTTGCTAAATTCAATAACACATCCGTATATAATTGAGCTTATAAAGATAATAATAATTCGGATGGAACAAACACATGAAAAAATTGCCGTTTTGGATGCTCCGCTTTTGTTTGAAAGCGGGTTGGACAGTATATGTAATAAGACGGTTGCAGTGTTAGCCCCGTATCAAATTCGGCTTGAGCGCATATTATTGCGCGATAATAATCTTACTGAACAGGAGGCGCGTGCTCGCATGTCGACTCAAAAACCTGAAGAATATTATACTGCGCGCGCGTCGACAGTGCTTTACAACGACGGCGATTTTGAAACTTTGCAAAAAAAGGCCCGAAAGCTGGCACTTGATATACAGGAGTGGGCCAATGAAAAATAATAACAATTTCACCCGTCAACGCGATCAAGTAATGCATGTGGGTTCTCAAGCTCCTTTTAGTTTGCACAATAATAAAGCTCGTCATAAATTTAAAACACTGTCGCGCATTGTTTTGGATGCTATAGCTTTTTTAGCGTTGTCGGCGATATTAGCAGGTCTTTTGCATTTGGGATATTTTTGTTTTATGCGGGCAGCATACCCGGTCAAATATAATGATTTCGTAACACACTACGCCAATATGTATGGTTTTGAACCGTCTTTGGCATTTGCAATAATTCGTACCGAAAGCGGGTTTGACTCGGATGCCGTATCTCATGCCAATGCGCTTGGGCTTATGCAGATTACACGCGATACTTTCGATTGGGCGCAAAGCCGAACCCCCGGTAATGAAAATCTTCCGCACGACAGGCTATTCGACCCGGAAACCAATATACAATACGGTTTGTTTGTGCTGTCCCTGCTGAGGGAGGAATTTAGCGACACTCACACAATGCTTGCAGCCTATAACGCAGGAATAGGAAATGTTAGAAAATGGCTAAAGGATTCAGAATGTTCCGACGACGGTGTTACACTAAAATACATTCCATACAACGAAACGCGATGTTATGTGAAAAAAGTTCCTACTGCAAAAAAAATATATGAAAAGCTCTATGACTTTGAATAACGGAGGTAAATACTATGTCAAACAATCAAAAAAAAACGCCGTCCGAAGCTTTAAAAGACGAGCTGTTTTATCAGTCGCGTGAAGCGACGCGCACGCTAAGCGATGAAGAAATCAAAAAAGCGGACAGCTATTGCGAACAATACCGCAAGTTTTTGAACAGCTCTAAAACCGAGCGGGAAACTGTTAATAATGCGGTCTCATTGGCAAAACAGCACGGATTTGTGCCGTTTGACCGAAATTGCCGGCTTAAACCGGGCGACAAGGTTTATGTCAACAACCGTGACAAGGCTTTGATACTTGCCGTTATAGGGACGCGTCCGCTTGACGATGGCGTTTCAATTGCTGCAGCACACATTGATTCGCCCAGACTTGATTTAAAGCCCAATCCGCTTTATGAAGATCACGAGCTTGCATATTTCGACACCCACTATTATGGCGGCATAAAAAAGTATCAGTGGACGGCAATACCTCTTGCATTGCATGGTGTTATAATGCGTAAAGACGGCACAAAGGTCGAAGTGGTAATTGGCGAGGACGAGGGCGATCCGGTGTTTTGCGTTACCGATTTGCTGCCGCACCTTTCGACAAAACAGATGAAACGCACCGCGGCTGAATTTATCAAAGGCGAGGATCTTAATATTTTGATAGGTTCAAGGGCGTTTAAAGATGATAATGGCAGCGAGCTTGTAAAGCTTAATATTATGAAGATATTAAATGAAAAATACGGTATTAAGGAAAGCGACTTCTTTTGCGCTGAGTTAGAGGCCGTGCCGGCTTTTTCGGCACGAGATGTAGGTTTTGACCGTAGCATGATAGGAGGTTACGGACATGACGATCGTGTGTGTTCGTATCCGGCATTAACCGCTTTGCTGCAAACTGAAAACCCGGCATTTACGGCAATTACAGTACTGGCCGACAAGGAGGAAACCGGTTCGGATGGCAACACGGGTATGCAGTCGGCGTTTTTGCGCTATTTTATCGAGGATTTGGCCGCTAATTTGGGTGTTAAAGCGCGTCATGTGTTTTCAAATTCAATATGCCTGTCGGCCGATGTCAATGTTGCGTTTGATCCGATTTTTTCAGATGTTGTCGATGTGCGCAACTGTGCCTCTTTAAACCACGGTGTCGTGTTGACAAAATACACCGGTTCGCGTGGCAAAGCCGATACCTCGGATGCATCTGCCGAGCTTATGTTTAAAATAAGCACATTGATGGAACAGAATGACGTGCTGTGGCAAATTGGTGAGCTGGGCAGGGTTGACGCTGGAGGGGGCGGAACGGTCGCAAAGTACATTGCCAATATGGACGTTGACACCGTCGATTTGGGAGTACCGGTGTTATCAATGCATGCACCGTTTGAGGTCGTTTCAAAGATTGATGTTTATATGGCACACAAAGCATTTTCCGCTTTACTTGGACGAAAATAAAATCAAAGTGGCTGCCGTGCAAAGCAGCCACTTTGATTTTTTTAACGGCGTGATGGTTACGTCTTTTTATTTTTATAAAATAGCTCTTTTATTCCGATGTATAATAAAAATACACCAAAAATTCGGCGCAGTATGCCAACATCAATTGCGGCGGCGGCAAACGAGGCAAGGATTGAAAAAGGAATGCCGGCCGCTGTGCACACTATTGCCGCCTTTTTATCAATAAGGCGGTTTTTGAAATGTGATATCAAAGCTGCCGGAGCACAAAAAATGAAATAAATTAGATTAATTCCTGCTGCGGTGTATTGCGGGACGTTTTCAATACAGGTAAGATACAGTATCAGCAGCGAGCCGCCTCCGATACCAAATCCGCTCAATATGCCTGTGACAAGACCGATAATAAAGTTTAAAATCCACTTCATAAAAGCAATACCGCCCGGATGCCTCCGTATATTATGAGCAGGCCGAAAATGCGGTGCAGGACAGTGACGGGTATTTTTTTAAAAATGCGGCCGGCAATAAAACCTCCAGCCAAACCGCCGATTAATGTCGGTATAATGCTTTTGATATCTATACCGCCCTTTATCAAGTAGACAAAAAGTGATACTGCCGACAGCGGGAGAATTACCGCAATAGATGTGGAAAAGGATTTTTTTTGATCCATGCGTAGCCATTTTATAAATAGCGGCACCAAAAACATACCACCGCCCGAACCAAAAAAACCGTTTGCAGCTCCTGCAAGCGCACCGGTGGCAATCTGCTTTTGTTTGTCTGTCATCACATTTGTCCCCGTTTCAATTATACTGTTTGTTATTGTGTACGAATATTGACTAAAAATGTATAATACTATTCTTCATTTATAAAAGGTTGCGCGCTTGTTTTATTTAAAAAATATGTTACAATTTGTCTTGAGTTTGTATAACGGAGTGTTTTTATGGGGTTTCACTTTTTTGCAATGATTTCGCGTATGAAATACATAACACGGTGGGCTTTGATGCGCAATACGCGTATAGAGAACCTAAGTGAGCATTCCCACGATGTGGCAGTGCTTTCGCATGCTCTTGCCGTGCTTACAAACAAACGCTTTAACGGACAGGTGGATATCGGTCGCTGTGTTTTGCTTGCACTCTACCATGACACAACCGAAATACTTATAGGGGATATGCCTACACCCGTTAAATATTATAATCCCGAATTGCGAGAGGCCTATCGCAAGGTGGAAAATATGTCGGGCAATAAGCTTTTGTCGATGCTTCCGCCCGATATGCGGGACGAGTACGAACCGCTTTTGCTTGCCGATGACAGGTGGAGAGAGGAGCGCAGAATTGTGCGTGCCGCCGATAAGCTATCTGCATTAATTAAATGTGTTGAAGAACAAGATCAAGGTAACCGTGAGTTTGACAAGGCGCTTCGTTCCACACAAAAAGCGGTGCGCGATATGAATTTGCCGGCGGCTGATTATTTCCTAAAGGAGTTTTTACCATCATACAGGCTTACTCTTGATGAGCAAGAATAACAAATGATAAATTGAACGGAACAATATAAAATGTATATGGTGGCAGTATAGCAATTCATACACTTGATTTGAACTTTGTGCAGTAAAGTTTGTTAAAATTTTATCGAAATATTCATTGACGGCAAATTTCTAAGATGTTAAAATAACAATGAAAGAATTTATATGTATTGTAAAGAAAATCATTACCAAATTAATGCAAAATTACCATATCTGCGTTTGATGCGGTCACTTGTTTCGACTTAATGCATTATAATACGCAGTTTTAATCAGCCAACGATTGTTAAATTTCTAACAAACATGTCAGCTCAAGTTTTTTTGATATATAAGTATGCCGTTAAGGAGGAAAATTTAGTATGCAAAAGAAAATCAGCAAAATTCCTTTTAAGGGAACGGCTGAGCAGGAACAAAAGCTAAAGGAGGTTATCGATAAATACTGTGACGACCAAAGCAGGTTGATGATGGTTATGCAGGAGGCACAGGATATTTACGGTTATTTGCCGTTTGAGGTGCAGCTGATGATAGCCGACGGTATGAATGTACCGCTTGAAAAAGTATACGGAATTGCCACATTTTATTCTCAATTTTCACTGTCTCCCAAGGGGGATTACGACATATCCGTATGTATGGGCACTGCTTGTTATGTAAAGGGCGCCGGTGAAATCTTTGAAAGAATAAGCCAAAAGCTTGGAATCGGAGCCGACGAATGCACAGAGGACGGCAAGTTTTCGATTACCGCATGCCGTTGTATTGGTGCCTGCGGCCTTGCCCCTGTAATGACAATAAACGACGATGTTTACGGACGCCTTACACCGGATGATGTAGACGATATTCTTGCAAAATATGCCAATAAGGCATGAGAGAGCTTTCATTATATATTCTTGACATAGCGCAGAATTCTCTTGCCGCCGGTGCATGCGAGATTAAGATCTCGGTTGTCGAGGATACAAACAACGACAGACTGACAATCAAAATCGCCGACAACGGCAGTGGCATGACTCAAACGCAGAAAAGGCAGGCAGCCGACCCGTTTTATACAACAAGAACGACGCGCAAGGTTGGTTTGGGAATACCGCTTTTACGTATGGCGGCCGAACAAACCGGCGGTCGGGTTGAAATTATATCAAAGCCGGGCAAGGGTACAACACTAACAGCGGAATTTGTTCGTTCGCATATTGATTGTCTACCTCTCGGAGATGTGGTGTCTACCTTAATGGTGTTGATAAGAACCAGACCGGACGTAGATATCTATTATAAAAGGGTTTTGGACAGCCGTTCTTATGTGGTTGATACCCGCAAGTTTAAAGAAATTCTCGGTGATGTGCCGCTTAATAATCCCGATGTTTCGGTCTGGGTCGAAAGTTATTTAAGAGAACATGAAATTCAGCTTGCCGGTCATTGAATACCGGATTAATAATTAGGAGGTAACAATTGTGAAAACATTAGCTGAGCTTGAAGCTATTCGGGATAAAGCCCGTGAAAAAATGAATATTCGCAACAATAACAGCGAAGCTATCCGCGTTGTTGTCGGCATGGCAACATGCGGTATCGCAGCGGGCGCACGCCCGGTACTAAACGCGTTTGCCGAAGAAGTGGCAAAACGCCGTCTTGAAAATGTCGTGGTAAATCAAACAGGGTGTATCGGAATGTGCCAGTTCGAGCCGATTGTCGAAGTGCTGGTGCCCGGCCACGAAAAGGTTACATATGCAAAGGTTACGCCCGACAAGGTCGCACGTATAGTAGTCGACCATATTGTTAACGGTAACCCGGTGATGGAATACACAATCGGACACATAATGAAATAGGCGGGGGAGGCAGATATTCGATGGTTCGTTCTCATGTACTTGTTTGCGGCGGTACAGGCTGCACATCATCAAACAGCCTTAAGATAATTGAGGCTTTGGAAAAAGAAATAAATAAGCAGGGACTGACTGACGAGGTCAAGGTTGTACAAACCGGTTGTTTCGGACTTTGTGCGCTTGGTCCCGTGATGATTGTTTATCCCGAGGGATGCTTTTATTCAATGGTCAAGGTTGAGGATATACCTGAAATTGTGTCAGAGCATCTTCTTAAGGGACGCATTGTTACCCGCCTTTTATATGACGAAACGGTTGGCAAGGATGAAATTAAGTCGCTTAACGAAACCGACTTTTATAAAAAGCAGGTTCGCGTCGCACTTCGCAACTGCGGCGTTATTGATCCCGAATCAATAGAAGAATATATTGCATATGACGGTTATATGGCTTTGGCAAAGTGCCTTACGGAATACACGCCCGAGCAGGTTATTAAAATTGTTTCTGATTCCGGGCTTCGCGGACGGGGTGGCGGTGGATTTCCGACCGGTCGCAAATGGGCATTGACCGCACCAAATAAGGCGCCGCAGAAATACGTCGTCTGCAATGCCGACGAGGGTGACCCGGGCGCGTTTATGGATCGTTCGGTGCTTGAGGGAGACCCCCACGCTATTATTGAGGCAATGGCTATTGCCGGTTATGCGATAGGTGCAACAAAGGGTTTTGTTTATGTCCGTGCCGAATATCCTATTGCTGTTAAGCGTTTGCAGATTGCGATTGATAAAGCGCGCGAGTATGGTCTTTTGGGAAAGAATATTTTAGGCTCCGGCTTTGATTTTGATATGGAAATCCGTCTTGGTGCAGGAGCATTCGTATGCGGTGAGGAAACCGCACTAATGACTTCAATTGAGGGCAACCGCGGCGAGCCGCGCCCGCGCCCGCCGTATCCTGCAGTCAAGGGATTATTCGGTATGCCTACGGTCGAAAACAATGTTGAGACACTTGCAAATATTCCGCAGATTATACTGCGTGGCCCCGAATGGTTTTCCTCAATGGGCACCGAAAAGTCAAAGGGAACAAAGGTGTTCGCTTTGGGCGGCAAAATCAAGCATACCGGTCTTGTCGAGATACCGATGGGTACGACGCTGCGTGAAGTTGTTGAGGAAATCGGCGGCGGTATTCCGGGAGGTAAAAAATTTAAGGCTGCTCAAACCGGAGGTCCTTCAGGCGGCTGCATTCCGGCCGAGTTGTTTGATACCAAAATTGATTATGACAACCTGACAGAAATCGGGTGCATGATGGGCTCGGGTGGACTAATTGTAATGGATGAGGACACCTGCATGGTCGACATTGCAAAGTTTTTTCTCGAATTTACGGTCGATGAGTCGTGCGGCAAATGTACGCCATGCCGTGTAGGCACCAAACGCCTGCTTGAAAAGCTTGAAAAAATAACAAGCGGCAACGGCACGATGCAGGATATTGATGAATTAGAAGAGCTTTGCAATTTCATTAAGGAAAATTCTCTTTGTGGTTTGGGTCAAACTGCACCAAATCCTGTGCTGTCAACTCTGCGATTCTTCCGTGATGAATACATATCCCACGTAAAAGACAAAAAATGTCCCGCCGGTGTTTGTAAATCGCTGATGAGTTATGTGATTATCGCAGACAAGTGCAAGGGTTGTACGGCATGTGTTCGTGTATGTCCTGTCGGGGCTATTTCGGGCAGTGTAAAACAACCGCATGTAATTGACGATTCTAAATGCATTAAATGCGGCGCTTGCATGGAAAAATGCAAATTCGGCGCCATTGTTAAACAATAAGAAAGGAGTACGCTGAAATGGAAATGATTAATTGCAAAATAAACGGAATAGCTGTCAGCGTGCCCAAGGGCGCAACCATTCTTGAAGCTGCCCGCGAGGCCGGTGTCGATATACCGACGCTGTGCTATCTTAAGGAAATCAATGAAATCGGTGCTTGCCGCATTTGCGTTGTTGAAGCCACCGGTGCACGCGGACTTGTTACCGCTTGCGTTTATCCCGTGACCGAGGGTATGGAAGTCAAGACAAATACACCTAAAGTGCAAAATGCACGCAAAATTAATTTAGAGCTTATATTATCAACGCACGAAAAGAAATGCCTGTCCTGTGTTCGTTCTCAGGACTGCGAGCTTCAGACACTGTGCCGTGATTACGGCGTTGAGGATTCGGGCAAATACGATGGCTTTAAGCCTCAGTATGAACTGGATTTGTCGGCTCCCCATCTTGTAAGGGACAACAATAAATGTATTCTTTGCCGCCGCTGTGTTGCCGCATGTGAGAAGCAATATGTGCATGTTATAGGCGCAAACGATCGCGGTATTGACACTCATATCGGAACGCCGTTTGAAAAGCAGCTGGATGACGTGCCCTGCGTTTCCTGCGGTCAGTGCACGGTTGTATGTCCGACCGGCGCACTCAGAGAGAAAGATAACACTGATGAGGTTTGGGAGGCTATTGCCGACCCGTCCAAGCATGTAGTTGTGCAGACAGCGCCTTCGATCAGGGCAACGCTTGGTGAGTGTTTTGGCATGCCCATAGGCACAAATGTTGAGGGCAAAATGGTCGCTGCATTGCGCAGGCTCGGGTTTGACAAGGTTTTTGATACCGACTTCGGCGCCGACTTGACAATAGTTGAAGAAGCGACCGAATTTATTGACAGAGTTAAAAACGGTGGCGTTCTGCCAATGATTACATCCTGTTCTCCCGGATGGGTAAAGTTTGCCGAGTATTATTATCCCGAGCTTTTGGAGCATCTGTCATCATGCAAGTCGCCGCAGCAGATGGTAGGCGCGGTTATAAAGACATACTATGCCCAGAAGAATAATATCGATCCAAACGATATTGTGGTTGTATCGATTATGCCGTGTACAGCCAAAAAGTTTGAAGTTGGGCGCGATGATCAAAGTGCGGCCGGTGTACCCGATGTCGATATTGCACTGACTACCCGAGAACTCGGCCGTATGATTATGCGTGCCGGAATAGACTTTGTAAACCTGCCTGACGAGCAGTTTGACAACCCGCTGTCTGATGATACGGGCGCGGCAGTCATATTTGGTTCGACCGGCGGTGTTATGGAAGCAGCGCTTCGCACTGCAAATGACTTGCTGACCGGCAAGGACAACAAGGATGTCGAGTACAAGGAAGTGCGCGGAACGGCCGGATTAAAAGAGGCAGTATACAACATTGCGGGCATTGAAGTAAAGGTTGCAGTAGCAAGCGGTATCGAAAATGCAAATTATATTATGAGCCGAATTAAGGACGGCACCGCAGATTGGCATTTTATTGAGATTATGTGTTGCCCGGGCGGATGTGTCAACGGCGGTGGGCAGCCCCTGCAGCCAGCTTCGGTTAGAAATTTTGTCGATCTCACGTCACTTCGCGCCAAAGCGCTTTATGAGCAGGACAAGGCAATGAAGATACGTAAATCACATAAATCTCCCGCAATTAAGAAAGTATATGAAGAATTTTTCGAAAAATATGGCAGCCACAAGGCTCATGAAATCCTTCATACAAGCTATGTGGGGCGTAAAAAATACCGTTAAGCAAGGTTTAAGCGGCCGCGAAATCGCGGCCACTTAAGTTTTGCAATACTTAAAAAATCCTCGTGCCTGATGCCTTGATTTTTTAATCATTAGCGTGTATAATATCTGTCGAACGTGTGCTTTGGTGCATACGGACGGACGGGTCCTGTGCGACGGCGCGCCGTGAACCATGTCAGGCGGGGAACCGAGCAGCATTAAGCGGATGTCGCTGTGCGCCGCAGTAAACCTGTCGGTCCGTATGCCCGAGGGCATACGTTTTTTTAAAAAAGGAGGACTTGCATGTATCAGGTGCTGTACCGCAAATGGCGGCCACAACGTTTTTCCGATGTTTACGGACAGAATTTGATTACCGCAACGCTTAAAAACGAGCTGCGCACCGGACGAATTGCCCATGCATATCTTTTTACCGGCTCGCGCGGCACCGGAAAGACCTCCTGCGCCAAAATACTTGCAAAGGCGGTAAATTGCCTTGATCTCCAAGATGGTGATCCATGCAATCAATGCACCAATTGCCGCGGCATTGATGACGGAGTTATTCTTGACATTGTCGAAATGGACGCTGCATCAAACAGAGGCATTGATAATATGCGCGATTTACGCGAAGAGGTTAATTTCACCCCATCGGTTGTACGATATCGCGTATATATTATTGACGAAGTCCATATGTTAACTTCGGAAGCATTTAATGCACTGCTTAAGACTCTTGAGGAGCCGCCCGCGCATGTTATTTTTGTGCTGGCCACAACCGAGGTGCACAAGCTGCCATCAACTATTAAATCACGCTGTCAGCGTTTTGACTTTCAGCGTATTCTGCCTGAGGATATTGCCGCACGAATACAGTTTATTGCCCAGCACGAGGATTTTAGTGTTACCGACGATGCGGCACTTTTGATTGCAAAACTGGCCGATGGCGGTATGCGAGATGCACTTTCGATGCTTGATCAATGCATTACGCAAACAAAAAGCGTGACGGTCGACACTGTTTCGGATACGGCTGGGCTTGCCGGGCATGATCACCTTTTTGATTTTTCAAAAGCTATTAAGACTGGTGATGCGGGCAATGCCATAGCTTTGGTCGGCAAGCTTTATAATGCGTCGCGCGACATGGAACGTCTTTGTTCCGAGCTAATTGATTTTTATCGAAGTCTGATGATTGTTAAAAGTGTTCCCAAGCCTGACCGCTTAATCGTTGCATCTCCATCCGAGCTTGAAAGCCTGCAAAAGCATGCCGACGAATATGAGCTTACTGAAATTATGTACTGTATGGACACTCTGCAACGAACTTTTGAAAGCATTAAGGCGGGTGCGTCACGCCGTGTTGCGATGGAAATGGCGATGTTGCGTTTGTGCTCGCCCGAACTTAGCGACGACAAAAGCTCATTGCTCCGTCGTGTACAGGCTATCGAATCTGCGCTTAAAGCCGGCGCAAGGGTTCCGGCAGCACAGTCCGCACAACAGCTGCAGACCGTGCAAAAGACCGATAAAAAGACCGATAAAGGTTTAATAGAGCATAAGCCCAAACAACAATTAAATCCTGCTACTGTACCGACCGACAATACAGATAAGGGCAGTGACACCGGCAAGGATGAAGGTATAGCAAAAGAAACCGAATTTTCCGGCTGGGATCAGGTTGTTGAAATTCTATATACAACCTGCCCTCCGCTTCACGGTGTTTTACAGGATTCAACTGCATGCATACGCGGGGATTTCATATTGATTGAAACCGATAATGAAATGTTTAAATCACTTGTTACGCGAAACGGCAATAAAAGGATACTTGCCGACGCGATTAAAAGCGTAACGGGTCGGTCATATCGAATAGGCATTAAGAAAAAGTCGGCTGCAAAGCAGGAATTTGCTGATCCACTGTCTGCATTTATACGCGATAGCCGTAATATGGGCATAAATCTTGAAGTTGAGTAACATTTACGAAATGTGGGGGTGAACTGTGTTCACCCGTAAAATTATAAATTATATCGATTATTTATTACTGTTATAAGGAGAGGAATATATAATGAAAGCAAGACTTCCCCAGGGTTTTTCAAACAAAGGTCAGGGAAACATGAAAAATATGCTTAAGCAGGCACAAAAAATGCAGGAGGATATGGCGGCACTTCAATCCGAGCTTGATGCGCGTGAATACAGTGCATCGTCGGGTGGCGGGGCGGTGACGGCAACAGTGGACGGCAAACACTGCATTACTGCGCTTGAAATCAATCCCGAGGTAGTCGATGCCGATGATGTCGAGATGCTCGCAGATTTAATAATGGCGGCGGTTAACGAGGCTATTAGAAAAGCTGTTGAAACATCTGAAAACGAAATGGCAAAAATTTCTGCCGGGTTTTCTATTCCGGGGATGTTTTAATCATGTCTTATGTAGTGGCGCCGCTTGAGCGCCTTATAGAACAATTTGAGCGCCTGCCCGGCATCGGGCATAAAACGGCACAGAGACTGGCTTTTTTTCTGTTGAGTCTTCCGGATAGCACCGCTGACGATTTTGTTGACGCGATAAAAGATGCACGAGAAAAAATTCGGGAATGCTCGGTATGCTGCAATCTTGCAGAAGATGAGCTGTGTCCCGTTTGTCGTTCTGTTACGCGCGATGCGTCCACAATATGCGTTGTTGAGGATGCACGCGATGTTATGGCGTTTGAGCGTACACGGGAGTACAAGGGTCTTTACCATGTGCTGCACGGCACCATATCGCCGATGGATGGCATAGGTCCCGAACAGCTTCGTATAAAGCAGCTGCTTAAAAGGGTTGCCGATACCGAGGTTAACGAGATAATTATGGCTACAAATCCCACGGTCGAGGGAGAAGCGACCGCGATGTATATAGCCAAGCTGCTTGCCCCCTTTGAAACCAAGGTTACACGGCTGGCATACGGCATACCTGTCGGCGGAGATTTGGAATATGCCGACGAAGTTACGCTTCGTCGTTCGCTTGAAGGGCGCAATGTGCTTTAATAAGGGGTGACCGTTTTGGCGACGGACAACATTAAGACCATTACAAAAAACAAAAAGGCATATCACGACTATTTTATTGAAGAAACAATGGAAGCCGGAATCGAGCTTTCGGGCACAGAAGTCAAGTCTATAAGAAACGGTGCCGTAAACCTTAAGGACGCATGGTGTTCGATTGATGCGGGCGAAGTTTTTGTCAACGGTATGCATATAAGTCCTTATGAAAAGGGCAATATTTTTAACCGTGAGCCTACGCGTCCACGTCGTCTTTTGCTGCATAAAAAAGAAATTTTGCGTCTGTTTGGTAAAATGAAGCAGCAGGGATATACTCTTATACCGATTTCTCTTTATTTTAAAAATTCTCTTGTAAAGGTGCAGCTTGGTCTTTGTCGGGGCAAAAAGCTGTATGATAAACGGGAAGATGCTGCGCGCCGTGATATGAAACGCGAGGCCGAGCGTTATCTAAAAGAGCGAAATGCATGATCGAGTCATTACAATATTTAATTTTGAATATGGAGGTTCCCGTATATGCAAAGAACAATTTCTATTGCAGTTCAAATGTATACACTGCGCGATGTGGCAAAAGACGATATGGCAGGTACACTGAGGTCGGTCGCAGACTTCGGTTATGGCGGAGTGGAGCTTGCCGGCTTTAACGGTATGAGCGTTAATGAACTTAAGGAATCGCTTAATCAAAATCGACTTGCCCTTGTCAGTGCCCATGTTGGCTTTGATGACTTGCGAGACAATATTGACACATGGTGCGAAAACTTAAAAACATTAGGCGCAAAACGGGTTACAATTCCCTGGATTTCAGGTGAATCACTTGATGGTGACCAGCTTGCTAAAACTGCTGCAGTGGTTAACGACCTTCAAAAAAAATTATGGGATGCAGGGATTGAGCTTTCGTATCATAATCACGATTTTGAATTTGAAAACCAAAGATTTGATCGTCTTATTGATGCATGTCCTGAATTAAAGTTTGAACTTGATACCTATTGGGCAGAATTTGCCGGCATAAATTCGGTAGAACTTATGAAGCAACTCGGCGATAGGCTAACGCTTATTCATATTAAAGATATGATGAAAGATGCGCAGTCACACAGCACTCCAAACCCAAATATTTTGGAGGGTGTTCTTGACATTAAATCAATCCTTAATCAAGCTATAAATCAGGGTGTTGAGTGGGCAATAGTCGAAATGGATATTCCTATCGGCAATTCGATTGATGCCGTACACGCAAGCCGTGAAAATCTGCGCAAAGCAGGATATTGAGATTAAAATGGATCAGAATTCTTAGAGATTGACATATATTGCTCCCCAATACTAATATCCGATATTAGTATTAATAGTGCATGCATGGGTCGTCTGCGGCATATAAATTTATATAGTTTATTAAAGTGTGTGCCGAAAGGGAGCAGTTTTGATGAAGCTTAATAGATATAGTATTCTTAGCGGAAAGCAGATGCTTTTGCTGCTTGCTGCTTTTTTTGCGGTGTCCGCTTTGCTGGTTTTGGCAGCAATGTCGCTTCCCGACGCAATCAGGACAATTACGCTTGAACCAAGCGCAAAGCTGCCAATAAATTGTACCGACAGGGCACGGGGGGTAGTGAGCCTGACATTCGACGCAGCGTCCGGTGATGAATCGGTCGATGCGTTGTGCGATATTCTAACTAAAAACAATATAACGGCAACATTTTTTGTTACCGGTGAATGGGCTGACCGCTATGCCGAATCACTTAGTAAGCTTCATAAGTCGGAACAGGAAATAATGAATGCGTCCGACGGCAGAATGAGTCTTGTAGCACTTAAGCGCGACAGGGTAATCAAAAGGATTAATGCAGGCTGCGACAAAATTCAGGCGGTTACAGGTAAGCGCCCAATGTTCTTTAGACCAAACGACGGACAGTATGACGAAAGATTGCTTGACACTATTAAAATGCTTAAAATGTTTCCGATTGGGTGTGATGTTGACAGCTTTGACATAAAGGGATTGGACAAAGAAGGGATTATTAAGCGTGTTTTGTCATTGACTTCTACCGGGTCTATTATCAAATTTAGCGTTGACGGAAAATTTACTGTTCAGGCACTGCCCGAAATTATTGGCAAACTCAAAGCGAAAGATATTTCATTCATTCCGGTGTCACAGATGGTTTATACTGCTGAAGATTATGCATTGGATCGTGACGGCCGTCAAATACTTCTTACATATACAGGGGAATAATTATTATTTGCCGGCCTAATGCCGGCATTTTTTTATCTCGGCGGGGACAAAATGCTGAAATCAGGTGACTATTGTATCATTAATCAAAAATTTACCTTTTGCGACTTTACAGAGGTATGTGAATAGTGTAAAATAAGGGGAAGATTATTACCAATGGTTGGGATGTGGTTAAATTTGCAGCCGAAGTATAAAAGAGTGTTGTTAAAGCTAAGCGGCGAAGCACTTGCGGGCAATACCAGATTCGGGCTTGATTTTGACACGGTTCTGCGTATTTGCACAGAGATAAAAAAGTGCATTGATTTGGGCGTTGAGATTGCGATTGTTGTGGGCGGCGGGAATTTTTGGCGCGGCCGTTCAAGCGGGCAGATGGACAGGACGCGCGCCGACCATATGGGAATGCTGGCTACTACCATAAATTCTTTGGCATTGGCAGATGCACTTGAACAGCTTGATTGCATTGTCCGCGTTCAGACTGCAATTACAATGAACCAAATTGCCGAACCTTATATTCGCAATCGCGCTGTCCGTCATCTTGAAAAAGGGCGTGTTGTTATTTTTGCTTGCGGCACAGGCAACCCGTTTTTTTCCACCGACACTGCGGCAGCTCTGCGCGCAGCCGAAATTGAAGCAGATATTATTTTAAAAGCAAGCTTGGTTGACGGTATTTATAATAGTGATCCCAAAACCAATAATAATGCTGTGAAATACAATTCTTTGACATATCTCGATGTGCTAAACCTTGGTCTCAAAGTTATGGATTCCACTGCTGCAACGCTTTGCCGCGACAATGAAATACCGATTTTGGTGTTTGACCTCAATGATCCAACCAATATATTACGTGCCGTTAAAGGAGAACAAATCGGAACAATTGTTAAGGAGGAAGAATAATATGGATACAATCATTTCAAATGCAGAACAGAAAATGAAAAAAACTATTAATGCGCTTGAGAACGAGTACGCAGTTATCCGTGCGGGGCGGGCAAACCCTGCTATTCTTGACAAAATCAATGTTGATTATTACGGTGTTCCAACACCGATTAATCAGCTTGCAACCATTTCTGTGCCCGAAGCGCGCATGCTTCTTATTCAACCATGGGACAAATCTTCGATAAAGGCAATTGAAAAAGCGATTCAGACTTCCGACATCGGCATAAACCCACAAAATGATGGTGGTTCGATTCGCCTGCTGTTTCCGCCTCTGACAGAAGAACGCCGGCGCGATCTCGTCAAGAATGTTAATAAGTATGCTGAGGACAGCAAGGTTGCAGTACGCTCTATACGCAGAGACGCGATTGAAAAACTTAAAAATATGAAAAAGAATAGTGAAATTTCCGAGGACGACCTTAGGGTTGCCGAAAAAGATGTTCAGGATTTGACAGACAGGTTTTGCAAGGACATCGATAATATTGCTGCTAAAAAAGAAAAGGAAATCATGGAAATATGACAAAAAAGCCGGTTTACTGGCTAAAGGGCGGGCTTTTGTCCGCCTTTAATGCTGCACCGGAACTTTTGTTTTAAGCTTGGAGTGAAACGGATGTTTTTGTTTCGCAGACGAAAAGCATCCATTCCCGATGTTTTGCCGGTTCACATTGGTATCATAATGGACGGTAATGGGCGCTGGGCCAAAAAGCGTGCGCTGCCGCGGCAGGTAGGGCATCGTTATGGTGCGCAGACTTTTCGCACAATCACTAAGCACTGCGAAAAGCGCGGAATAAAATATTTGACAGTGTACGCGTTTTCGACCGAGAACTGGAAACGCCCTGCTTCTGAAGTTAACGCGATTATGGAACTGTTTAAGGAGTATTTGCATGAGTCGTTGACGGATTTTACCAAAGAGAATATACGCACCCGGTTTATTGGTGATTTTTCTCCGTTTACACCGGAAATATGCGACCTAATGAGACAAGCCGAAGAGCTGACTAAGGACAAAACAGGCCTTTGTCTTAATATTGCGATAAATTACGGTGGGCGCGAGGAAATAACGCAGGCTGCACGCCGTCTTGCAAAAGAGGTTAAACAGGGGGATTTGTCGCCCGAAGACATAAACGACGAACAGATTGCAGCCCGGCTTTATACTGCAGGGATGCCTGACCCCGATTTGATACTGCGTCCGAGCGGGGAATTCCGCACATCCAATTTTCTTTTGTGGCAATCGGCTTATGCGGAGTATTTATATATGGACGTTTTATGGCCGGATTTCAAACCGGCGGATTTGGACAGGGCGCTTGAGGAATATGCACGCCGCAATCGCCGGTTTGGAGGATTATAATGAAATCACGGATTATTACAGGCATAATCGGAATATCACTTATGTTGGTTGTGCTTACAATGCCACCGCTCGCACTTATTATAGCAACATCGCTTATTTGCGCAATGGCTGTAATCGAGTTGCTTTTAGCAACCCATTTTAATATTCATCGCAGCATTTTGATAACATCGGTTATTTTTTCGGCATTCACTCCTTTTTTTATGCTCGGTCAAAGTCCTATGTTTGCGTTGATAGTGGTTTTTGTATATTTGCTGGTAATGGTAATTATACAAACAGCAGTTCATAAAATTCAGCCTGTAGAACATACAAGCTTTGCTTTCGCTATGTCGCTCATATTCCCGTTATCTTTTTCTTGCATTGCTTATCTTCGCACTTTTAGTGAGCGAGACGGGCTTTTTTACGTTATTCTTGCAATAGTCATTCCGTGGATGTGTGATATGGGAGCCTACTTTGTAGGCACATTTTTTGGAAAACACAAACTTTGCCCCGAGTTAAGTCCCAAAAAAACAATAGAAGGACTTGTCGGGGGTATAATAGTTTCAGTTTTAAGTGCAGTTGTCTGCGGCTTGCTGTATCAGGCATTTTTAGAACAGACTGCCACGGTTAATTTGTTGCAAATAAGCTTATTAGCACTTGTATGTGCCCCGTTGTCGGTGATTGGAGATTTGTTTGCATCACTGATTAAAAGGCAGTGCCACGTCAAGGATTTTGGCAATATTATGCCGGGGCACGGCGGAATTATGGACAGGTTTGACAGCATGCTTTTGTCAGCACCGTTAATTTATATAGCGGTACATTACCTGCAGCTGGTGATATAACGGTGTATGGGAAGGCTGGTGTTAAACGATATGAAAAAACGAATAACTGTACTTGGGTCGACCGGCTCAATTGGTACGCAGGCTTTACAAGTTGCACAAAGGCTTGGGTGTCGCATTACGGTCTTGACTGCTCATTCAGATGTTAAAACTATCGAAAGTCAAATACGGCAGTTTAATCCCGCGCTTGCGGTTTTATATGATGAACAGGCCGCTCAAGATTTGAAAACGCGTGTACGAGATTTGCCTGTAAAGGTTTTGTCAGGGCTTGAGGGAATGTGCGAGGCGGCGGCTGCCGATACAGATTTGGTTTTGAACTCAATTGTAGGCTTTGCCGGGCTTAAACCAACGATGGCGGCTATACAGGCAGGTCACGATATCGCGCTTGCCAACAAAGAAACTCTTGTTGCAGGCGGTTCGGTTGTAATGCGCGAAGTTGCCCGATGCGGCGTGAGGTTGTTACCAATTGATAGCGAGCATTCTGCGATATTCCAGTGTTTGCAAGGAGCTCCGCCCGCCAGGGCTGTCAAGCGGTTGATATTGACGGCGTCGGGCGGCCCTTTTTTTGGAAAAAATTCGGTTGAGCTTGAAAACGTAACACCCGAAGATGCTTTGCGTCACCCCAATTGGAGCATGGGCGCAAAAATTACCATTGATTCGGCTACAATGATGAACAAAGGGCTTGAGCTTATTGAGGCACGCTGGTTATTTGATGTTGACCCTGAGAATATAGATATTATAATACACCGTGAAAGCGTAATTCATTCGCTTGTGGAATATGACGATAATTCCATGATTGCTCAGTTGGGAGTTCCTGATATGCAAATACCGATGCAGTATGCGATAACGTGGCCGGCACGCGTTCAATCGAACGCAAAAAGCCTTGATCTCGCAAAGATTAAAAATCTTAGCTTTTATCAGCCCGACTGTGAAACATTTATATGCATAGATGCCTGTCGGCGCGCGATCGAACGGGGTGGGCTTGCACCTGCGGCTGTCAATGCCGCAAACGAAGTGGCAGTTGAACTGTTTCTTAACCGCAAAATTGGGTTTTTGGATATTGGCAGACTTGTGTGCAAAGCACTGGATTACAGACTGCCCGATGAGGCAGACAGCTTGGAGCAGATATTACAGACTGATAAAGCAGTACGCGAACAAACCATTGCCGCGGCTCGGGAAATCATGAGGTGATTACAATTATACAAGCATTTTTTTTATCGACTGTCGGGCAGATTATTGCTGCCGTATTTCTTTTTGGCATAATAATTCTTGTGCATGAGATTGGACATTTCATTGCCGCAAGGCTAATGGATGTAAAGGTAAATGAATTTGCTCTCGGCATGGGTCCTAAAATTATAAAATTTGGAAAAAAGGAAACCAAATATTCATTAAGAGCTTTTCCAATCGGCGGCTTTTGTGCAATGGAGGGTGAAGATACCGAAAGCAGTGATGCGCGCTCTTTAGGCAGCAAAAAGGTGTGGCAACGTATTTTTATTATCACTGCCGGTGTTATAATGAATCTGCTGCTTGGGTTTGTGCTGCTGCTGATAATATTTGCATTTTGCATGAAACCGGATAGTGACGGTCGCGTGTTGTTTTCGAGCACGACAATTGCAAAGCTTTCTGAATCGGCGTCGTCATTCAAGACGGGATTGCGTCCTGGGGACAAGATTGTGGCAATCAACGGCAAGGGTGTTGTAACCGATCAGGATATTGCCGTTCTTATGCAAAGTGATGAAGATGGTAAAATGGATATGACTGTTCGCCGTAAGGTGGACGGCAAGCGAAAAAAGGTTGAGCTTTCGGGCGTAACCTTTGAGCTGAAGAAAGATGAGCAAAGCGGACGCCGATATTTGGTTTATGACTTTACTGTTGTGGGCATTAAACGAACCGTGCTTTCAACTATTTCACAGGCAGCAAAGACAGAATATTCGGTTGCCACGATGATTTGGCGTAGCCTTGGAGATATAATAACGGGAAAATACGGACTTAACGAGCTGTCTGGACCGGTTGGCACGGTCGGTGCTATCGGGAATGTGGTCGAGGACGCCGCACAGAAAAAGGATTTACGCGAAGGCATGTATCCTTTGCTGATGATGGTTGTGCTTATTACCGTAAATGTCGGTATTTTTAATTTGCTTCCGCTGCCCGCTCTTGACGGAGGCCGGTTGATGTTTTTGATTTATGAAGGCATTTTCCGCCGTCCCGTAAACCCGAAATACGAGGGAATTGTGCATGCGATAGGGCTTATACTGCTGCTTTTACTGATGGTTGTTGTTACCTTTAGCGATATATGGCGATTGGTCACCGGTTAAAATGTAGGACGAGCTGTGTTCGCACAAATTCGCATATTACGCAATCGACAGGGGGGCTTTAATATGATTTCGCGGCGCAATACCCGCATGGTAAAAGCGGGCAACCTTGAGATTGGCGGCACAAGCCCGATTTCAGTTCAATCAATGCTTAACACCCCGGCCCATGATATTGATGCCTGCGTCAATCAAGCAAAGCAACTCGAACAGGCGGGCTGTGAGCTGCTGCGCGCCGCAGTTCCCGATTTTGAGGCCGTGACCGTAATTTCTGCTTTGAAAGAAGCTGTATCAATCCCGATTGCGGCTGATATTCATTTTGATTACAGAATAGCTATTGAATCGGCAGCGGCGGGGGCAGATAAAATACGCATCAATCCGGGCAATATCGGAAATTCTGACGGTATTAAAGCGGTTGCAAATGAGTGCCGAAAACGCAAAATACCGATACGTATAGGTGTAAATTCCGGGTCGCTTGAACGCAATATCTTAATAAAATACGGGCACCCCACACCTGAAGCAATGGTTGAAAGCGCAATGTATCATGTATCGCTGCTTAATAAATATGATTTTAACGATATTGTGCTGTCATTAAAATCCTCTGATGTTGCAACAACGGTACGTGCATATGAGCTTGCAGCAGACACCTGTGATTATCCTTTGCATCTCGGCGTTACCGAAGCGGGAACCGAAAGAATGGGTATTTTAAAATCGGCAGCCGGAATCGGGGCGCTGCTGCTGCGCGGCATCGGTGATACAATCCGCATATCGCTGACTGCAGATCCATTGCGTGAAATTGAAGCTGCGCATGATCTGTTGCATGCACTTGCCTTAAGGAGAAACCGGCCTGTTATGATATCCTGTCCAACGTGCGGGCGCACTGCAATCGAGCTTGTCGAAATTGCATCAGAGGTTGAAAAGAGGCTTAAAAAGATAGACAAGCCGATAACAGTTGCGGTAATGGGATGCATAGTTAATGGTCCCGGCGAGGCACGCGAGGCGGATGTCGGTTTGGCGGGCGGCAAGGGGAAAGTTGCAATATTCAGAAAAGGTCGTGTTGTGAGAACCGTTGATCAAAGCCGTGCGGTGGACGAGCTTATCAAAGAAATTGAAGCACTTTAATTTTTGTGGGAGAAGATATGAGTAAAAAAACCTTTGCGGACGTATTTGGTTCTTATCTGGACATTAATAAAATGCCAAAGTCTGTGGTGTCTGCGACAGTTGAATATATAAAAGTAAATAAAAAACGGACAGCACTGTGCGTCTGCTTGGCGTTTTCCGAGTTTGTCGATATAAGCGATTTGCATATGATTGAAAAGGCTGCGTCAAAAACGCTTGAAACGTCAGTTGTAGTTGACCCGCGTTACCCTGAGCAGTCTTTGTGTGACGAATGTTATCCAACCATTTTGGCACTGCTTGCTCGAAAAGTTGCAGCCGTCAAAGGTGTATTTGACGGATCAAAATGGTGTTTCGAAAACGATGCGGTTCGCATTACGCTTGCCCGCGGAGGACTAAACATAATACGGTCAACCAAAACTGACAAATATCTTGCTAATCTGATAAAAAAACTTTTTGGGCGCACAGTTAAAGTCGATTTTGATGGTGTTACCGATGTGGATACCGAAAGCGAGGAGTACCGCCGATATATGCGTGAGACAGAACGCAAAACAGCTTTGCTTGCGCAAAAAGCCGCAAAAGCGGAAATACAAATGCAAACAAAGGCAACACCCCAAAAGCAAACTGTAATAAATAGCTTTAAAAAAGCTAACAAAGAGCTTCCAATATGCCCCGATACAATTATGATGCTGTTTGGTTCAGACATACGAGATTTGCCATGCAAACTTAGCTCTCTTGAGCCGCACGGCGGCACATACACTATATGTGGCTATGTTTTTGACAGTGGAATTCGTGAGTCGCGCAACGGCGAAAAACTACGCTATACATTTAAAATAACTGACAAAACAAATTCGGTTGCAGTCTTGTTATGGGTTGATAAAAGGCGTGACAAGTCGAAAATCCAAGCACTTGACCAAATAAAAAACGGAAGCTGTATTCTGGTTTCGGGCAGTTATGATTACGATAAATTCGCAAATGACTACATAATCAGACCGAAATCAATAGCTTTAGTGCAACCTAAATCTAAGAAGGACAATGCCGAAAATAAGCGCGTAGAGCTGCATATTCACACAAAAATGTCTGCAATGGACGCTGTTGGCGACACTGAAGCTTTGGTGTTGCGTGCAGCCGAATGGGGACACAAAGCAATAGCCATTACCGACCATGGCGTGGTGCAGGCTTTTCCGGATGCAATGAATGCCGCAGCCAAAGCCAAAAAACAGGGTAAAGATATTAAAATACTGTACGGCATGGAGGCGTATTACATTAACGACGATGCTGCAGTGCTTGACGGGGAAGCATCACAGCCGCTTGATGGCGATTTTATAGTGTTTGATATTGAAACAACAGGTATAAATGCTCAGAACGAGCGCATTACCGAAATAGGTGCGTTGAAAATAAGTGGGGGAGAGATAAAGAAAAGTTTTAAGACTTTTGTCAACCCTCAAAAGCCGATACCTCCGAAAATCACCGAAATTACCGGCATTACAAACGAAATGGTCAAAGATGCGCCGGACGAAAAGACTGCATTGAAAAGTTTTTTTGATTTTTGTGGGGACACTCGCGTACTGATAGCACATAATGCAGCATTTGATAGCTCCTTTATACGCATTGCAGCCAAGCGAAGCGGGCTAAAATTTGCGTTTGCTTCGCTGGATACTTTGCCTCTGTGCCGCGCATTATACCCTGAGCTTAGCAACCACAGGCTGAATACGGTTGCCAAGCTTGCAGGATTTAATGATTTTAATCATCACCGTGCTCTTGACGATGCACGTGCGCTTGCCGCTGTCTTTTTTCGTATCGTAACCGACTTGCGTGAACAGATGAATATATCGAATATCAGCGAATTAAATAATAGTATATCAGGCGAGCATTTAAAAAAGGCACGCGCCAATCATATGATTTTGCTTGTAAAAAACAAAGAAGGCCTTAAAAACCTTTATAAACTCGTATCATGGTCACATTTACATAACTTTTACCGTAGACCGCGCATAACAAAAAGTAAGCTAATGGAGCACCGACAAGGTCTTATTATTGGCAGTGCATGCGAGCAAGGCGAGCTTTTCAGAGCAATATTAAACGGCAAACCGTGGGGAGAGCTGTGCGAGATTGCTCAGTTTTATGATTTTCTTGAAATCCAGCCGCTTTTAAATAATGCGTTTATGCTAAAGGACGGGACTGCCAAAGATGAAGAACAGCTAAAGGAGTTCAATCGTACTATAGTGCGTCTTGGCGAAAAGCTGGGTATTCCTGTTTGCGCGACCTGTGATGTGCATTTTATAGATCAGGATGACGAGATTTACCGCCGTATACTGATGGCGGGGCAGGGATTTGATGATGCCGACAACCAACCGCCGCTTTATTTTCGTACGACGGAAGAAATGCTTGCCGAGTTTGAATATTTAGGGCGTGAAAAAGCGTTTGAGGTTGTGGTCGAAAACACAAACAAAATCGCCGACCTCATTGAGAGCATCCGCCCGATACCCGAAGGCATGTATACGCCGCACATTGAAGGCGCCGAGCAGCAGCTCCAGCAGATTACTTGGAGCCGGGCAAAGCAAGTTTATGGTGAGAATTTGCCTAAAGTGGTATCCGACAGGCTGGAACGCGAGCTTAGTTCCATAATAAAGCACGGGTTTGCAGTGCTTTACATAATTGCCCATAAGCTGGTAAAGGATTCCGAGGAACACGGCTATCTTGTTGGTTCGCGCGGATCGGTCGGATCATCATTTGTTGCCAATATGGCCGGTATTTCAGAGGTCAATCCGCTGCCGCCGCATTATGTATGCAAAAACTGTAAATATTCAGAATTCTTTACTAAAGGTGAGGTGGGTTCCGGTTTCGATTTGCCCGAAAAAGAGTGCCCCAACTGCCGCAAACCACTTTTTAGAGACGGACATGAAATACCGTTTGAAACTTTTTTGGGCTTTGACGGTGATAAAGCACCGGATATAGATTTAAACTTTGCGGGTGAATATCAGGCGTCTGCTCACAAATATACTGAATCACTTTTTGGCAGCGACCATGTATTCAAGGCCGGCACGATATCCACAATTGCCGACAAAACCGCATATGGCTACGTAAAGAAGTATATCGATGAACGCGGACTTGTGCATAGCAATGCCGAAATAGACAGGCTTGTAAAGGGATGCACAGGTGTTAAGCGAACAACCGGTCAGCATCCCGGCGGCATGGTTGTGGTGCCAAACGAGTATGAGGTTGAGGATTTTACACCGGTTCAGCGTCCGGCAGACGATACGAAATCTGATATTATTACGACACACTTTGACTTCCATTCCATTCACGATACTATTCTTAAGCTGGACAACCTTGGCCACGATATTCCTACAATTTACAAATACCTTGAAGAGTACACGGGTATCAGTGTTATGGATGTTCCAATGACCGACCCGAAAGTCTATCAACTGTTTACATCACCTGAGCCGCTTGGCGTTAGCGAGCAGGATATCAACTGCAATACAGGCACGCTGTCAATTCCCGAGATGGGCACGCCTTTTGTGCGCCAGATGCTTATTGAGGCAAAACCGAAGAATTTTGCGGACTTGCTTCAGATTTCGGGATTGTCTCACGGTACTGACGTTTGGCTTGGCAATGCGCAACAGCTTATTAGCGACAATATCTGCACAATATCCGAAGTTATCGGAACGCGCGACAGCATCATGACTTATTTAATTCATAAAGGCCTTGACAAGAAAATGGCATTTAATATTATGGAAATCGTGCGAAAAGGCAAAGCGACCAGGGAGCTTAACGAAGAGCACATAAACGCGATGAAAGAGCATGGAGTGCCGTCGTGGTATATTGAATCGTGCATGAAAATTAAGTATATGTTCCCAAAAGCTCACGCAGCCGCCTACGTAATAGCGGCATTGCGCGTTGCATGGTATAAGGTGTATTACCCGGTCGAATATTATTCTGCATACTTTACGGTACGTAGTGATGACTTTGATGCTGAGCCGGTTGTAATGGGCAAGTCCGAAGTAGCGCGACGTATTGACGAAATTCGCTATAAAGGTAAGGAGGCATCTGCAAAAGAGCAGTCACAGGCCGAAACCTTGCATATTGTATATGAAGCAATGGCACGCGGTATCGAATTTTTGTCGGTGGATTTATATAAATCCCATTCATATAAATTTTTAATCGAAGATGGAAAAATCCGCATGCCTTTCAGTGCTGTCAAAGGTCTTGGTGTATCGGCGGCGCAAGGTCTTGAAAAGGCAAGACAAAACGGCGGCGAATTTATATCATGTGACGACCTGCAATCGCGCAGCGGCATTTCAAAATCGGTTGTAGAGTCTTTGCGTCAGCTTGGCGCTTTGGGTGACTTGCCCGAATCAAGCCAAATGACATTGTTCGGAATATAAGAATATAGTTCGGACATGGAAAAGATTGTATATCAGCATTGACAAGAAAATGATATTGTGCTATCATGCTAACATGTTAGTGCGATAAAGCACCGCTTATTTCTCGTAAAATTCGCTCAACATATTGTTGTGGCGAACTGTGTTCGCCCAAAAACAGCGCATTTCGCAATTGGCTATGAGCTTTCCTATAAGGAAAGGAGGCACCTGATATATGAAAAAGTATGTTCGTGTCACTCCCGAGGGTACGCGGGATCTTTTGTTTGAGGAATGTATAGCCCGCCGCAGGGCTGAAAGCATACTTTCTAATTTGTTTTTGAGCCGTGGGTTTTCCGAGGTGATGACGCCCGGCATTGAATTTTTTGATGTGTTTGACACTGTGCTGCCTGCACAAAGCATGTATAAAATGACAGATGCACAAGGGCGTCTTTTAGTGATGCGACCGGATTCAACGCTGCCTATTGCAAGGCTGACGGCAACACGCTTAAAGGATGCGCCTTTGCCCATAAGGCTTTTTTATACGCAGG
This sequence comes from Oscillospiraceae bacterium, assembly GCA_028697255.1. GTDB lineage: Bacteria > Bacillota > Clostridia > Oscillospirales > Acutalibacteraceae > Avimonas. The sequence continues at coordinate 37,126 of JAQVFM010000006.1, forward strand.
ATGTATACCGGTTCAATCAGGCTCAAAGCGGGTATCTTGATCAGGAATTTCAGGCAGGCATCGAGCTTATCGGCGCGGCGAGCGAAATGGCCGACATTGAAGTGCTGTCGCTTGCCGCAAAAGCACTTGAGCTGTTTGATATAGGCGATTACAGGCTGGAAATTGGGCATGTCGGGTTCTTTATGTCGCTTATTGATGAGCTTGATGCAGATGATGATACAAGGGACAACATACGAACCTTTATTGAAAACAAAAATTATGCAGCGCTTGGAGGTGTACTGGATACACTGCCGGTCTGCAAGGCCGTTGATGCCGTGCGACAGTTGCCCCGTTTGTTTGGCGGGGATGAAGTACTTAAAGCCGCTGCTTCGCTTTGCGGCAATGAGCAAACACGCTGTGCACTTAAATTTCTTGACACATTGTATAAAAAGCTTTGTGAATTGGGGCTTTCACAAAAGGTTATGATTGATTTGGGGCTTGTGCATCAACACGAATACTATACCGGTGTCATTTTCCGTGGATATATCGAGGGCGGCGGGGATAGCGTTATTTCGGGCGGCCGTTACGATACACTGCTTTCAAGGTTTGGCTGTGATTTGCCGGCAACCGGGTTTGGAATTAATATGGATTTGCTTGCCCGCCGCATGCTTGCTTGCGGCTGCATTGAGTCGACAGCACCTGTGCAAGTGCTGGTTCACGCCAAACCCGGACATGAAGCCTATGCACTCAAAAAGGCAGACGAGATGGCAAGCAAGGGTGTTGTCTGCGAGGTTAGCGTTTTCAGTTCGATTAATGAAGCGCGTTTATACGCCAAAAACCGCCGTATTCCCAAGGTGTTGGAGGTTGGCGGGGATATAAGGAGTCAGCAATGAAACCGATGAGGATAGCCCTAACCAAAGGGCGGTTAGAAAAGGATGCGCTAAAACTGTTTGATAGCATGGGTATGGATACAAGCGCACTATACGATAAAGGCAGAAGGCTGATATTGCCGGTCGGTATGCCTGACGGAGGACAGTTTGAGGCTGTGCTTGCCAAGGCGGCCGATGTAATAACCTATGTCGAGCACGGTGTATGTGATTTAGGGATCGTTGGTAAGGACATTATTGCCGAGTACGGCGGAAGCTTTTATGAAGTGTTGGATTTAGGGTTTGGAAAATGCCGCTTTGCACTTGCCGCGCCGCGCGGCAGTGATTTTTTTAAAGGCTACAGCACAAAGATCGTTGCGTCAAAATATCCAAATGTCGCCAGGGGATATTTTGACCGTAAGGGCATGGATGTCGGTATTATAAAAATTGAAGGTTCGGTTGAGCTTGCACCTCTTTTGGAGCTTTCCAATGCAATAATCGATATTGTTGAAACCGGCTCGACATTGCGGGAAAACGGTCTTGAGGTAATAGAGGATATAATGCCGGTATCTGCCCGTCTTATTGTGAACATTGCATGTATGAAGCTTCGCAAAAAGGAGATTGAAGCATTTGTATCCAAAATGGAGGAATGTTTATGATACCGGTTATCGAGGCCAACGGCAAAAGGGAATACGAGGCACTGTCAAGCATTTCGAAACGTAGTGGACAAGTAGATCGGCGCGTGACGACCGAGGTTCAAAAAATAATTGACGATGTTGACGTGCGCGGTGATGAGGCGGTTATGGAGTATACACGCCGGTTTGACGGCACCGACGCACGACTTGTTGCCATAATGCGTGATGAACTTTCACAATATGCTCAAAATTGTGATACGTCAGTATATAACGCTCTGAAAAACGCTGCGCAAAATATTCAGGATTTTCACCGCAGACAGCTTAGTCAAAGCTGGCTTACTACCGGGAAAAACGGTGTTATAACAGGGCAGCGTATACGCGGACTTGGGCGTGTAGGTATCTATGTGCCCGGGGGCACCGCTGCGTACCCGTCTTCGGTTCTTATGAACGCAATACCGGCACGAATTGCGGGCGTTAAGGAAATAATAATGGTAACGCCGCCGTCAAAGAACGGAAAAATCAACAATGCGGTTATGGCTGCTGCCTTTATTGCGGGAGTAGACAAAGTTTATTTATGCGGTGGGGCACAGGCGGTTGCTGCACTTGCATTCGGTACCGACTCGATGGACCGGGTAGATAAAATTGTAGGTCCCGGCAATATCTATGTAGCAACCGCAAAACGCCTGCTTTTTGGCAAGGTTGATATTGACATGATTGCAGGGCCCAGCGAAATTTTAATTATTGCCGATGATACCGCCGACCCGGATTTTATTGCAGCCGATTTAATGTCACAGGCCGAGCACGACATGCTTGCATCTTCGATACTGCTCACAACATCAAAAAGAATAGCCCATCAAACAGTGGAGCGGCTAAAAGATAATATATCAAGCCTTTCACGCGCTGATATTATACGCCGCTCATTAAAGGATTATGGCGCGATAATAATATGTGATGATATAGCTAAGGCCGTGGATTTGGCTAATCGTTTGGCACCCGAGCATTTAGAGGTTATGTGCGAAAATCCAATGGATTATATTTCACAAATTGATAATGCAGGCTCTGTATTTCTTGGCAAATACTCGCCCGAACCCCTTGGAGATTACTATGCCGGACCCAACCATGTGCTGCCAACCGGCGGGACTGCACGCTTCTTTTCACCTCTTTCGGTCGACAGCTTTGTCAAAAAGTCCAGCTTTATTTATTACACGCGTGAGGCTTTGAAAAAGGCAAGCGAAGATATAGTCACGCTTTCCAATGCAGAAGGCCTTGACGCCCACGCAAATTCGATTCGAGTGCGCTTTGGCATTGAAAGGAATGGATAGCAAAATGTCTTACACTCCGGCAAAAAAAACAGAGCTAATAACTGCATATGAACCGGTTAAGGGCGCATACCGTATACGCATGGATGCAAACGAATCCTTTTTGCTGCCAACCGAAGAAGACAGACATGCAATGGCCGAGGCGGCTGCTGGTGTAAAGTTCAATCGCTATCCAGATCCGCTTGCGACTGAGCTGTGTGCAGATTTTGCGGCATTATATGGTATTTCTCCAAAATATGTAACTGCGGGCAATGGTTCTGACGAGCTGATATCAGTTATAATGTCTGCATTTGTCCAAAAGGGTGAAAAGGTAATAACATTGTCACCTGATTTTTCAATGTATAAATTTTATTCTGCAATTACTGAAACACCGTGTATCACTATTCAAAAAAACCAGGACATGACGGTCGATGTTGATGTTATAATAAAAACCGTAAAAGAACGGAATGCAAAGCTTGTCATTTTCTCAAATCCTTGCAATCCCACTTCCTTGGGGCTTGAAGCCGATGAGGTACGCCGCCTTGTTAAAGGCACTGATGCGCTTGTGGTTTTAGACGAGGCTTATATGGATTTTTGGGATCAATCAATGATAAACGAGGCACATTTATACGATAATCTTATTGTGTTGCGCACCTGTTCCAAAGCACTGGGGCTTGCTGCACTGCGGCTTGGGTTTGCCATTGCAAACGAAAGACTTACCGACATTCTTCGCTCGGCTAAATCTCCGTATAACGTAAATGCAGTGACTCAGGAAATGGCGCGAATTGTTCTTAAAAATAATATGTATAGAACAGTTTATGGTGAGATATTGCAGACATCGGTAAACATGCTGTTGTCAGGTTTAATCAGACTTGAGAAAAAAGGAATGATAAAGCGTGTTTATCAAAGCCGTACAAACTTTGTTTTCATAAAAACGGACGATGCAACCGGCGTGTTTGAATGGCTTTGTGACAAAGGTATAGCGGTACGGCTCATAGGGACCGAATATCTTCGTATTACAGCCGGCAAGCAATACGAAAATAAAGAGCTGTTAAGCGCAATTGAGGCATATTTTATTATGAAAGGCGGGAATATCAATGAGACAGGGCATATGTGCTCGCAAAACAAAGGAGACAAACATAACTGTCGAGATATGTCTTGACGGGGGCAAGGTGGATATTTCGACCGGTATCGGATTTTTTAACCACATGCTTGAGGCTTTTGCAACACATGGCAATTTTGGTTTAAAGGTTAATGTGTCGGGCGACTTATATGTGGACGGGCATCACACTGTGGAGGATACGGGCATTGTCTTAGGCAAGGCGTTTGCCGATGCACTTCGTGACAAAAGCGGGATTGCCCGATTTGGCTGCTTTTCGCTGCCGATGGACGAAGCACTGGCATCTGCCGTGGTTGACATAAGCGGCCGTCCGTTTCTTGTATTTGATGCCAGCTTTAACGACCAGTGCATTGGTGAATATGATACATGCCTTACATCCGAATTTTTTCGTGCATTTGCCTTTAATGCAGGTATAACGCTGCACTTGCGCGTTGAGTACGGAGGCAACTCGCACCACATGACCGAAGCGCTGTTTAAAGCGGCTGCACATGCACTGCGCCTTGCAGTTATTCCGCGCGAGGGTGTATTATCAACAAAGGGATCACTGTGATTGAAAGGATTTTTGTATGCTGATTTTTCCTGCAATTGATATAAAGGACGGCAAATGTGTACGCCTTTATAAAGGGGATTTTTCAACCGTCCATCAGGTGGCCGAAAATCCGCTTAGTACCGCGTGTGCTTTTTTTGATTCGGGCGCCGAATGGATTCACATGGTTGATTTGGACGGTGCCAGAACCGGACAGCGTAAAAATTCCTCAATATTTATTGAAATAGCAAAAAAAAGCAGACTTAAGGTGCAATTGGGCGGCGGCATACGCGATATGGAAACGCTGGAATATTATTTTTCGCACGGTATTTCGCGCTGTATACTCGGCTCGGCGGCTGTTAAAAATCCTGATCTGGTACGCAGTGCTGTCAAGGCTTATGGCGACAAAATTGCTGTCGGAATTGATGCGGTTGACGGCATGGTTGCAGCAGAGGGGTGGCTTGAAATATCAAGCATGCCATACATAGAAATGGCAAAGCAAATGGAGGGTTTCGGCGTCAAAACACTGATATTCACCGATATATCAAAGGACGGCACACTTGAAGGGCCGAATTTCGAACAGCTTAGGGCGCTGTCCGAGGCAGTTTCATGTAACATTATCGCATCGGGCGGCATACGCGATTTGTCTAACATACGCACGCTTGCCCAACTCAATCTTTACGGCGCTATATGCGGCAAATCCATTTACAGCGGCACACTAAATCTGCCTTCGGCTATTGTTACGGCCGATATTGACAGGTTGTTTAAAAAAAGTGATTTGATCCCTACGATTGTGCAAGAAGACAGTACCGGTGAGGTTTTAATGTTGGCGTATATGAACCGCACATCACTTAAACGCACAATACAAACCGGCAAAACATGGTTTTGGAGCCGATCAAGGCAGCAATATTGGAACAAGGGTGAGACAAGCGGTAATTTCCAGCATGTTGTTTCAATATCTGCTGACTGCGACGATGATACACTGCTTGTGCGCGTCATACAGGATGGTGCGGCATGCCATACAGGGGCGCATTCTTGTTTTTTTAAAGAATTTTATAAATGAGGTTTTATCATTATGAACGGTTGCATACAAAATGTTTATGACACAATCTTAGACAGGCGGGAAAACCCGAGTGAAAATTCATATACAAGATATTTGTTTGATAAGGGTATCGACAAGATATTAAAAAAAGTGGGGGAGGAAACCGCCGAGGTATTGGTTGCCGCAAAAAATGGCGACAATAATGATACTGTCGCCGAAATTGCCGACTTGACATATCATTTGCTTGTGTTAATGGCACTGCAGGGTATTAAACCGCAGGATGTGGCGGCGGTTTTGGAGCAAAGACATAAAAATAAGGGAAACCTAAAGCAATTTCATAAAACCGATAAAAACACATAAGCGCACAAAAAAACAGGCGAGATAGCTTCCCGCCTGTTTTTTTTATAAATCTATGCCTTGTTGGCACAACCAAGAACATTTTGAATTTTATGCTTAACAACGTCGGTGATAAAGTCACGACCAACTCCAAGATACTTGCGCGGGTCAAAACCTGTGGGGTTTTCTGCAAGATTTTTGCGAATTCCTGCGGTCATTGCAAGTCGCAAATCCGAATCGACATTAATTTTGCAAACTGCCATGCTTGCCGCCTTGCGCAGCATATCCTCGGGAATTCCGATAGCGTCGGCCATTTGCCCGCCGTAACGGTTTACGATATCGACATATTCGGGTAAAACCGAAGACGCGCCGTGCAGCACAATCGGAAACCCGGGCAGGCGGTCCATTACCTCCTGCAAAATATCAAATCTTAGCTGTGGTTTTTGACCGGGCTTGAATTTAAAAGCGCCGTGGCTTGTTCCGATAGCAATAGCTAATGAATCAACGCCGGTGCGAGATACAAATTCCTGCACCTGTCCGGGATCTGTAAAAGAGGCTTTGTCAGCATCAACTTTGACTTCGTCCTCGATTCCGGCAAGCTGTCCCAGCTCGCCCTCAACTGTGACATTTCGTGCATGGGCATAATCGACAACCTTTTTTGTCAATGCGACATTTTCTTCAAAATCAAGGTGTGATCCGTCTATCATAACAGACGTAAAGCCGCTGTCTATGCAGTCTTTGCAAAGCTCAAAGCTTGAACCGTGGTCAAGGTGAAGAGCAATCGGCAATCCGGTTTCATCAACGGCTGCTTTGACCATACCGAAAAGATAATTGTGTCGGGCATATTTTCGCGCCGATGAGGATACCTGAAGAATGACCGGAGAATTAAGCTCCTTACACGCGTCGACAATACCCTGAACAATCTCCATATTGTTCACGTTGAATGCGCCGATGGCGTATCCACCCTCATAAGCATTTTTAAACATTTCCTTTGTGTTGACAAGCGGCATTTTTTAACAACCTCCTAATTATTGCGAAAACAAGATCCATAAACCTGCCGCAAAAAGCCGGCAGAGATCTTTCACCGTTAAACAGTATACAATATATTTTAAAAAATAAAAAGAGGTTGATAAAAAATTATCTGACTAAAATTTTTATGCTTTACTTTCCGACGTCAATAAAAAGTTTGAAAATTCCGCCGTAAGGCCGGTTGAAGGCATGCGTATCATTAAAAGCTTGCCGGTTTTGGGATCTGACAGTATTTCGAATTCGCCAGACACAGTAGTGCCCTTTGTCATAAGTCCGTCCTCGGTTATTTCGCCGCCGTCTTGGTTACCGATTGCAGTATCGAGAACACTTAGCAGGCTTTTGCCAAGCGCGCTTTGTGGCACGGTTTCCGGATTGACATCAAATGACAGGCCGTACAATTTTAAAGATATCGTTTCACCATTCCAATGCATCGACAAGCCTTTAATTGTTTCCGGTTCTTCAATATCAAGGCTAAGTGTGCCGGCCGAATCGCGTGTTAAATGTCCTTTTACATTCATGTCCTGATACTGTACATCCACATCGCAGGAAAAGCCGGTGATAACCGGCTGCTCGGTTCGTTTCTTTTTAAGGCACGCAGTTAAACTGAAGATGATAATAAATGAAATCAACAGACAAACAAAGCGGCGAAGCATGTTTTCAGCTCCTATTTTTCTAAGATTAAAAACAGTCCGCTTAGTTCATCTATTATATCCGACGGAAGCATATAATGCTGTGACAGACGCGCGGCTGCCCTGTCTCCTGCCAGACCATGAAGATGGACACCGCATATAACCGCATCAAGCGGATTTAATCCTTGAGCGGCAAAAGCTGCAATCATGCCGGCCAGCACATCCCCGCTGCCACCGGTTGCCATTCCGGGATTGCCGACAGTATTGATAAAGGGGGACTGCCCGGGTGCTGCAATTACCGTTTGGTGCCCTTTGAGCACTATGATGGCTCCGGTTTGGTCACAAAGGAGCTGGGCAGCCTGTGCACGGTTTGACTGTATTTCTGCAATGCTTTTGCCCGTAAGACGCGCCATTTCGCCGGGATGCGGAGTCATAATGAGAGGTGCGCGGACTGTTTTCAATCTATTTATATGTTTGGCTGCGATATTTATACCGTCCGCATCTAAAACAATTGGGCAATGTGCGTTTACAAGACAGTCTATGACAAGAGATTCGGCTCCCGCTGATTGTCCAAGTCCGCAGCCAATCAGTACCGCGTCCGCCTTGCGCATATGTTCGCGTAAAACACTGCGCGAATGCAAGGCAAAATCGCCGGAAGCAGTTTGTTCAAGTAACAGGAATATCGGTTCACAAAGCTGTGATGCAACGATAGGATAAAGTGTAGCGGGCACGGCAGCCTCGACAAGACCGACACCACAACGCAACGCTGCTCTAACAGCTAATACAGCCGCTCCCGCCATTCCTGTGCTGCCGCAGAGTGTTAGCAGGCGACCATAGTCACCCTTATTAGTGTCAGCTGCCCGCTTGCTAAAACAACGTCCAACCATTTCAAGGTTGATTTCATTTTGGCTTGGACGATACTGCTTTAGTATTTGCTCGTCAATTCCTATTGAAACCACATACACTTCACCGCACAAGTCAACGCCGCTTTTTGAAACTAACCCGGTTTTGTTCGCCGTAAACGTAACGGTTAAATTAGCCTTTATCGCATCAGTGTCATATTCACCGGTGTCGGCGTTAACACCGCTTGGAACGTCAACCGCGATAACAGGAACAAGGCATTGATTAACAATGCGTAAAAACCCCCTGAGATAGTTAGGCAGCTCACCTTTAAAGCCAATTCCGAAAATAGCATCTACAATAAGTTCAGCGTTGCAAATGCTGTTTTCGGCAACGTAGGGCTGCGACTGCAAGTCAACAATCCTTGCATCACTCTTTAGTATGCGCGACAGCATTTCTGCAGCATTAGAGGACGACGGCTTGCCGCAAGTGAGGATAACCGTAACGGTTGCACCCTCCTCCATGAGTTTGCGTGCGATTACAAACCCGTCACCGCCGTTATTGCCTTTGCCGCATAGCAGGGCAACACGTTTGCCTGCAATATCAAATTTTGAGCGAATAAGCCTTGCGGCCGCACTGCCGGCATTTTCCATCAGTCGCAGCTCATCCATGCCGCCTTGAATAGCTTTTTGTTCTATTTCCCTCATTTGAGATGTGGATATTATCAGCATCAGAACACCCCCATTATAAAAAAAGAGGAGGACATAATGCCCCCCCGTTGGTTATAATAATTATTGTGTTTTTTTATTAGTTTCACGCAGTACAAGTGCAGACAGCCCTGATTTCAGCGCTTCAAGCACACGTTTTTCGGGCTGAAACACCACTAAAGTGTGACCGTTTTTTTTGCTGCGATAGGTAAAACACCATAAATCATTTTCAGCGAGAGAGGGGGCGGCAATAACGCGCCGGTCAAATTGACGCACAGCATAGTCCGGTGCATTATAAGGTTCAAGCACCTCGATTTTAGATCCTGCAACCGATACAATTCGTTTGCGCTTTCGCCGCGCGATAATTTGGTCAATATCTATTTCCCCGTTTGTGACGCTGTATTCATATTCAATATTTAAAGATGTCAGGAACCACCAAATACCATATCCGATGCCTGCGATTATAAGCAGCGATAGCGGAGCAAATGCGAATAAATATGGTAGAAAAATAGTTATAATAATCAATGCGGCCGTTATGGAACCGAAAATGATGGCATACTCCTTAGCGCCTTTTTTCTTTGCCACAATTTGTTCCACAAACGTATCCATAATAAGCACTCCTTTAAATTGGCAAAATAATGTCCACAATGTGGATAACACAACTATTATACACATAAGCCGATATAAATTCAACGATTGTTAGAAATTTAAAATTTTTTTAGTTTATAATTGAAATAAAATAACAATTGATGTATAATAAACACATTAATTTAAAATGGGTAAATGTGGGCTTTTGACACGATTTTTGTTATGGAAGGTATGAAAATGGGAGAATTTAAGTTTATATCGACTCTTGCGTCCGTAAAAGCGTCAGAAGTGATTTTAGACGCACTTTTTGTTATTGCAATAGGCGTGATAGTTGTTTTTATTGCGTTAATTTTGCTTACAGCAATTTTTTGGTTGTTCGGCAAATTTATGCAACAGGGACAAAAAACATCTGTCTTTGAAGAAAAGGGCGTTAACAACGATACATCATCAGAACCGCATATTTTGCCGGAGATTCCTGTTGCCGAAGCAGGAATCAGCGAAGAAGTGGTTGCTGTCATATCTGCTGCCGTGGCGGCAATGTCAGCCGACGGCAAACGCTATACAGTTCGCCGCGTCCGCCGGGTAGTCAATCGACCGGTTTGGGCAGCTGCCGGCATTGCCGAAAGTACACGACCCTTTTGATTGCCGCGGACTGTACTAATATATCTAACCCCTCGAAAGGATTGAGTTAATGAATTCACTGCTACAGGCTATTGTCGATATTTGGAATGAATCTGGTTTTGTGAGATTGTTCACATTGGGAACAGGGAACAATCTCTGGGAACGCATTGCCTCAGGCGGCATAGGAAATCTTATTATGCTTGGGATTGCCTGTATATTGCTATATTTAGCTATTAAAAAGCAGTTTGAGCCTTTGCTTTTGTTGCCCATAGCATTTGGCATGCTGTTAGTTAACCTGCCTTTGGGTGAAGTTATGAAATCACAGTTTAACACGCTGGTGCCGCTGACCGAACAGGAATATGCTAATTATCTTAAAGGTATTTTTGACCAATCGTATCCCGTGTTTGAAATGAACGGTCAGTATTATTGGCAGCATTTTGAAACCGGCGGACTGCTGTGGTACTTATATCAGGGAGTTAAATTCGGCATATATCCGCCGCTTATCTTTTTAGGAATAGGTGCAATGACCGATTTTGGACCGCTGATTGCAAATCCCAAAAGCTTTTTGTTGGGTGCGGCGGCTCAGCTTGGTATTTTCGCTACATTTTTCGGTGCGGCGGCGTTGGGACTTACGGGAATTTCTGATTTAACATTTTCATCACAAGAAGCAGCCTCTATTGCGATAATCGGAGGTGCCGACGGACCGACTGCCATTTGGCTTACATCAAAGCTTGCGCCGCACCTACTTGGCCCGATTGCGGTTGCCGCTTATTCATATATGGCACTTGTTCCGATTATTCAACCACCGATTATGCGCGCCTTGACAACAAAAAAAGAGCGCTCGGTGGTTATGCAGCAGCTTCGTCCGGTATCCAAAACAGAAAAGATTATGTTTCCTATATTTGTCACTTTAATTGTTGTTTTGCTTTTACCAAGTGCGGCGCCATTGGTCGGCATGCTAATGCTTGGAAATCTGTTTCGCGAAAGCGGTGTTGTTGAGCGTATTTCCAAAACTGCCCAAAATGAGCTGATGAATATTATCACGATTTTCATAGGCGTGACTGTGGGTGCTACGGCTAATGCTGCAACATTCCTGCAGCCCAAAACCATCTTGATTATTATACTCGGGCTTATTGCGTTTTCGGTAGGAACGGCTGGTGGCGTGCTGTTTGGAAAGCTGATGTATTTCTTTACGGGCGGCAAGGTAAATCCCCTTATCGGCTCGGCGGGTGTTTCGGCAGTTCCTATGGCAGCACGTGTTTCACAAAAGGTTGGACAGCAGGAAAACCCGGCCAACTTTTTGCTGATGCACGCAATGGGTCCGAATGTTGCAGGAGTAATAGGTTCGGCTGTGGCTGCCGGCGTTTTGTTGACATTGTTCCAATAAGAATTTTAATATATAATATAAAAAGGGGAAGGGCTGTTCTCTTCCTCTTTTTTTAAATGAATAATAGTCAATTGCTAAATGCACGGGCGACCGCAGTTCAACCGCAAAGCAGTGCATTACTAAATCTGCTATTAAATGAATAACTTGAAATGATTAATAAATGGGGGAAACGGGTGCAATGCCTTATAAAACCGAATTTTTAATGCTTCGTAAACGGATTATGGAAAATGATTTTTTGCGAATGAACGACAGGCAAAGGCAGGCGGTATTCCATACCGAGGGGCCGCTATTGATTCTTGCAGGTGCGGGCAGCGGCAAGACCACAGTGCTTGTTAACCGTTTTGCAAACATAGTCAAATACGGCCGTGCCTATCAAAGCACCCGGGTGCCTATGCTGTCTGATGATGATATGAATGCAATGCGTGCAGCGGCGAACGGGACGGCAAGCGAACAAGAGTATTCGCATGCGGTGTCTCTTTGTGCGGTTGACCCTGTCCCTGCATGGCGCATTCTGGCAATAACATTCACCAACAAAGCAGCAGGTGAACTTAAAGAGAGGCTGTCACTCATGCTTGGTTCTGAACAGGCGAGAGAGGCACAAGCAAGCACCTTTCATTCGTTTTGTGCGCAGATACTGCGCCGATACGGTGACAGGCTTGGATATTCAAACAGGTTTACCATTTATGACACCGATGATAGCCGGCGCCTTATGAAGCAATGCCTGCAAACGCTTAATATAAACGAAAGGCTGCTTAGCCACAAAGCGGCTTTAAGTGAAATCGGGCGCGCCAAGGACAACCTTTTGTCACCTGATGAATACAAATCACAAGCCGGCAAAGATTTTCGCCTGCAGCAGATTGCCAAAGCCTATAGTCTGTATCAGCGCAGATTAATGGAAGCCGATGCTATGGACTTTGACGACTTATTGTATATGACAGTCAGGCTATTTACTAAAGAGCCTGATGTGCTCGAAAGCTATCAAAATCGGTTTCGCTATATTATGGTGGACGAATACCAGGATACAAACCATGTTCAGTACCGTTTTGTTAAAATGCTGTCCGAGGGATGGGGAAACCTGTGTGTCGTCGGTGACGACGATCAAAGTATATATAAATTTCGGGGCGCGACAATTGAGAACATACTTAACTTTGAAACGGAGTTTAACAACTGCCGAGTAATTCGCCTTGAACAGAATTACCGCTCGACACAGAACATACTTGATGCGGCCAATTCGGTTATATCAAAAAACGAAAATCGCAAGGGTAAGGTGCTTTGGACAAACAATAAAAAAGGAGATAAAATACAAGTCAACAGTGTTATTAACGAGGAAGATGAGGGTCGGTTTATTGCCGACACAATACAGGACGGAGTTGCCGCCAACAGACGGTACAGTGATTTTGCGGTGCTTTACCGTACAAATGCTCAGTCAAATGCAATTGAACGCGCTTTGGTGAAAAGCGGAATACCCTACCGTATTATCGGGGGGCATCGTTTTTTTGACAATTTGGAAATACGTGACGCAATGGCTTATCTCAGGCTGATTAACAATCCCGGCGATAATGTGGCATTGCGACGCATTATAAACCAGCCCAAGCGCGGCATTGGAGAAGCTACAGTTGATAAAGCAATGCGTATTGCTGATGGAATCGGTGCTTCGCTTTATGATGTTATTTTAAATGCAGATAATTATGCCGACATCAGCCGTGCTTCTGTAAAGCTAAAGCACTTTACGGATATGATAGAAAATTTACGCAAGATGAACCAAGACAAAAATGTGTCGCTGCATCTTTTATACACGACTATGCTTGAAATAACCGGTTATCTTGCAATGTGGGAACAGGCGGGGGAAAGCGAAGCAGGGCGAGTTGAAAACCTTAATGAGTTAGCATCCTCGATAATAGATTACGAAAAAAACAGTCCGGAACAGCCTGATTTAGCAGGCTTTCTTGAAGAAACTGCACTTATGACCGATATTGACAATTATGATGCCGGTACGGACAGTACCGTGCTTATGACAATGCATGCGGCAAAAGGACTTGAGTTTCCTGTTGTATTTTTGCCGGGTTTTGAGGAGGGTATTTTCCCCGGAATGCAGACAATTCTGCAACCCGAAGAGCTGGAAGAAGACCGCCGCCTTTGTTATGTTGCTATAACACGCGCTAAAGAAAAGTTATATATTATACATTCTCAAAGGAGAATGCTATACGGTACAACTAAAAGAAACCTGCCATCACGCTTTTTAGCTGACATACCACAGTGTTTGAAAGACATACATGATCCGAGTTTTTTATCTTCGGGCATATCTCCGTCGCAGTACGAGGGCGAATACTATCAAATTCGTTATAAAAAACCAGACAGGACAAGCACATTTAATATAAGAGAAAATGCAGGCGGCGGTATTTCCGCAGCAAATTTTGCACAGAAACGAAGCACATCAACCACAACTGCAAGCCATTGGAAGCCGGGTGACATTGTTTGTCACAAGGTGTTTGGAAATGGTAAAATTTTGGCAAGCTCGCCGATGGGCAACGATACACTGCTTGAAATTAGTTTTGAAAAAGTGGGAACAAAAAAAATTATGGCAAACTATGCTCATTTAACGAAAGCCTAAAAATGCTCACAGAAAAATATCGTTTAAGTGCACCTGAAGGTATAAAATATAAGTATAACCTCCCCAAAACAACAAAAGCCCCTAAATCCAATCACATAACTTCTCCCGCATCATAAAATGTATTGAAGTAAACATACCTATATCATTTTACGGGAGGATTAACCATGTCTAATAACAAATTTTTTCACGACAGCGGCTGTAAAGAAGCCGTCTGCATTGATGCTGGTCGTGTTTATGACTCATGTTCGGATAAAGATTGTTTAGAGGATCTTCGAGTATTCTTTACCGAGCGTGAACAGATGGTTATTGACCGCGCTGTCAGTGTGCGGGCAAAAAACGCATGTGTACTCACGACCTTCATCGACATCGAGCCGCTTCCTTTCAACCGCGGCTACTTTGCCTGTGATTTGACCTTCTTCTTCAAGGTCGAAGTCGAGGCATTTACATGCCGCAATGTACATCCGGCGACACTGTGCGGTATTTCAGTATTCCGCAAACGCGTTATACTTTTCGGCAGTGAGGGAAATGTCAAAGTTTTCAGCAGTGAATTCCGCGAGGACGAGACCGACAGGCAACAGCCATTAGAGCGTAATCTGCCCACCTGCAAAGTACAGGTAGCCGAACCCATTGTGCTTTCCGCATGTATCGTTGACCCCTGCGATCGCCGCAAATGCAAATTCGACTGTGATTGTGGATGCAATTCCATCCCCGAGGGAATTGCCAACCGTTTCGGTGGTTGCTTTGTTGACCCCGATGAAAGCAAAGCTGTTTATGTCACGCTTGGCATTTTCACGATTGTCCAGCTCATTCGCAATGTGCAGATGCTGGTTCCGGTTTATGATTTCTGTCTGCCAACCAAGGACTGCTCAGATTCAACCGGTGACGAGCCCTGCGACTTGTTCCGCAAAATGCATTTTCCTGTTGACGAGTTTTTCCCGCCCGAGCAGAAGAGTGATAAAAAAGATAATTGCGGCTGTGACAACAAAAGGTAACAAAAAACAACATAAACCAAATCATGTTGCATACCGATGCCGGTGCCCTTTGATAGGTTGCACCGGCATTGATTATATTAGTATCACATAGTTTTAAAAGATTTGTGGCATAATAGGGGTAATCCATTTATTCTATCCGTTTTTTATAGGAAGGATGAAACGAATTGAACCATCACAAGGCAAAATTGTTTTGGATAACGACATTAATTGTCGCCGTTTTTTCTTTTGTATTTTTATGGCTGGGTGTGAAGTTTATAATTGGGCAAACGGTCAGCACTCAAAACCTGCTTGCCTATGCGCTGTTGTCACTCGTTTTCGGCGGGTTGTCGGGCGCGTTTTTTGCATTGGATATGAAAGCGACATTCACTATTTTTGTTGCAGGCTTGCTTATAGGGTATTTTTTAATGTTTTGGCAGTTTATTGCCGGTCTTGACGGCTGGGGCGACTTGACCGGTCTGCTTTATCTTTTTATGTGCGCAGGAATCGGACTTGCAGCAGGCCTGCTTGTGCAGCTAATATGGTATTTGATAAGAAGAACAAGAAGACGACGAAGATAAATTTTAGGCAATCCTGTCGGCGGGCGCACACATAGGTGCGCCCCTACGGCAAAAATAGATTACTCTATGTGTTTAGCAAACGGTGGTTTTAACGCCCAGAAATATGCGTTTGTCGCTTGCGTCTTGAACCATTTGATAATCCCGGGTAGGGGCGCACCTGCGTGTGCGCCCGTGTGAATAGAGAATAATACAAAAAGAAACGACAACTTTCTGACGAAAACTGTCGTTTCTTTTTGTAAAGAGGTAACGAAAAAGATGCCGAGAGACAATAAATATAAATTTATTGATTGTTTTTCTTAGCGGTATTAATTGAGGCGATAAGCATACGTTTGATTTCCTCAGCTAGTAATAAAAGATCATCATAATTATAGTCAAAGATCATTGTTCTTTTCAGCAATTTTAGCCAATAAATACTTTCGCCAGTTTCTTTTAATGATATATGAAGCTTGGAAATAAAATCAGCTTTGCTGTTCCCGTAAACTG
>JAQVFM010000037.1 GCA_028697255.1 Oscillospiraceae bacterium
GTTTGCCGGCACCACAACCCGTGCGCCTTTGTTTTCCGGCAACGCCATATTACTCCACCAATACATTGGTATTGTCTTATGATGTGGGTTTCTGATTCTTATCCTTGCGAGCAAAGCATTACTTCCCTCGGGCAGACTGAAATCCATTTGATACACAATTTCTCGTATCCGTTCAAACGCATAAAAGCGCAATACGGGATTGCCGCTGTCATCGGTAAGCTGTGCTGTATGAAGTGTTTCACAAGTTAATGGCGTATGCCCGATTAGTCCGACATTCCACTCCACTCCGCCCGAAAACCAAGCGTTTCTAAGCGCCAAATTACCGAATTTTAGGCAGTCGTTGCGATAAAGCAGCTCTCTATTACCTTTTTTATCGAAAAGAGACCACAACCGCCCGCCATAATCCGGCAAAAAAACTGCCTTCAATGCATCGTTTTCAAGAATACAGATATTTACCTTTTTTTCTTTAAACTCCCGGTTATAAAGCGACCTCTGACGATAAGGCAGCATAAGCGGTACTTTGCCTATATCAATAAAAAGCTCGTCATCCTCATTTAAAGCAATTTCTCTTTGGGACTGTAGATTTAACTCTTTATACATCGAGGGAAAATCTGAAAGTCCTCCTAAATCTGCCGATTCGATTGACATGGTTTCAAAACGGAGATTTGTCATTTATATACCTCCTAAAACTATAATGATTTTTGATATGCTGCCTGATTAAATGCCCCACATTGTCTGTGGGGCATTTAATACTGAATAATTGTGTTAATTAAAAATATTTTTTAGCCGATTTCCAATAGTTCAACTGGTTTTCAAGCCTTTTTCTTTGATCACTTGAAATCTTAGGCTTCATTTTTTCGGCAGCCGATACCGTTGCATCAATCTTTTTAATCTGCGCACTGGTATACATTTCACTCGGTGCCGGCGGCACCCAGCATATGCTGTCACCTTTACATTCAGCGCTTGCAGTTGCCAGTGCCTGATAGTATTTAAGCATTGCCGGACCTGCATTTCCAAAAAGCTTGTCACATGCTTGTGACAAAATCTGATCCCCGGTCAAGGAAGAATCCCACATTCCCTTGGCTGCCACATACCACAAAGGCCAACGCAACGGGAAGCTTACACCCGATTCACGGTATACCGGCAGAGGACCCTGGTCATAGAACACATAATCAGCGCCCTGCGACTTCCAGTAATTCTGATTTTCAATAGCAACCTTGCCCTGCACCCAGGGAATGTCTTTCCACACCTCGTATTCAACGGCTAAGCAATACCATTCCCAAACAGATATATTCTTTACACCTGTCTTAGCAATATAACCTGTGAAATTATCTTTCCAAGAGCGCACATATGTGTTGTGTGTAATGCTGTTGCGCCCCGGTTTGTAATATCCTTTTGTAATCGGAGAAGTCATGCTGGCCTCGCGGCAAAACATGATTTCGACATTTGGCTCGGCTTTTGTATTAAGCTGAGGGATATGGTATGTCGAATGATAGCTAAGAATGTGCAGTGTTCTGTCAGGATATTTTTTAGCTACAACCTTTGCAACGCGGTTTGCAAATGCAAGCATCAAATCACCATCAGTCGGGTATTTTGAACATTCGCTGCATTCACACCAGTCCGTCTCCCAGCCATCATTTGCAGTAATCGGATAGCTTACTGCATATGGGTTTTTATCAAAATATTCAATAACCTTTCTGCCTATCTCTTTTGCAAATTCTTCGTTTGAATAACAATACTGCCACCAAGTTGCCGTATTGGTGCGTTTGCCGTTAATCAGGCTAAACCATTCGGGATGTGTGTTAAAGGTGGTTTTCGGAACAAGTGCCGGCAATCCGTGCCCTGTCATCAACTGGTTGCCTCCCAGATACCAGCGCATTCCGATATCCTTATAGTTATTGTATACGTTGTTGATGCGCGAATTAAATTTCGGTGTAACGGTTTTGTCAAGTGATCCGACAGAAATGCTGTCAAGCTTAGGAACAATCTGCCACAGCTCGTCAGGTCCGAACCAACCGCAACCCAGCTCCTCTAAGAAAGCCGTCACAGCAAACTGAGTTCCGGTATAAGCTCCGTCATCGTTACCCAACAATGCAAGGTAATTATCCTTGCGTTTTAATATGATTTTTTCAGTGCCTGGATACCCTTTCGGAGTTTTAATGCCGATTTTTTGAGTGTATTTTGACGGACCTACAAGAATATAATTGCCGGACGAACGATCCTTGTTGTCAAAACCGATTGCCGGTGTTGCACCGGTAATTTTACTGATATAGTTTTGCAGGTCTTCTGCCGCTGCCTTTACCTTGGCAGACGCATTTGCTGCAATTACTATGGTGCAATTTGCTTTGCCTTTTTCAACAAGATTTAGATTTTTAGCGCCGGAAGACGATGATGAAGATCCATTAGGTGATGTCCCGACTACTGCAGTTGATTTTGTAGTACCCTTTGAAGAGCTTTCCGAAGAATTATCTGAAGTCTCGTCAGCGCCTTGTCCGTTTTGCAAGCTGTCCTGTGTCTGCGATGTGTTGCCGGAATTAACATCGCTGTCAGAAACCTCTTCATAATAATAGCATCCGAAAAGTGACAGCGCCAGACAGACTGCTAATGCAAAGCTTAAGACTACTCTTAACTTATGAAGTTTTTTGTTCATTTTCTGCCTCCTTACGACTGTCTGATATAACTTCTTTTGCCTTTTGCCATAATGTGATTTGCGTTTCTACACGCTGCAATTCAACCGGAGATAGCCTATCCTTTAAATGGACAACACTTTCCAAAATAGTATCAAGCCGTTTAATATCGTCTTGTGAATACACAATATGCGGCTTTGGCGGGTGCCAAGCAATTGTTTTTCCGTTGTTATGTGCTGCAATATCTGCAAGCGCAAGGTAAAACGAACACATGGCATCTGCCGTGGCACCGTACAGCTTTTTGCAGGCGTCCAACAAAATTTGTGAGCCTGTCGGCAATCCGTCCCACATACCGTAAGCATTTACATACCAAAGCGGCCAACGCAGCGCAAAGCTGTTTTCATCTTCAAAAAATACATCAAGCGGCCCTTGGTCATTATAGATGTATTCTACATTATGTTCTTTCCAATAACGGTGGTTGCGTGTTATAACATCGCCCTGCACCCACGGCACATCTTTCCACTCGGGCGCAGCCGCTGCAATACAGTACCAATCCCATATTGCAATATGATTCATATCAACTAATCTTAGCCACTTTTCAAAGTTTTTCTTCCATGGCTCGGGATAGGTGTTTTTGCTTTGCTCAAAGGAATATTTAAGATGATACCCATTATCCGGCCCTTTATCGACCGGCATAAACATATCACATTCCTTGCAAAACATAATTTCAAGATTAGGCTCCAATTTCATTGGACGGGTTGGCGGGAAATATGTCGAAAAGTATGCAAGAAAGGTCAATATATGATTTGGGTATTTTTTTGCAACCTCCCTCGCAACTCGGTTGCAAAACTCGATTGCGATTTCGCTGTTTGTACCCATTTTCTTACATTCATCACATTCACACCAACCCTCGTACCAACCGTCGTTTAATGCAATCGAAAACTGCTTTAAATCAGGGTCATTGTCAAACTTCTCACATATTTTTTGTGCAAACCTTTTGGGTAATTCAGGATTGGAATAGCAAAACTGCCACCACTCCACTCCCATTGGATTTCTCTTTTTATCAATCATGCAGTACCATTCGGGGTGCTCATCAAAATATTTATCGTAGTGAAACTCAATTTGCAATGCATGGCCTGCAACTCGTTTTGCTCCGCCAAGGTACCAGCGCCGTGCCAACTCTGGAAAAAAAGTCAGTACATTGTTGTTTCTTGCAATAAACTGTGGGCGATGCTCAATATCAAGATACCCGATACTCACTGTCTTTTTTTCAGGGATTACATGCCACAGTTCCTGCGGACCAAACCATCCGCAGCCAAGCCGCTCGAAAAACATTGTTACTGCAAATGCTGTGCCATAAAACGCTCCGTCATCATTGCCCAATAGAACAATACAGCGATTATCGCAATTTTTTAAGTAGACCACTTCGTTTTCAGGATAGCCGACAGGTGTCTGAATACCCTCTGACAGTGTGTATTTAGAAGGTCCGATAAAAACCGGGTTTTGGGGTAGCCCCTCGTTGTCAGTTGTTATTGACGGACGATCCCCGCACATTTTTTCAAGCAAATCGGCAAAGTCTTTGGCCGCATCAGAAACCTTTTGCGAACATTCTGCCGATATTACCACGCCGCAAACGGCTTTTCCGTCCTTGGCCAGATTAAACTCACGGTAATCCTGTCTTAATTCCGGTGTAGTATTCATAGGTATTATTCACTCTTTATCTTATTTTTCGTTATCTTATTTTTCGTTTGAAATACGCTGGTTTGCCTCATCTACCATGCGCTGATAAACAGGCTTAAATTCTTCAATTGCCTGGGTAATACTTTGACCCTGCTGTATAGCACCGCAAATTTCGAACGCACCGCCGACAGCCGAATCATAGCTGTTTGTGCAATATGGCTTTTGAGCAAGCTGCTTATATAAATCGACATGTGCGGGATCTAACCTTTTGTTCAACTGCTCGATATAAGCCGCTTGTCCGTCGACTAACATATCAATCAGTTTACCGGCATGGTTGGGGCAGTCACTTCCCGCACCGATAGCCCAGCCGGCTGCCGTTATCGGAGAAACGCCGTCTTTGTTATCCGGCCCTAAAGGCATCGGCACTACACCATAATCAAAATTTGCAAGCCCGTATTCTTTTGCATCAAGAATTTGAGCTTCTACCCACTGAAAATCCCCGAGCATTGCCGCCGCGCCCTTATAGAAGGTGCTCCACGGATCTCCGTCATATCCACTCCAGCCAAAGGTATAATATCCGTCCTGAATCAGCTCAAGCGAATTTTTCATTGCCGTCGAATTTATGTTAAGCTGATATTTAAAATCACTGTCTAATGTAAGCATCGAAGTTTGGTTTGAACCAAAGAAAATATACGGATAATTGGTTGCAAATCCCCACTTCTGATCCTTTTTATCAGTTAACTGCTTTGCAACATCTTTAAAAGTGTCCCAGTTCCATTTACCCTGTTTATAAAGCTCCATAGGATCATCAAGCCCGGCACTTTCAAACAGGTATTTGTTGTAATAGATTACACACACATTTGTTTCACTTACTGCAACAAAATAATTACCGTTATACTTAAAAACAGCATCCATAGTGTCTATGTGAAGATTCGGATTTTTAAGATTGACAAAATCGTTTAACGGTTGTGATATACCCTTTAATGCAAATTTCGGATTGTTATTCGCCCCGTCATTGATAACATCAACAGGGTCACCGGCGCTAATGTTTGCGAGCAGCTTGGTTTCCCATGCATCCCAACCGGCAACCACCCATTCGACAGTTATATCCGGATATTCTTCTTCAAAGGCCTTTACGACGCCATTCTGCCATGCATCCGCTTCCTCTGAATTTGGGTTATGACCGGGAATCATAATTGAAAGCTTTGCGCCGCTTTCACCCTCAAGACCGTCTCCCGTTTTGTTGCCCGTCTTGCCGCCGCAGGCAGTAAAACTAAAAACTACTAATAACAGTGCAAGTAAAACTGCAAGTCTTACTTTGATTTTCATTTCAAATGCATCCTTTCAGGCTTATACTAATATCCGACTAAATATTTAATATTTTTATTCGAATATTAGTATTAGGTGAGAGTGTCATTATCCGACTATACCCGAACGTTCAACCCCCTCCGTGAAAAATCGTTGTGCCAACAAATAAAGTAATATCAATGGCATTACAGTGATGAGACAGCCGCATGCTAAGATCGGTTCTCGCAAGAACATCAAATCCTGAGCATTTATTCCCGTCACCATGTTGCTGGTCGTTAATAATGAGCGCAGGGTGGTAAGATTGACCGATATCGGAAATGTTGTTCTGTAAAACAGCGATGACAAGAAATAATCATTCCAGTACCAAACCACAGAAAAAACGCCAACCGTTGCCAGCATTGAAGTCGCATTCGGCAGCATAATACGTATAAATGTCATCAAATGGCCGCACCCGTCTATCATTGCCGCTTCTTCAAGCTCTACCGGCATATTGCGGAAAAATTGCCGAAGTATAAAAATGTAAAGTCCGCTGCGTATGCCTGCGCCCAGTATTGCCTGAAGATAAAATACAGAATTTGTGTTGATAAGGTTTGTGGTTAAGGCCTTTCCCGTAATCCATCCGACAACCGTTCCGAGCCCAAAATAATCAAATCGCGTAAAATTAACATAAAGCGGTATTGCATAGGACTGCACCGGAACAATAATCGTAAAAACAAGAAGCCCGAACAATATTTTGCGTCCTTTGAATTTAAATCTTGCAAACCCGTAGCCGGCAAGCAAAACGCTAATTAGTTGTAAAATCACGCTTGGAACAGTCATCATTAGAGTTTTTATTACACCGTTTTTATAGTCCATAACATCTGCCGCGAGCTTTAAAGGCATTAAACTGAATTGCTTGGGAATCCAGATTACAGTAGGATTATATA
Organism: Oscillospiraceae bacterium; assembly: GCA_028697255.1. Lineage (GTDB taxonomy): Bacteria > Bacillota > Clostridia > Oscillospirales > Acutalibacteraceae > Avimonas. The sequence goes on from JAQVFM010000037.1 coordinate 6,542, forward strand.
TGTCATCAAGCGACTTGAAGCCTGAAGATAACATAAAAAGGACGGGATAGAGCATCACAAAGCTCATTCCTACCAAAAACACAAAGCGCAAAGCTCCTATTATGTATTTGGTGCCTTTTACTCCTGCCAGCATAATATGATGTCTATGCAGTGAATTCATTTCTGATTTCACATAACCCCCTCCTTTCATGCTTGTCTTAAATACAGCGGGACAGTTATTCCCGCCCCGCTGCGGTTTAACAGTTATTTCTTTTTACGGTACAGGCAAATTAATCCAATTGATGCGATGACTAATGCTGCTGCCGGAATTGTACCGCCGGCACTCACGCCGGTTTGGACATTGGACGGATCAGTCTCGTCTGTGGGATCTGTTTCATCGATTGGATCGGTTGGATCGTTTTCATCATCGGTAGGATCTGTGTCATTGTTACCGTCTTGCTCATCAAAGAGCGGAATGCCGTAATCATCTTCAGAGTGGGGAGTATATTCATCGGCGGTAAATACAGTGAAATAGCATTCTGCTGCCGCACCGTATGCCGATGGTATAATTACAGAATCAGAATCCCATTCGAGTGATTTAGAAGTCTGATCTTCCCAGAAATCCCCATCGGCTGCCATGTCGTATACAAGGTTTCCGCTATCATCATAAATTGTCAAATCAGCAAGCGAGAAGTTGCCGAGCGCATACCACATACCGGTATTTACATAACCTGTTTGTCCCGTAAAGGTAAAGAAACTTCCGTCTTTCATTGTGATTGATACCCATCCGTTGGTATTTCCGTAAAAGCGTCCCGCAATAAAGCTGTTCATTTTTTCAACCGGATGGTCAATCTGCCCTGTAAGATTAACCTTAACCTTGCCTTTAATCGTATATGTCTTATCAGACTCAAACAAGCTGCTGTTTGTATTGATAATAAGCACAGGGTTAATTGCGGCGTTTTTCATTGTTGCAGTAGGTGTTACGCTTATTACACGATTAGGTACATATTCATCCTGCTTGGTCGTTACAAAAATCACCGAAGAATTATCGCCTGCATAGTCGCTGGCAAACCACATTCCGGGACTGCCGCCGTAATTTTTCATATCTGTAACACCATAAAGTGTCGGGTCATTTGCCATCGAGTAGACAACCTTGCCGTCTGCATCAACAATTTTAAAATCGGCAACAGTTAAATCGCCCGAGGCATAGTAAAGTCCGAAAATAATTTCAAGGTCTTGGTCGGTCAAAGTATCAAAATAGATGTCTTTGCCGTCATTATCTTTAAGTGTTACATAGCCGTCAGTGTCTGATGTAAAGCTTGCTTTGTTGACAGTACCGTCATCGGAAAAGTTAAAATCAACAAAAGCTTTACCGTCGTCTTGCTGCTTATTAAAATTAGCAATTTTAATTTTAGACTGAATAGTAAACGGACCGTTTGCCTCTGCAAACATCGGATCGTCGTAAAGAATGCTCATACGGAATGTCGGATTGACGTTGTCTGTGCAGTGAATTCCCATAATACGGTTATAGTTATTGTCATGCGGAATAATTATGTCTTCTACAACTGTGGGTTCGTCAACCTCAGCGGGAGGCGGATCCTTCTGCTGGGGCATTACGAGCACATCAATTGCTGCTCCCGCATAATCCCATATCAGCCAGTCGCCCGCAACAGAGCTGTGTGTAAGGTTGTTGACATTAAGCGCAGTGTCTTGTGCCATTGAATAAACAATCTCATTCGCGGCATTTTTTATCGTAAAGTCTGCAAATGTCAATTTGCATGATGCATACCACAAATACATGGATATTTTGCCGTCTTCGGTCAGGTTATCAAAACTGCCCGTTACATCGACCCATACATTCGGGGTGTTAACTACATTATCGCCCGCTGTACCCGTCATACGGAAGCTTTGATCTGTGGTGTCACCTATCGGTGCAAGATTATCAAGCTTTACCTTATATGATACTGTGAACGGTCCACCTGATGCGTAGCTATCTTTTTTTAGTGTAAAGTGGAATTGCGGATTTATATCTGTTTCACAGTCGAGTACAAACCACTTTTCGGGCGAATAGTTTGTTTTAAATGTAAATTTGCTGGTTCCGCTTCCGTAGCTATAGCAATACCATATTCCCTTTGCTGCCATCGGATTGTCTACAGTTCCGTCTGCCCATAATTCGGTATCGGTCACCATGTCATAAACAACTTCGCCGGCAGCATTTTTGATAACAACGTCGGCCACAGAATACTCGCCTTTTGTATACCACATTCCAAAATGCAGCCAACCGCTGTTAAACTCAAATGTAAGGGGGTTACCCTCACCGTCGGTTATGTCAATCCAACCGTCGGTTGAAGCATCAAGCTGCAAATCCGGTGTTTCGCCGGTCGCATCAATTTTTGCACAATGAAGTGCATCTCCGCTAATATCATCGCCCTTTACAAACTTTACCTTGCCTGTTACCGTGAACGGCCCGCCAGCTGCAAACGTGCTATGCTCGGTCATGATAAAGAATGTTGGGTTAACACTGGGGTCTTCGTCATTCGGTATAATAGTGACCGAACGGTTGGGTACATAATCCTGCGATGCATTGACAGTGCTGGGAGAAAAGTTTGCAAAACTTAATGACAATACGACCGACAGAAAAATAGCTAAAAACGCTTTTGATTTTTTCATAATGCCTAAATCTCCTTTTTATTGATTTGATTAGTTAATTTCGAAATGTTCGGGTGACCGAGTAGGGGCGATATGTGTTCGCCCGCAAAGCAGTGCATTTCGAAATCGGCTATTTTAATCGACAAAAGCTTTAGTATACTTATTTTGAATCGGAGAATTCGTCCGGTTTTTCAGAATTAGCCTGCATTTTCTTTTTTCTAAGCACAATAAACGCTGCTCCCGCCCCCGCTAATAACACAATAACACCTACTATCAGTGCTATTACAGCGGGCCAGTTAATCTTTTTAACATATTTGGGTGTGTCAGTTTCGTCACTGTCACTTTCGGTCATTGATGTCATAGAACCCGTAGGTTCGGTTTCATTGCCCGAAATATCTGTGCTTTCTCCTGTTTCACCGGTTGTATCTTCGGTAATGTCAGTCGAGTCTGAGTCTTGCGTCGTATTGTCCGTATTTTTTGGAGAAGTGGTAGTGGTAGTTTTGGAGGTTGTTGTTTCGTCCTCATAAACCGGACCGCCGGCTGTCGTTGTGGTTTTTCCGCCCGAGCTGCTTACTGTTATCGGATATTTTGCAGTTCCGCTGTTTCCAAACGCACAGTTCAAAAGAAACGGCTCTGGGTTATTGGAACCGATATCGCGAAGATCAGATATGCCCTCTAAATCAGGGTCCGTGTCGATAGAATACACGACATTTCCGGCTTTGTTGGTAATTTTGAAATTGCGAATAGACACTTTGGCTTTGGCGTAAATTACACCAATGTCTATCAGCGCATACTCCCGCATAGAACCATCAATTAATGTTGCGCTGATATTGTTGAACTGGTACGAAAATGTAGTCCAATCTATGTTTGATTTCCAAGATTTAAGAGATGTCATCTTATGTTCGGTGTCCTGATGCATTAAATTAATAAATACGCTGTTGTCATTGGTATGTCCGGGCAACCTTGCGTAACCTTCAATTTTTACATCTACCGAAAAGGTAAACGGCCCTCCTGTTCCGCATTTTTCTTTGTTTGGGAAAAATCGGATGAACGGGTTGTCATCACCACCTTTGTTGTCAATCGAGATAACTCTCTGTCCAGCACCGGCGGCTTGGACTGCAAAAGAAAAGGCGAAGCAGCCAAGCAGTACGGACATAGCCAAAAGCAATGAGAAAATTTTGTGAATGTTTCTTGTTTTCATCATTTGTCACTCCATCTGCCGCCGCACCCGGCAAAGTTGTTTTTTTGCAGATATGCGGTAATTTTTCTGCAAAAATGATGTTTTTTAACTTGGTTGTTAAGATAGCTTGTTTTACATTTAAAACGAAATAATAATAATAATTTCCAAAATACTACATGCTTTATCATAGTTTCTGTATTGATTATACAATCATTAATGTGCTTTGAACAGATTTGCATTTTATTTGATAGGTGTCCATATTTGCTGTTTTGCCTGCAAATCTAATAACAACATTTGCTATTGCGTTGCATAGTACACCTTCTTTGAAAAGATGAGATTTACAGCACCTGTGAGCACAAGCACAACGATAAAATATACAAGACCGACTGCAGTGCTGTATTCGTAATAACCTTTACCAAAATGCTCGCTTATCATCTGCATGATCTTGTTGCCGTAGTCTGTAAATGAGTCGATAATGGAATATATCAGCACCACTAACAAAGTCGGAGAAATCATCGGAAATGTTATTTTCCAAAGCTTTTCCCACTGGGACGCACCCTCGATATCGGCCGCTTCATAGGAGCTTGGCGAAATGTGGTTTACTGCGGCGAGTAATAACACCATCTGAACGCCTGATTTCCATGTGATGTTAAAAAAACCACCCGTAATGCTTGCTGCCAATTCGGTAACGAAAGTGGGTAATCCAAGCTGTTCGGTCAACACGGTAAATGACGGTACACTGAACATATACGCCTGCTGCTGCACCCCGGCAGCGTCAGAGCTCATTAGTACCTGAGTTTGCAATATGTTAATTGCAACGCCGCTTGCAATGATAACCGGGAAGAAAAATACGGCACGGAAAAATGTGCGACCCGGGAACTTTGATTTAATCAACAAAGCCATAAAAAGACTAAAAATCACAATTATCGGTACTTGGTATAATACATTTCCGATACTTTCGGCAAGACCGGGCAAAAAGTTTGAATCCTTGGTAAAAATATAAATATAGTTTTCTAAACCGGCGAATTTGTAATTGACAATTCCATTCCTGATAGTTACATCGCTGAATGCATACCTTGCAGATTGAAGCATTGGTATAATGAAAAAGTAAACGGTACCTATAAACCAAGGTAAAATAAACAGCCAGCCCCAGCGTGAGCGTTTTTTTTCAATGGTTGAGCGTTTTAATAGCTTATTTTTCATAATCCGTTCACTCCCTCCATACAAAGCTCCTGGCTTCAATCGCAATGCCATCCAAACTTATTGCCTTTTCGGTATAATTGACAATTACCGTGACACCATTTGAAAATACTGTTTTGCGAACGCCCTCACTGATAATTTGATGTGTTTTAATCGTTTGATTTGAAACTGCCTTTAACAGCGGTGACAGCTTTAGATAAGCCTCTGCCGCTTTATCTGCCCAATCATCAACCAGACCGTTTGTGATATGTTCGTACTGTGCAGAGTCTTTTAAATACTTTCCATTTTTTTCTAACAAGCTAAAGGACGGTGAAATACCGCTTTCGGCAGCAAACAGCAAGGCTTTAACAGAATTTCCTGCAAAGTTTATCGGCGTTGTTGCTAAAGGGATAACACCTCGCAGCACCATTTGGTAAAACGGTATCGATTGGGTTTCAATTGAAAATCCGCTTGATGACATGGGCGTGTCGGTAATTGCCGAAGCAAAAGGTATTGAATATCCGCATGCGGCCGATAAAAGAAGCCCCTTATCTCCCCGTCTCAGTTCGGACAGTGCGTCCTTCCATAACTGCTCGCTTTGGTCTCTCGATACTTTTTTAGAGCCAAAATCCGAATAAATTTTGCCGCCTAATGTTGATGCGCTTAAAGAAGTCAAGCCCCATTTATCTGCCGAGGTGCTGATTTTTTCTGACAGCGGCCGAATCTTTCCCGGTGCAACCAAAAAGGTGGGCATTGTAACCAGTGCGTTGCCGTTATTAAGAAGATAACGGTACTGCATTGCAGGATTGCGTTGTATCGACTTTGCGGCATTTCTTTTGTTGTATGACATATTGCCTTTTACAATGTCTGTGAAATTGATGTCGGGATAAAGCGCTATATCATTTTGTTTGCAATATTGGACAAGAGACAAAAAGCCTTTTTTGCCACCCAGATTAGATTCAGGAATAATTTTGCTTTGTATGGCGCTTTTATCGGAATTTTTGTTCCATCCGATATACTGTACAGCCAGCTCGTCAACGCCTTTTTCCAAAAGACTTTCAAACAACCTAACAGCACTTTGATAATCGGTAAGGGGGCGCACCCGTTTTGTCGGAAATCCCATCACATTTACTGTTGCTTTAACGCCGCCAAGCAATGACAAATACAACCCGTCTTTGCCCTTATCAGGCTTTAAACCGTGCTCTTTTTTAAGGTAATCGCGGTAACTTTGAGCCATGCCGCCATAATTTGCAGAGCTGCCGCTTAAAAACTTATACAAAACCGAATGCTGTTTTGCACTGCTATGTCCCCGTTCAAGTATCCGCACAGTCTGATTCTTTTTTTCCACAAGTACCATATCAGTGTCGCGGTAGATAAATGATGCTCCAATATTAAAATAGCTGCTGGTACTGCCGCCTGCCTCAGCGTTTATTACTGCTCTTGATGCGCCCGAGGTTATTACACCTAAAAAAGCGCTGTCTCCCCTTTTGCATCCGAATACCGGCAGCAAAGCCGTCTGTGTTACGTTGTCGGCTTTGAGCTTGTTTACAGAAAAATCCCTGCCATAGACATACTGCTCATAGGGTTCGGCTGAGGGATCGGCAGCTTCAAAATCAATCAGTGCGCCACTGCCGTCGGGTACTAAAAGATAGCCTTTTTCATTTGTACCTGCCGCTCCGAAGTACGGCATTAATGACACTCGGGTAAGCTTAAAGCTGTCGTTTGTTTCTTTAATTTGCGAAACTGGCACCGAGGCAGAAAGACCGTCCTGTGTCAGACGCAGCTCTACCGGTATTTCAAAGCCTTCTCTTTCAAAAACGAACACAAACCTTATACCATCGTCAATTTCGCTAATTATATATGTGCCTTTATTCACGCTTGCCGTATAGCAGTTTACTGTCGTAATGTTACCTGTAATGTCGGCATATGAGACTTTTATCAAAGAAGCCATTGCCATCTTTGCGGCAGCGTTCGCAAGCTCGTCTGACTCAAAATCCGCCGGCGTGCTGTCCCAATTTGTGCCGTAAGCATCGGTAAGACGTATTGCGGCATTGTTTTTATCAACGGCAAGAGTCATGCCAAATCGTTTGATAACATTTTCGTAATTTAGCGGAGCATCATCAGTCCTTTGGTAATACCCTTTGATATTATCTTGCGAAGACGGCTGTGCCAGACTCGAAAAGCAGCCGGCCAATACCGTCATCTGCAAAACAGCGGCCATTATACAGGACAAGCTCCGGCGTATGTTCCGTCTTTTCATTCTCTTTCACTCCTCACGAAAACCTCATTACAGCATCAGTTCATTTATAATTGTTCCGAAGAAACCGAACAGCTGGCTGAATACGCTGTATATAATTGCACACAGCACAACAATCACAACCAGTGCAAACAGTGTTAATAATGTGGTCCAAATTGTCTTTTTCAAAGAATATCGGTGTACTTCACG
>JAQVFM010000007.1:0-27054 GCA_028697255.1 Oscillospiraceae bacterium
GACCTCCTTTTGGTTTTGATGCAGTTGCCAGACCGCATCTCTATTGTACCAAAAGGAGTTTTTTATTCCTACCCCACGCTAAAGCTCTCCTGTACCACTGGCACAGCCAGTGGTTTTCCTACAATAATACAAAAACAACCGCTGTCAATTGACAGCGGTTGTTTTTGGCCACGGCTTAACCAGTATCAGTCAATTTCAACAGATACACGGGTTTCCCGGCGGGTTGCTGCGGCACGCATGACAGTGCGAATCGCTTTGGCAATGCGACCCTGCTTGCCGATTACACGCCCCATATCATCAGGTGCAACATGAAGATGGAACACAATTGTGCCGTCATCGGTAGGATCGTCTTGTTCTACAACTACCGCATCGGGATCCTCAACAAGACCTTTTGCAATGGAAGTCAGAAGTTCATTCAAAGCCAATAACCCCCTTGTTTATATTTAGTATAAAACTCCGTAAATTAATGTTGCCGTGCGGTGAATAATACTAACTAATATAACCTTTACTGCACGCCTGCTTTTTTCAAAATCGCTTTTACTGTATCGGTCGGTTGGGCGCCATTTGATATCCACTTTTTTGTTTTTTCTGCATCCACTTTAATCTCCACCGGATTGGTGAGTGGATTATAATATCCAAGCTCTTCAATAAAACGTCCATCGCGCGGATAACGTGAATCCGCAACCACTATACGATAAAAAGGACTTTTCTTTGCTCCAACCCTACGAAGTCTGATTCTTACAGCCATTTTCTATACCTCCAAATTTTTCAATACCTTCAACCTATTAGGGATTGTTGGTAGTTTAAATAAATTAAAAAAATCTGCGTCCGCCCATTTGAGGCATCATCGGAAAATGCGGCATACCGCGCTTTCCTTTTTTACCGATGCCCTTCATCTGTTTCATTAACCGGCGCATGGATTCATACTGCTTAATTAACCGGTTGACATCCTCTACTTTAAGCCCGCAGCCCGCAGCAATACGCCGTTTACGAGAAAAATTCATTATATTTGGTTTCTCACGTTCCTGCGGTGTCATTGACAAAATAATAGCCTCAACTTGCGAAAACTGCCGTTCGTCGATGTCCACATTTTTAAGCTGATTACCCAGTCCCGGAATCATGGACAGCATGCCCTTAATATCACCCATTTTTTTGATTTGGCGAAACTGTTCAAGCATGTCATTGTAGTCAAACTTATTTTCCTGCATTCTGCGTGCCATCTCCTCGGCACGCTTTTCATCAATTTGCTGCTCAGCCTTTTCAATAATTGAAAGCACATCACCCATACCCAAAATGCGCGATGCCATGCGATCAGGGTGAAAAACCTCAAGATCATCAAGCTTTTCGCCCACACCTGCAAATTTTATAGGCTTGCCTGTGACAGCGCGTACAGACAAAGCAGCGCCGCCACGCGTATCGCCGTCCAGCTTGGTAAGAATTACGCCGTCTATGCCGAGCGCGTCGTTAAATGATGAGGCTGCGTTCACCGCATCTTGACCCGTCATTGCATCAACCACGAATAAAATTTCGTGAGGACTAACAGCCGATTTAATATTTTTTAACTCGTCCATTAGCTGCTCGTCTATATGCAGGCGACCGGCAGTATCAAGTAACACATAATCATTTCCGTAATCGCGCGCATGAGCTTTTGCTTCTAAGGCTATATCAACCGGGTTTGCCGTACCCATTTGAAAAACAGGTACGCCCGCCTTTTCCCCCACCACCTCAAGCTGCTTAATTGCGGCGGGACGATATACGTCGCAAGCAACCAGCAAAGGGCGATGACCCTGCGATTTCAACATTTTGGCAAGCTTTGCAGCGTGAGTTGTTTTACCGGCACCCTGAAGTCCGCAAAGCATCACGATACACGGCGGGCGGTTAGTCGAGGCAAGCCTTTGTGCCTGCCCCCCCATAAGAGTCGTTAACTCCTCATTTACAATTTTAATAACCATCTGGGCAGGTGTAAGGCTTTCCATAACCTGTGAACCGATAGCCCGCGCAGTGACGGTTGCGGTAAACTCTTTTGCTACTTTATAGTTTACATCTGCCTCCAAAAGTGCAAGGCGCACTTCACGCATTGCTTCTTTTACATCGGCTTCACTTAATTTCCCCTTTGACCGCAGTCTTTTAAAGGCAGCAGCCAGCTTTTCCGAAAGGCTTTCAAACGCCACTGTTATTCTCCTTTTAAGCTACAAAGATTATAATTCGCATAGACGGCGGGTTATGTCAAGAATATGGACCGCACACTCCTCAATATCCCGTGAACGACCGCATCTGCCGTTATACTCTCTTATATTGTTCGCGGCATTCCTGATGGAGTCAAATCCGCTTTTCATTTCTTTAAAGCGGCGTGCCAGTCCAAGCCTGTCCTCCATTTCTAAAAGCTGCGACTCAGCCCGTTTAATCGAATCCCGCACTCCCTGCCGCGTTATACCCTCGTTTTCTGCAATTTCGGCAAGTGAAAGGTCATCATTGTAATAATACTCAATCATTTCGCGCTGCTTGTCGGTAAGCATGTCTCCATAAAAATCAAACAGTATTGAAATCTCTAAGTTTTTAGCCATGCCTCAACCTCCCGACATAATCCATAAAGCTGTAAAGCGCGTTGCTTTACAGCGAATTATACACCAATCCATATACTTTGTCAATTAAAAATTTAGCCGTTGCTTTTAACTGTTTTGTTCGACATAGCTGCGTATACGGTCAAAGGACTCTCTACTGATTATATGCTCAATACGGCAAGCATCCGCTGCCGCCACTTCGGGTGCTACGCCCAATGTCATCACCAAAAAACACGATATAATACGATGTCGTTCATACACGGCGGCAGCTCGTTTCTCGCCCGAATCAGTTAGCAGTATATTACCGCTGGGCTCTATACGGACAAAACCTGCCGATTTAAGTATGCCAAGCGCACGACTTACGCTCGGTTTACTGAAATTAAGCTCATTTGCTACGTCAACCGCCCGAACATACCCGCTCTTCTTGCGCAGCAACAGGATGGTTTCCAGATAGTTTTCGCCCGATTCGTGCAATTTCAATGCTTTCGCCTCCATCCACTAAGATGTCTTGGGTTAATCTGAGAATAGTATAATATTAATATGTTATCATATAAATATTTAAAGCACAAGGGCACGTTAAAAAAACCACAGCTGTATAATCTGCTGCGGTTTTTTTAACTATTTGACTATACAGCGCGATGGGGACATCGCGCCCTACATTTTTTGGGTGGGTACACTATACTATTCGGTGCTAACTTTTCTGCCATTTAAAAAGTTTTCGGTCTGATCAAGCATTTTTTTAATGTCACTCGCCCTAACCGTATAGAAATCCCCATCCGAAAGCACACAGCCATAAAGGCTTGCACTTTGCCTGTAAAATCGCGCTTCCACTCTATCGGCCGATTTATCTATCGGCTGCAGTGTAAACACAATATCCGCATCTCCTGTGGGCTTCTTATCAAGCTCCCCATGCCGATAAACCATCATATACACCTGATACAAGGTACGAAAATCGGGCGTAGAATAGGTTTTTTCGCCTGATTTAACAACCATGCTTTTATCCCTGTCCTCTTCATCGGGATAGTGGGTCAGCTCAAAGGAAGAGGTCTTTCCACCGGATTTTAGACTTATCGACTTTACACTTGTAATATCTTGTAAAAACAGCATAGTAGTCACAATATCCCCATACTGTTTATCGGCCCACGGTACAGCCGAGGGTGAAACGATATATACAGCATCAATATCGTCTACCATTGCGTAATAATTGCCGTCTTCGTCCTTGCTGCCCAGTGTAATTTTGTGCTTTGTAGAGTTGTAATAAGTTGTAACAGTGGTATCGGAATCATCGTCATCATCATCTGAGGATGACATTGACTGAACTGCAAGGGTCATTTCACATACCGAATAGGGATTATTCAGACCGTATTTTTTCAAATCGCCGGATTTCGGATATGCCTTAACTGCCTGAATTGCATTAAGTGAAGTTACAGCCTGTGCTATTTTATTTGCCTCTTCACTTGCGCCCTTTACAAAAGGTTTTGTAGTAATATAGGCGAATGTGGAAAGCGATTTGCTGTCCGTTTGATTTACTTTAAACTCAAAGGGTTTTGATGCACGGACACTTCCCGACAACTTCATATCCTTTAAAACAGCGGTATCGCCATCGGACTCGGATTTAGCACTGGGCGCTGTAATCAGAGTTGTGCCTATATAATTTACAGATTCTTTCAAAAGCCAACCTGCAAAATAAGAATCGACAAGATATATCGGACCATCACTTTGTATGCGCAGATAGCTGCCGGCGTCACCTGCGGCCTCGTTGCCAAGCTCAAACACAACAACAGAGTCGTCATGGTAGGTAACAGTTGCGATTGACCGCGGTTTATCCAGACCAAAATCCTTTTGGTTGTCTGAATTGTCTGCGACCTTGCGATTAGCATCAACATTTGAAAGTGATCTGACAAGTGAATCAATTTCGGTTGTGTTTACAGGCAAATCTTCATAACCTGCCACCACAAGCTGGTCATCATCACCGGGAACAATTTCATACTCTTCGGCCTGTAACTTTATGGCAATCTTTTTAATAGGGTCGTCCACAGTTTCGTCGTCGTCAGCTTTAGTCTTGTCAATAAGATTAATCGTTTCATCGCTTGTATCGGACGAACTGTCATCGTCATCTTCGGGAAGTAAAAACAAAAGACCGAGCAACAAAGCAGTAAGCACCAAAATTGCTGTGATTACAATTATCAGTGTTCGCTTCTGTTTTTTCATAGACGGCGCCTCCGGATAAATATGATTAAACAAGTGACAAGCAGTGCAATCGGAATTGTAACGACAAAAATAATGAAGAATATATTTGCCTGACCGGTCGTAAATTCAAGCCTTGTTTTATCCAGCGATTTACTTGAAATGGTAACAGTATTTTCGTTACCCGTAAACCCGTTAAACAATGAAAGCAAAACCCTTTCATTTTCAACAAAAGTTAATGACATAACTTCGGCCGACAGCGCCTGTTGACTGCCGTATACCGCAACGTTCGTTTTGTACTGTTCGTTATCATCGTTATATCCCCACTTAGTTGCATATGCAACGCCTGTAACAGGATACTCATCGGCATCCATCTGCTCGATTTTCTCGCCCTCTTTGGGCTCAGAAAGCGCGTCAGCGATCTTGACAAGCTTGGCCGTATCACCGAACGTTACCACATCGACATTATAAAGCGAGTAGTCCTTGCTGTCCTCCTTGTGCGTGATTATCTGACGCGTAACCGGCATGAGCACACGCCTTTCGGCAATATCTTCAGTAAAATCGCCTGATTTAACATCACCGATGGGCCAAAATGCAGTATAGTTATAAGTCTTGTTGGGATCAGTTTCTACTATGAGATTATTGGCAACCTCAAGTCCATATTCGACTTTTAAAAATTCATAAAGGTTAGGGCAGTCACTTTCCAAATTTACCACTACTGCAAGATGACGGTTGTATTTTCCGTCATTGTTAAGCCAATTGCGCAACTTTTCTATTTCGGCTTCGGTGTAATCAGTCTTTGGAGCTGCTATCAGTGCAATTTGGGATTCCTCGTTAAATTCAGCCGATCCTGTAATATCCAACATCTCGGTCTCATAGTTGTTATTTTTAATAACTGATTCTATTCCGGAAATAACTGCACCGTCCTCATCGTGCCCGGAAAGCACTGTTACAATTGGAGTGAAATCACTTGTAACCATTAAAATATTGGACGCCAGCACCCTTTCCACATGAGAATTGACATCGGTCATCTGCTGGTAATAATAATATGCTTCTTGATTATAGCTGAATAATTCGTTTACATTGGTTTTTTGCCAACGGTTACCGCATTCAAAAAGTATACTTCCTTCATTAACTTCGTATTTGCTGTATTTTTGAGCTAACGCCGGGTTGGTTATTAAATCTATATAAGTTATCTTTATTTTATTGCCAGACAGTGTGGCATATTCCCGCGTCATTTCATAAAACTGCTTAAAAACCGTGTTAAGACCGGGCATGTCAGTGCTTGGCGACGAAAAGTTGGATTCATCTCCAAATACCGTAATCTGCATATCCTTTTTTAAGTCTTTAGCAATCTTAAGGCTTTCATCGGAAAGTGTAAAAAGCTTGTCTGCTGTCAAATCCAGCTTTACCGGAAACCGTTCGTTTAAAATTCCCGCCACAATATTGATTAAAATCACAACCGCAACAACCGCAGCTGTCATTGCTGTTGCCATGCTGCCATAGCGCAGTCTGCGCATATCAATGCGAAGCTTTATTTTAGATTTCTTTTTGTCAGCTTTTTTATCGGATTCGTCTGCTTCTTCTTGGGACTCGTCTTCAATATTTTGTATATCCTCTTTTTGATCTTCTTCAGACGCTTGCTCATCCTCGTCGAGCTCGCCCTCGCTTAAAACAACACCCGTATCGTCATCAGCTAAAACATCTTCGTTTGTTGTCTGCTCAACTGGTTGGGCATTGACTGCATTATTTTCGTTTTCAGCCATATCCGCCGTATTGTTCTCACTGACAGGTTCGCCGTTAAGCGGCATTTTATCTTCTTTCATTACATAATCTCCTTTCTTTTCAAAAATGCTCTTAACTCCATCTCTTTCGGTCAAGAACGCGGACAGTCAAAAACAAAAACAATGCCTGCATGCTTATAAAATAAATAATATCGTCATAATTAATTATTCCGCTCGTAAACATGCCGTAACGCTGTGAAACAGATAAAAAGTTTACGACTGTCGTAAGATAAGTCAAAGTTGAAAATTGGGCTGCTAAAGAATCCATCAGTATCAGAATAAATGAAATGCCTAATGTGCCGATTGCCGCTATAAGCTGGCTTTCGGTTACGCTTGAAATCAGCAAACCTATGGATATAACAAGTCCGCCTACAAGTAATAAGCCAATATAATTACCGAAAATAACCGACCAGTCGGGCATCACCTGAAAAGCAATAATCATTGCAAAAACAAGCAGCAACATCAAAGAAAGCGCAAATACAAGCATGGCGGCAAAAAATTTGCCCAGAACTATACCTGTAAGACTAACCGGTGATGTAAGCAGCGCCTGATCGGTTTTTTGCCTTTTCTCCTCGCTGAAAAGCCTCATCGTAACCAGCGGCAGGATAATTAAAATGAAAGGAAAAAGACTACCGAATACATGAGATAAATCCGGGTTGAAGCCCACAATGTTTATTAAATAGAAAAAAAGCCCTGCAAAGAATCCAACCGCAGCAATAACAATATATCCGATTGGTGAAGTAAAGAAAGCTTTAAACTCTCTTTTGAAAACAGCACCCATTATGCCCGTCCTCCTTTTTTCGACTTGCCTATCTGCTCGCGAGTAAGAGCAATAAACACTTCTTCAAGAGTCATTTCCATAGACCGCATACCCATAATCGGCCAGTTGCGGGCGGCAACACGAGTTGAAATTTCACGCCTCACATCGGTATCCTCTTGAGGCTCTATCGCGAACTCAAAAACTCCCGGCTCCTTTTCTCCCTGGGACACAACCGCACTGACGCCCGGAATGCTGCTAAGCACATTAAGCACATCTTTTTCGCTGCCTGAGATGCGTACCATAAGACGCCTGTCATTTGAGTACTTTTCGGCAAGATTTGATGCAGTATCGTCTGCGACAAGCACTCCTTTATTAATTATAACAATACGGTCGCAAACTGCTTCAATTTCCTGCAAAATATGAGAAGATAATATGACTGTATGGTGCTTGCCGAGATTTTTTATCAAGGAACGTATTTCAATTATCTGCTTTGGGTCAAGACCGACAGTAGGTTCGTCAAGTATAAGCACCGGAGGGTTGCCGATTAATGATTGCGCTAACCCAACTCTCTGACGATATCCTTTAGAAAGGTTCTTAATTAGTCTGCCATATACATTTTCGATTTTAACCAACCTGCATATTTCGGCAATATGATCTTTTCGCGCAAGCTTACATTTTTTTAGATCATACATAAAATCCAAATATTCCCTTACCGTCATATCAAGATATAACGGTGGCTGTTCGGGTAAATAGCCAATATTCATTTTAGCCTCGTTCGGTTGCTCCAGCACATCAAAACCGTTTATTTTTGTCACACCGCTGGTGGCCGATAGATACCCGGTAAGAATGTTCATAGTGGTGGTTTTACCTGCACCGTTTGGGCCCAGAAAACCAAGAATTTCTCCTTCCTCCACCCTAAAACTGATATTATCCACGGCAAGGTGGTTTCCATACCGTTTGGTCAGGTTTTGCACCTCAATCATAGCTTTCCCTCCTGATATAAATTAAGCCGCGTTGATTCCGTCAGTTAAGACATATTCTGCACTTGTCCGGCTGAACAAAACCAACTTTTTGCTTGAATACTTAGCACTGCATGTCCTGCTTAACCGGCATATCTTTAATTGTATTATTCTGAGTCGGTTTAATTGTAAACATTTTTTGAATGTTTACAATTAATTTTGTTTTTTACCACTAATAAAGAATTATAACATCAGGACATACTCATTTCAATCTTTTCTTTTTGAATTTTATCATTCCGTTTAAGGTTGCGCTTTTAATGTAAAACAGTGTATAATACCATAAAATTAATCTGCATCGGACTGCACAGAAAGGCAGGTTTTTAATGAAAGTACTGATAATACCATCTTGGTATCCCACGCCGGGAGCACCTTTTCTCGGCACTTTTTTCAAAGAGCAAGCCGAGGCCCTTGCAGCAATGGGTGTTGATGTTGCCGTAGCACATGTTTCGGTAGGAAGCGATTTTCGGCCGTCTAATAACGGTATTCGCCGTGAAACAATAAACGGTGTGCTCACATACACATATACCCGCCCCAACCTGACCCCCCGCTTTGAATACGGGCGTCGGCTGCAACGCACGCATATGTTAAAAAAAATATACCGCCTTATCGAAAGTGAATGGGGACGCCCCGACGTTGTTAACCTGCGTTCCTCGCTACATGGATACGAAGCGGTATCTCTTTGCCGCAAATACAGGTTGCCCTTGTTTTTTATGGAGCATTCATCTTTTGTAATAACCGAAAATGAAAACAGTGCGGCTTTAAAACGACTTGCATACACAATGCGTTTTGCCAAAGTGAATGCTTGTGTGAGCAATGCACTTTATCGGGTTATGGAGCCCTACGGCGATGTCAGGATTATTCCGGATATGGTAAACGGTGATTTCTTCAAGCCCTTAGAAACACCGCCCAACAGCGAATTCACATTTCGAGCAATGGGTCAGCTAAGACCAATCAAGGGATACGATTTACTAATACGCGCATTTGCACTGCTCAAAGGCAAAACAGACAAGCGAGTAAAGCTGGAAATTGCCGGTGATGGCGTACTACGCAGCCGGCTTCAGGAATTAATCAACAAGCTTGATATCGCTAAGTCTTGTCATCTTGTGGGTACTGTTGCACGTGAGCAGGTGCCTCAATTTATGAACGGTTGCGACTGCTTTGTTTGCTCATCACGTGTCGAAACACTTTCATGTGTGCTAAACGAAGCCGCAGCCTGTGGAAAACCGGTTATAAGCACACGCTGTGGCGGCCCGCTCGACATTGTAACGGATGATATCGGTATACTCGTACCTGTTGATGATGTTGATGAGATGGCAAATGCAATGCTTGTGATGCTTGACAAAGCCGGCAGATATGACAGTGAAAAAATTCGGGAGCTGACTTTAAACCGATTTTCTGTTAAAAAAATATGCGGCCAACTGATAGAGGCATGCCACGAATGCCAAAATACTGCTGAAACATCTCCAAAAAACGGCAAAGGCAAATGTCTTAAATTGTTTTTTGAAACATTAAAAATCGGCATGGTAACAATCGGTGGTGGATATGCCATGCTGTCACTTCTGCTCGAGTCCTTCACCGAAAAACACCGCTGGCTGTCGCATGATGAAATGCTTGATACCATTGCTGTAGCTCAGTCCATGCCCGGCCCCATCGCTGTCAATACCTCTGTGATGGTCGGCTATCGCGTGGCCGGCATACGCGGCAGCCTGTCTGCGGCTGCCGGAATGATACTGCCCCCGCTTGCGGTAATGTCGATAATCGCTGCGTGTTATACATGGTTTCGCGCCAACGAGTATGTAGCCGCCGCACTTAGGGGTATCCGTGCGGCAGTATGTGGTTTATTGGTTTGGGCAACAGTCAAGCTTGCACGCTCTTCAATAAAAACCGGACGCGGAATATGGACAGCAGTTGTTTTCGTAATATCACTTCTGCTATCAATTTTCACTAAATGGCATGCATCTGTATATATTTTGGGCGGCCTTGTTGTCGGTCTGTTGTTTAACGCTCTTTATGCCGCTATTTCGGAAAAGAGGTCACGTTAATGCTGTATTTACAACTGCTATGGGTATTTTTTAAAATAGGCGCGCTTTCATTCGGTGGCGGGCTTGCAATGGTGCCGATTATTCAGCGTGAAATGCAAGCAACGGGGTGGATGACAGCCGGCGAAATAGCTGACATTGTCGCACTTTCGGAAATGACACCCGGCCCGCTTGCAATTAACGCTGCCACATTTGCCGGTATTCGTAGCGGCGGAATTTTTGGAGGCATTATTGCCACATTGGGTGTTTCGCTGCCGTCAATAATACTGTCACTGCTGGCTGCAAGATTCTTTTTTGCTGTTAGGGACAGCCGCTTGGTAAGTGCCGGCATGACAGGAATTCGTCCGGCAGTCGCAGGTATGGTTGGTGCCTCGGCTGTTCATATTGTCATACTGACATTTACCGGCTATGAAATAAGCAAGCTGCTAAATAATCTGCCGCAAATCGACTGGTTTTCCGTGGTACTTGCTGTCGCCTGCTTTATTTTGCTTTTGCGCAAGGTATCACCTGTGCTGCTTATAGTGATTTCCGCCAGCGTCGGACTATTGTGGCGTATAATATCACAAACAATCTTTTAACGGGGGGGAAGACAGGTCATGATACTCCTGCCATCTCGCACTCTTAAATCAAACATTAGCGGTGATGTTCCCTATTACAGCTTTCCGTCTTTAGACAAACTGCAGTTTGTCCGACACGGCTTTTCGACACGGCTTGGTGGTGTCAGCACCGGCGTTTTTCAAAGCATGAATTTAAGCTTTACACGAAATGATGATAAAGCGGCAGTTCATCAAAATTTTGAACGTTTTTGCAGCGCAATTAATGTGGATGTTCGCAACGTCGTCTTGCCCGACCAGCGTCATAACACAGAAATATACAATGCAACTGCAAATGACCGGGGGCGCGGTATTTTTAAGGAAAAGGGATATAGCAACATTGACGGACTTGTTACCGATGAGCCTAACGTTGTGCTGTGTACGCAGTACGCTGATTGTGTACCTCTTTTTTTTGCAGATAAAGTGCGTCGTGTCGTGGGTATGGCACATGCCGGATGGAAAGGTACGGCCGCGCGCATTGGCAGAGTTATTGTAGAGCGCATGTGCAGCGATTACGGCTGCCATCCTAAAAACATAATCGCAGGGATCGGACCGTCGATAGGTCTATGCTGCTTTGAAGTGGATTTACCGGTGTATCGTATATTCGCAGATATGGAAGAAATCGACGATCGCTGTTTTTCATTTGGTAATCGGAATAAATATCATGTCGATTTGTGGGAAATAAATCGGCGTATTCTGCTAAGTGCCGGACTAAACAATTCAAATATAACGGTTACAGACCTGTGTACTCGATGCCATCCGGATATATTTTGGTC
The DNA here is from genome assembly GCA_028697255.1 of Oscillospiraceae bacterium. GTDB lineage: Bacteria > Bacillota > Clostridia > Oscillospirales > Acutalibacteraceae > Avimonas. The sequence continues at coordinate 11,720 of JAQVFM010000007.1, forward strand.
ACATCGCGCTGCGGGCAGTACGCGTGGCAGCCTTGCCGGCTTTATAGCTATTGCCTAATCGTCTGTAGGGGCGGATTCCATATCCGCCCGAATAATTGATAATATTTTTTCAAGCAAAGTCCTTATATTGAATCCTATATATGTAATTCTGCCAAACCATTTTCACCCTATTATCGTGAACGGGCGGATTCCATATCCGCCCGTGCCTGTTTATCCAGTTTTGCGTTTCTAAAATATAGAATAATATCAATGCCAATCATAATCAAATTTAAAAGATAAAAATATGACGGATATTTAATTACACCTGTTTTAACAAACTCGACTATTTTCCATAAAACACCGCAAATATAACCAAACTCAACAATCAGTAAGAAAATCAGGCTTTTCCCCTTTGCGGTTTTAGAACGATAAGATTTCACAATAGATACAGGCCATGATAATCCAAAACTGATAACCATCATTGCTTCTAATAATTCTGTCATTTCTACGCCTCCCAAAGGGGAAGTATATCTTATTTTTCATTATATTGTCAAATATAATGAAAAAAGATATATTATTAATAAATCAAAATTTTATTATATCTAATATTTTTGCAGAATGGAGAAATTAACATGCCCTATCCTTTTTCTGTTATGGTGTTGTATTTTTTTATCTACAGCTTTTTGGGCTGGTTACTCGAAACCTTGCTGTGTTCGTTTCAAGAACGACGCTTTATTAATCGCGGCTTTTTAAACGGTCCGTTTTGCCCGATATACGGCTGCGCCGTTTCATTAATGCTCATTTTGCTGATACCGGTGCGTGATAGCTTGGACAACACGGTCATAGCGGTTTTGGTAATATTTTTCTCATGCGCAGTGCTGGCAACAATCACTGAATATCTTATTTCTTGGATAATGGAAAAACTGTTTAAGGCACGATGGTGGGATTATTCACATATTAAATTCAATATTAACGGGCGTGTCAATGTTGCCATTTCAATTATCTGGGGAGGGCTTGCAACACTGTTTTTATTCTGCCTGCAGCCATTGCTTGATAAATTGGCAGCTCTAATATTCTCGGCAGGCAGCACTGCCCTAATCGTTGTTGATGCCGTCCTCATCGCTTTTTTGATATTTGATGCCGCAATTTCATACATAGTGGCTCGGCGTATCGGAAACAAGCTTGAACAGCTTGACAAGTGGAACGAACTAATTCATGGTTTTGTCGAAAGCATCGAGCTTCCGACAAAAGAGGATATATTACGGCATATTGAACGACTTGCCGAAAAATATAACCTTCGTAAAGCTTTCGAAAAGCGCAATTCACCCGATATGCCCGAATTGCATACGCTGACTTTAGATTCGCTGCGCCGACGCATAGCTGATTATGCAAACGAGATACGCGCAAAAAGTGTGAAGCTTATGACTTCAACGCGTTATTTGCAAAAGCGGATGCTGCGTGCCTTCCCTTACATGAAATGGCCAAGGCGTCCCGCCATTCTGCGCGACTGGAAAGAGCATCTTCCGTCAAAAAATAACCGTGATGAAAAAGAGAAGAAATAAGTAATCAAGCTTTATTTACGCTAATTCTGTTTACTTTATTTAAATTTTAATATATAATACATTTAAAATATTTGAATATAATCTGTGTCACTGCAATAATATATAGGCACAGAATTAGGAGGCAAACAGTATGGTAAAAATCACATTTATGGGCGCAGGCAGCACTGTCTTTGCGCGCAATGTACTTGGAGATTGCATGTGTTCGCAAACTTTGCGCGATGCGGAAATTGCATTGTATGATATTGACGCAGTGCGTTTGGAAGAATCGGCTGTTATACTAAATGCCCTGAATAAAAACATTAATGAAAATCGTGCAAAAATTAAAACATATCTTGGCGTAGAAAATCGGAAGGAAGCTCTTCGCAATGCGACGTTCGTCGTTAATGCGATTCAGGTAGGATTTTATGATCCGTGTACTATTAACGACTTTGAAATACCGAAAAAGTATGGGCTGCGCCAGACAATTGCTGACACACTGGGTATCGGCGGTATTATGCGTGCACTGCGTACCATTCCTGTTTTGCGTGATTTTGCTCATGACATGGAAGAGGTTTGCCCTAACGCATGGTTTTTAAATTATACAAATCCCATGGCAATTTTAACAGGTTATATGCAACGCTATACCGGAGTTAAAACTGTTGGTTTATGCCATAGCGTTCAGGTGTGTTCCGAGGGGCTGCTGAAAGATCTGGGTATGCAGGACAAGCTTGAAGGCAGAAAAGAGCTTATTGCCGGCATAAACCACATGGCATGGCTACTGGAACTGTATGATAAGGATGGCAATGACCTTTATCCGGAAATTAGAAAGCGCGCTGCCGAAAAGAATGCCACCGAAAAGCATCATGACATGGTGCGTTATGAGTATATCAAGCACCTCGGTTATTATTGCACCGAGTCAAGTGAACATAATGCGGAATATAATCCCTGGTTCATAAAATCCACTCACCCGGAGCTTATCGACAAATTTAACATTCCTTTAGATGAATATCCGCGCCGTTGTGTCAATCAAATTGCAGGATGGCAACAAGAAAAGAACAGAATTCTCGATGATTTTAAAATCACTCACGAACGCTCATACGAATACGCTTCATACATAATGGAATCAATAGTTTTAAATAAGCCGTACAAAATCGGCGGTAATGTATTAAACACCGGCTTAATTGATAATCTTCCTGCCGATGCCTGTGTTGAAGTGCCTTGCCTTATTGACGGCAGAGGGGTTAATCCATGCCACGTCGGTCGGTTGCCGGTCCAGTTAGCGGCACTTAACATGACAAATGTCAATGCTCAGTTAATGACCATAGAAGCTGCAGTCACCCGAAAAAAAGAAGATATTTACAGAGCGGCCATGTTGGATCCCTGCACAGGTGCTCAATTATCAATTGACGAAATAGTGTCTATGTGTGATGAATTGATTGAGGCACACGGTAGTTATATGGCAGATTATAAGGATTAATTCTTGAAAACGGCGCGGTGGGGACACCGCGCCCTACATTTAATCTGTCATTAAATTCTATCGTATTTGCAGGCATAAAATTATGCACCAAATGTTGTAGGGAACGCCGTCCTCTGCGTTCCGATTGTGCGTAAGGGTTGGATATCCTCATTTTTCATAAAGAAAAGCTCCGGCCAAAAGGGTCGGAGCTTTTCTTTATGAAAGCGTTTACTCACCGATTGAATGCTTATACAGCATCTTAAACAACGGCACGCCCAATGCAGGCACCAGGACAACTGCAAGTACGAGCTCTACAACACCGTTTAATGCAATAGCAGTTTTTATGATAACAGATAGCACCATGCCAAGTTTCAGGACGCCGCTGCCACCAAACAGGCTGATGGCAGTCAACACAAGAACCGTGTTGGTAATTGTGCCCAGAATGCCGGTAACCGTCATGGCTACAACCTCAGATGCCTTGTTTTTGTTAAACACCCGTCCAAAAAGTGCCTTAAATCCGATGAAATACCATGCCGATGCAAATCCCACAATAATACGCGGTATAACAGAAATGCGTGGATCAAGGAAAATAGCCGCATCAGCCGTCCCGTTCATTGCCGCATAGATAAGGCAGGTAACACCCCATACCAGTCCCAACACTGTGCCGCGAACCGGTCCGAGTATTACCGCGCCGAGAATCACAACAACATGAAGTGTCGTGATACTCAATCCGCCATAGACAATATACCCCAAATAAGGGATAAAAGTCATGGCAATAATTATTGCACAAAACATTGCCGTAAGTACCAGCTTCACCAAATTTTCTCGCCCTACCATATAATAAATAACCTCCTTGCTGCTGTTCCTTTTATTCTGGATACAGCGCAATTTTTTTATATATGGGAAACCCCAAACGCGGCTTACTCCGGGGCGAACACCCATGCTACGGCGCTTAAAAAGCTGCCGTGCCGTGCCCGCTTTTTCCCGTCCTCTACCGCATTATTTTAGTTTTTTGTTTTTTTCATAAATAATATTCAGTCCCGACAATATTAGACTGTCATTAAAAGCAACCTTGTGGCGGCAATGTGGAGCAATCTCACGACCCAGACCTCCGGTAATCACGACCGAAGCAGGATAACCGAGCTCACTTTCAATCCGTTCGCACATGCCGTCTATCATTGACGCCGTGCCGTACACAACGCCTGATTGCATTGATTCTACCGTATTAGTTCCGATAACGCGTTCGGGGGCCTCAAGGCTGATGCGCGGAAGCTGCGATGCTTGTGATACTAATGATTCAATCGAAACATCGACTCCGGCAATTATTGCTCCGCCACGAAAAACACCGTCCTTGTCTACAACCGAAACCGTTGTTGCGGTACCCAAATCCCAAATAATGCATGGCACACCATACTGTGTTATTGCGGCTACCGCACCCACAAGCAAATCTGCTCCTAACTGTGCGGGATTGTCAATACGGATATCAACGCCTGTTTTTGTGCCGGGGCCGACAATCATTGGTGACATGCCTGTCACCTTTTCGACTGCGCGACGTATAGTAACATTGAGAGGTGGCACGACAGAGCTGATAATAGCCCCTTCAAATTCGCTAACATTAAGGTTGTAAAGACGCAGTATATCAAGCATCTCAACAGCATACTGGTCTTCCATTTTTGAACGATCGGTCGCAATTCGCGATTCCAGCAGGAGATTTTTCCCCTTAAAAACACCGATTTTTATGTTTGTATTTCCCATATCCAAAGTTAGCAGCATCAGCGTTGACTCCCTTAAATCCGTTTTTTAACTATATATAATATTATTATCGCGATAACAATTATCAATACAAACGCATACGGAACAAGGCTTAAAACAGAAAAACTCTTACTGTTATTGATTTCGGTCTTTATATTATTGCTTGAAGTGCTGAATGTTGTAGCAGACTTTTGGTCAGTGTCTGTCACGGAAGGCAAAGTCTGCTCGTTCATCTTGTTTAATTCAATCGAACTTGTTTTTTCGCTCTTTGCCTTGATAGTAGTTGTATTGACAGTCGTCCTGTCGGTTGCTTTTTTTGTGCCAGTTGTCGATATCGTAGTAGTAATAATAACCGGCTGCCCGGTGGTGAAGGTAGGCATAGGTGGAGCAATCACAGTGGGTGACGTGTCATGTGTCGATTCGGTCGTTTCTGTTGTATTCCCATGACCCGGCACATACGCTGTTAATGACAGATTAGGATACGCAAACTCCTTTGAGTATTTAGTATCCGATATGAATCCGCTTGCCTGATGGGATTGATAAAACATCTTATTTCCAAAATAAATATCTTTAGTGTTTCTTCCGACAAGAAAAAAATCATAATATATTCTGCCGTGGTCTTCGGTCTGGTCGTCCCAAGTGACATCGACACAGTACCATTTTCCGTCTTCCATTCGCACCATGTTCCACATATGCGGACCCGAAACAGCCGATGTGATACCTGTGCCGACAACCAAAACACACGGAATACCATTCTTATCACAAATTAGCTTAAATGCTTCGGAATATCCCTCACACACCGCCAGACCATCAATAAGGGCACCATAAGCGTCATATGCCCTTTCAAAAGAAAATGTTTTGTCATACGCTATGCGGTTTGCGAGCCCATCATGTATCGACAAAACTTTCTCAAACCGTGATTGCCCTGTGACCAAAAAGCTTTCAACGGCATTGTTAAGCGTTGAAACAATCGTGTCTTTGATCGGGGCGTATGTATCCATTATAACCGTATGAAATGTAATGCTTTTTATAGAAAACAAATATCCACCACCGGAAGGCTGTCCCGACATTTGCATTTCATAAGAACAACCGTTTTGTCCGAATTTAAGCCAAAATATTTCGGGAAAATCCTTTAGCAGTGCATCAAGTGCCCCCTGTACCTGGCGTGATACTTCATCCATGGCTGCCTGCTTTTCCTTTGGCGTAGGGTTAGTGCCGGCAGCTTTAAATGTAACCGGTTGGTAAAGCTTTATATTCACTTGCTTGCTTGTCGGGGAAATGTTTTTAAGCGCATTATATATTGTTTTCTGTCCATTATCCAGTTGATCATAAAAATTGAACGCTCCTGACGAAAAATAGCTTGAATACGACTTTGATTCAACGTATCTTGTGGGAGCAGTCAAAGTATACACAGTCTCATTATGCGGCCTTTGCTCTTTTGCCGCAACCAAAACAGGAAATACGACTAAAACAAATATAAATATTGAAAGGCTTACAAAAGCTTTCAAGTTTTTCATGATAGACCATGCCTTTCTTATAGACAACGCGGGCGGGAACAGTTATCATATAACATTGAGTTTTGTTGAATAAAGTATACTTTAAATATATATGAAATGTCAATGATTTGTAACCCCGTATCCTGCACCCCGCCCAACTTGTTACTCTTGCCCTTTTTTAAACGGAATGATATAATACAAAAATAGCTGAAGAAATTAGTACACTCGCCCGGGATTTTTTTGATTATGCAATAAATGCCGGGGCTTTTTATCCTGTTAGGAGGACCAAATTTGCGAATAGGAATCGATATTGGATCCACCACCGTAAAAGTGGTGCTGCTTAACGACAATGATGAGATTGAATTCAAAACATATGAACGCCACATGTCCAAAGTGCGCGAAAAAACTGCCGAAATGCTTGAGCAGCTAAAACCCAGACTAAGTGGTAAACAGGTTCATCTGGCTATTACCGGCTCGGCCGGGCTTGGTGTTGCCAAAGCTGCCGATCTTGAGTTTGTTCAGGAAGTATTTGCGACGGCAGGCGCTGTCGAACGCTTTCATCCCGACACTGATGTTGTGATCGAGCTCGGCGGCGAGGATGCTAAAATAATATTTTTCACCGGCGGTCTTGAGGAACGCATGAATGGCTCATGTGCAGGTGGAACAGGTGCGTTTATTGACCAAATGGCAACTCTGCTTAATATAACACCCGATGAGCTTAACAGATTAAGCGAGCGTAGCGAAAAGCTGTATTCAATAGCGTCGCGATGCGGCGTGTTTGCCAAAACCGACATCCAGCCTTTGCTAAATCAGGGAGCGCGCAAGGAGGATATTGCTGCAAGCATTTTTAAGGCCGTCGTAAACCAGACCATATCGGGACTGGCTCAGGGCCGTGAAATTAAAGGTAATGTTCTTTTTCTCGGCGGCCCTCTCTTTTTCTTTAGCGGACTGCGGCGCTCTTTTATCGAAACATTAAAACTAAAATCCGAACAAGCTGTTTTCCCCGATAACGCTGATGTATATGTCGCTGTCGGTGCTGCGGTGTATGCAGGCAACGTTCCAAAAATTGATTTTGACTTAGCGTTAAGTTTAATAAATAAAACTTCAGTTCAAAAAAACACCACAAATACGTTGCCCCCCTTGTTTAACACACAAGAGGAATATGACGAGTTTCTTAAACGACACAACGCACAACACCCACCCGAAATCGACGCTGATTCATATACCGGTGACGCCTATCTCGGAATTGACGCGGGCTCTACTACCACAAAGCTTGTACTGATTACACCCGATGGTGGGTTGCTCTATACATATTATGCATCCAACGGCGGCAACCCTGTTGCAGTAGTACTTGAGCAGCTTAAAGAAATTTACAGTCGTTTTGGTGACCGCATCACGATACGCGGCAGTGCCACCACAGGTTATGGCGAGGATTTAATAAAAAATGCGTTTAATATAGACTTAGGGCTTGTCGAAACGGTAGCACATTACCAAGCAGCCTCTCATTTTAATCCGCAGGTCGATTTTATTATCGATATCGGCGGTCAGGATATGAAATGCTTTAAAATACGAAACGGCGCAATCGACAGTATACTGTTAAACGAAGCTTGTTCGTCCGGCTGCGGGTCGTTTATTGAAACATTTGCCATAGCGCTGGGTTATTCAATCGCCGATTTTGCAAAGCTCGGTCTTTTTGCAGAAAAACCGGTTGACTTAGGCTCACGCTGCACTGTATTCATGAATTCATCGGTTAAGCAGGCTCAAAAAGAGGGTGCGGGCGTAGATGATATTTCTGCCGGGCTTTCAATTAGCATTGTCAAAAATGCGATTTATAAAGTAATACGCGCTGCAAGCCCATCAGAACTCGGACAGAATATTGTAGTACAGGGTGGAACATTTTTAAACGACGCCGTGCTACGCAGCTTTGAGCTTGAGCTTGGAACTCAAGTAATACGCCCGACGATTGCCGGTATAATGGGTGCATATGGTGCTGCACTTGCTGCACGTTCACTGTATAAAAGCAAAGGAGATTATAAAAGCTCGCTGCTTTCATACGACGAGCTAAATTCTTTTTCCCACACCACAAAATCAGCCCAGTGCGGACTTTGCGGCAACAACTGCCACCTGACAATAAACAATTTCGGAGCCGGACGCCGATTTATTTCGGGAAACCGGTGTGAGCGTCCGCTCGGCAAGAACAAGCGTGCCGACCTGCCAAATCTTATGAAATGGAAATACAACTATCTGCGCTCACTTCAAGGTGGTCAAAACAGGCGCGGGCGAATCGGAATTCCTATGGCGCTCAATATGTTTGAAAACCTGCCATTCTGGTACACCTTTTTCACCAAGCTTGGATTTGAAGTTGTGCTGTCGCCCGAATCTTCCCGCAAGCTTTATACATTGGGGCAGCATACAATTCCCTCTGATACTGTGTGTTATCCTGCCAAGCTGATACACGGTCATATAGAAAAGCTGCTCGAGATGGATGTAGATGCTATATTTTATCCCTGCTTGCCTTATAGTTTTGACGAGGGAAAGGGTGACAACCATTATAACTGCCCGGTAGTTGCTTATTATCCGGAACTGGTTGATGCAAATATAAAAAAATTGAAAAAAGTGCGTTATTTACATCCCTATTTTGGCTTGCACCGCCCGCGCGATTTTGCACAAAAAGCGGCAGATTACTTTGGCGAGCTTTTTAATATACCCGCAAAAGAGATAAAAGCGGCAGCCAAGGCCTCTTACGACGCATATGATGCTTATCTCGGAATGCTGCACGAAATGGGCGAACGAATGATAGAGCAGGCACGTGAAAACGGCAACGGCATTATAGTATTGTCGGGACGCCCCTATCATGCCGACCCCGAAATAAACCACGGAATCGACTCGTTAATTTCATCTCTTGGGTTGGTTGTAATTACCGAAGACGCTGTTGCTTATAAACAGCCGCCTGTCCCCGTAAAGGTGCTTAATCAATGGACATATCACAGCCGCCTGTACTGCGCTGCACAGTATGTTACGACCCAGACCGATATGCAGCTTGTTCAGCTTGTATCGTTCGGCTGCGGCATTGACGCTATCACAACCGATGAGGTGCGTGATATTCTTGAAAAAGGCGGCAAGCTGTATACGCAGCTTAAAATTGATGAAATCAATAACTTAGGTGCCGTAAGAATACGCATACGAAGCCTGATAGCTGCGATAGAAGCGCGCAAAAGCACCGAAGAATAACAAAGGAGAATATTAATGGCCGAGCTTATATATAACAAGAAAGGCAGATTGCTGTTTACGCGCGAAATGAAGCGTGAGTATACATTGCTGATGCCCCAGATGCTACCGGTTCACCTGACAATGCTGCGCCGTGTGCTCGAACTGCACGGTTACAAGGTCGACATGCTCACCACCAACCACAGAGGCATTGTTGATGAAGGCCTTAAATATGTACACAACGATACATGCTATCCTGCACTGTTGGTCATTGGACAGCTTATTGACGCAGTAAAAAGCGGCAAATACGATCCTCACAAAGTCGGTCTTTTAATAACCCAGACCGGAGGGGGCTGCCGCGCATCCAATTATATTCACCTGCTGCGCAAGGCGTTGCATCGTGCAGGCTATGATTATATACCTGTCGTTTCGGTCAACCTTTCCGGACTCGAAAAAAACCCCGGATTTTCAATAGGCATAAAAATGCTGCGACAGATGGCGTATTCAATGATTTACGGCGATCTGATTGTGCATATGGCAAACCAATGCCGTCCCTATGAAATAAATAAAGGTGAAACTGACGCTCATATCGAAAAATGGGTAGAAAAGCTTACCAATGAATTTTGTAAAAGAAAAAGCTTCCGTTCTTCGTACATACGGAACAACTTTAATAAAATTGCCGACGATTTTGCCTCAATCCCGCTTAAACGCGTTCCTAAGGTTCGTGTCGGCATTGTCGGAGAAATTTATATAAAATATGCACCTTTGGGCAATAACAACCTTGAGGAATTTCTTTTGTCCGAGGGCTGCGAGCCAGTTGTGCCGGGACTGACAGATTTTATTATTTTTAAGTGCGACAACCGCGTTGAAGACCACAACTTGTATGGCGGAAAATTCGCCACATTTATCGGGGCGGGATTGCTTAAAAAATATATAATAAAACTTCAGGCAGATATGATTGCTGCAGTAAAACGCCACCCCGAATTTCGCGCTCCCTGCACGTTTGACCATTTAAAAAAGCTTGCCGGAGACTATCTCGGGTACGGCAACAAAATGGGCGAGGGATGGCTTTTGACCGGAGAAATGCTTGAGCTTATAGATGCCGGTATCAACAACATTGTATGCACGCAGCCTTTCGGATGCCTACCTAACCACATTGTCGGTAAAGGCATGGTGCGCAAAATCAAGGACAATCTGCCTCAGGCTAACATCGTTACGATAGACTATGATCCGGGTGCCACCCGCATCAATCAGGAAAACCGTATAAAGCTTATGCTGGCAAACGCGCGCATTTCAGAAGAAAAATCCAATAAATCCGCCAAAGTGTCGGTTAACAGAGAACTGACAGCACAATAAAACTGCCGCATATTCGTTCTCTTTTCAGGGTATTACTAATCTACACCCTAAAAGGAGGCGCAATCATGCACAATCAGAATCAACCGGATGTGAATAAAATCGGTCCGCCTGACGGACAACCTGTACCTGAAATTGACGAACCAAATCAGCCGAATACGCCCCAGCAACAACCGCCACCCGAAGCAGAAGTGTTGAGCCGACAGTTAGGACAGCTAACCGAAACCGGCTCAGTTACGACCGACAACGGGCGCTATGTTATCCATACTCTTACGATAATTGGACAAATCGAAGGACATTATATACTTCCGGCAAACAATAAAACTACAAAATATGAACACCTTATCCCACAGCTTGTCGCAATAGATGAAAGTCCTGTTATCAAAGGGCTGCTGATAATTCTTAACACCGTTGGAGGGGATATCGAAGCGGGGCTTGCATTGGCCGAGCTTATAGCCGGCATGAGAAAGCCTACGGTTTCGCTGGTTTTGGGAGGCGGTCACTCGATAGGAGTGCCTCTTGCAGTTGCTGCCAAGTATTCCTTTATTGCTCCGACTGCCACCATGACACTTCATCCTGTGCGAATGAGTGGACTTATGCTCGGTGTGCCCCAGGCATTTTCATATTTTCAGCGTATGCAGGAGCGTATAAACGGTTTTGTAGCCGAAAACTCTAAAATGAAGCCCGAACGATATTCCGAGCTCTGCATGAAAACCGATGAACTGGTTTTGGATATCGGCAGCGTTTTAAACGGCGATCGTGCAGTCAGTGAAGGACTTATTAACGAACTGGGTTCGCTGTCTACTGCGATAAACAAGCTTTACTGCATGATAGAAGAAGCCGAAAATATGAGGGTACAAACCCAACCACAATGATGGACTATAACGGGACCGCTGCATCGCGCTTTATTGTCCGCGGTTCCATCATACATAATCTCCTGCTCATAAATTTAATATTTTAACAAAATATATACCCCATAATTACGCCTATCATAAAATGAAAGGGTTGATATACGTTATGCCGTCAACAAAGCAACGGCCAAAAAGCGGTTCAAGCTCGACAAAGCGCAGCCAAAAACAAAAAAACAGCAGCGCACCGGCCATGAAAGCAAAACGCCAAACCGCCGCGGTACTTATTTTTGCAGCAGCAATTCTTATTTTATGCATGATAATTATACCGGGAGATAATCTGTGGAAGCTCATGCACAATCTGCTGCTTGGTCTGTTTGGAGTGTGCGCTTACATACTGCCCGCATTAATGATATATTTATCGATAATAATTGCTATGGAAAAGCCGGTCGGCAGCGTCAGCGCAAAGCTGTGGCAATGTGTTATGCTGATTGTCATGGTTGCAAGCGCAGTACAAATTTTTATGTTTTCGGCGAATTCTCCGTTTTTCAGCGCTATAGTTGATGGATTTGCATCCGGCAAAAATTTGCGCGGAGGCGGCGTTACAGGTGTGCTGATAGGATATCCTCTTGAATACTTTTTTACTGACGTCGGTGCAAAAATCATAATTGTGCTTCTTATTTCGGTATTTATTATGCTGGTTACCGGAACAACAGTAATTGCATTGCTTAAGGCGGTTTTTACCCCTGTTAAAAAGGCAAAACAATCAATTGAATATGCAATTGAGTCAAATGAAACTAAAAGAAAAGAAATCATTGATATAGATATCGGAGAAGGCTATGCACAACCAACCGAAAAATCTGAAAAGCTTGAAGCTCTTGAACGTGCCGCACGCGAGCTTCAAGACATGGAACAAGTACATAAGGAAAATGCTGAGTTGGCCGACCCAAAAATCTCTGTAACAAAACCAGTTGAAATTGATAAAAAATCTGAGCATGTGCCGCCGAGACACGACGAAAGCTATCAGCACCCCCCTATTTCTCTTCTTGATGACAACCACTTTTCAAACGGACAAGCATCAGCCGTTGAACAAAAGACAACCAGCGAGCTGCTTGTAAAAACTCTTAAGGATTTTGGAGTAAATACACGAGTAGTCGATATTTCAAAAGGTCCAACGGTTACACGCTATGAATTGGAGCCCAGCGCGGGCGTTAAAATAAGCCGCATAACAGGGCTTTCGGATGATTTGGCTCTAAGGCTTGCGACTACCGGAGTGCGAATAGCGCCGATACCAAACAAAGCGGCAGTCGGTATTGAGGTGCCAAACCGTGTCGCTTCTGGAGTTTGCATAAAAGAAATAATTAATTCAAAAGAATTTAAAAGGTCAAAAAGCCCCCTGACCGTATCACTCGGAAAGGACATTAGCGGCAGCAACGTTGTTGCTGATTTAACACGAATGCCTCACTTGTTGATTGCAGGCACAACCGGTTCGGGTAAATCGGTATGTACTAACGCAATGATACAAAGTGTTCTTTACAAAGCTTCGCCTAAAGATGTTCGAATGATTTTGATTGATCCCAAACAAGTAGAATTCGGAATATATAACGGTATTCCCCACCTTCTTGTACCAGTTGTCACAGACCCACGCAAAGCAGCGGGCGCGCTTGGTTGGTCAGTGACCGAAATGCTCAACAGGTACAAAACATTTGCTCAACACAATGTCCGGGACATTACCTCATACAACGAGCTTGCTAAAAAAAGTGACGATATAGAAACAATGCCACTTATACTTATAGTAATTGATGAGCTTTCAGACTTAATGATGGCGGCGGCAAATGAGGTTGAAGACGCGATAATAAGACTTGCACAAATGGCCCGTGCGGCAGGTATGCATCTTGTTATCGCAACGCAGCGCCCTTCGGTAGACGTAATAACCGGACTTATAAAGGCAAACATACCGTCGCGTCTTGCGCTAACCGTTGCATCTGCAGTCGATTCGCGCACAATACTGGATACGGGAGGCGCCGAAAAGCTTTTAGGGCGAGGTGATATGCTGTTTATGCCTGTGGGTACTACAAAGCCAATGCGCATACAGGGATGTTTTGTAAGCAACCGCGAAGTGGAGTCAGTTGTCAGCTATTTAAAAAATGCTCAGCAGCATGAATACGATGATAAAGTAATTGAAGAAATTGACAAACAGGCCGCCGAGGCAGGCAAATCCTCGGTGAAAGCGGGTGCCGACGATGAAAACTCGGATGGAGACGAAATGCTGTCACAGGCAATTGAGATTGTAGTCGAAGCAGGCTCGGCATCGACATCTATGCTTCAGCGCCGGCTAAGGCTTGGCTATGCCCGGGCAGGCAGGTTAATTGACGAAATGGAGCAACGCGGCATTGTCGGACCATATGAGGGCAGCAAGCCCCGCCAGGTTCTTCTATCACGCCAGCAATGGCTCGAAATGAATATGAACAGAGCGGAAACGGAAGAGGATTAAAGTCAAAATAGGAAATGATATGATGTACATAAAATTTAACCACCGCTGTATTTGGCATTGCATGGCCACACTTTTATGTACGATAATACTGGCGTTTGCAACTTCATGCACCCTTTCAAGCAACCAATCGCTGCCGGCGGATTATCAGCATTTAACAATACATATAATCGACGTCGGCAATGCCGATGCAATCCTAATCAAAAACGGTGACCGCTCAATGCTGATCGATGCCGGTGAAAACGGAGATGGTGACGATGTGGTGGCATTTCTGCGCAGGCAGGGTGTTCAGACGCTCGATTACGCGATAGCAACACACCCTGACGCAGACCATATCGGCGGCATGGACGTGGTTATAAATGAAATTCCTGTTTCAAAATTTATCATGTCAATAATGCCGGCGGGTATAACCCCAACCACCAAAACTTATATCGACCTGCTAAAAGCTCTTGATCAAAACAACTTAAAGATTACAAAAGCCGCGCCCGGCGAAAGCTATATGTTAGGCGGTTCGCGGTTTACGATTTTGGGACCGGTTGCTGAATTTGATTCTACAAACGACATGTCAGTTATATGCCGCTTGGAGTTTGGCAAACAACGCTTTTTGTTCATGGGCGACGCCGAAAAGTGTGCCGAAAACTCGCTTCTTGAATCCAATACCGATTTAAAGGCCGACTTTATTAAGCTTGGCCATCACGGAAGTGATACATCATCACAAATGGCCTTTTTAAAGGCTGTCAATCCCCGATATGCCGTAATATGCTGCGGTGCCGGCAACCGGTACGGTCATCCCCATGTAAAAACACTTGCACTCCTAAAAGAACTTAACATAAACTATTACCGAAGCGACGTAAACGGCAATATAACCGTTATCTCGGACGGCAGCAAAATCACTGTTAAAACTGAAAAATGAGGTGCATACAGTGTACTATTCAATTGATAGATTTGAAGAAAAGCTTGCAATTCTTATCGATGACAACGGCAATACAAAAGACGTACCACGCCGTGATCTGCCGACACACGCAAGGCAGGGCGACATTATAATTTTAAAAAACGGCTGCTGGGTTGTTGACGAATGTGAAACAACACGGCGGCGCGATTATGTTCTTGATTTGCAACAGCGTTTGATTGATGAATAAAAAGGAAAATGTTTAGAACCCCTACAACCGTAGGGAGCGCCGTCCTCGGCGTTTAGAATCGTATGAAACGGTA
>JAQVFM010000007.1:27154-52777 GCA_028697255.1 Oscillospiraceae bacterium
AAACGGTATTATTTAGTGAGCAATATTTTACACGGCGCGATGAGAGCATCGCGCCGTGTAAAAAAATTCATATTATTTTTGCAATCTTTCGGCGAGTGCCGCGTCAGGTGTTACATATGCTGTGCGATTAGCTTTGTAAATAACCATGCCGGGTTTGGCACCTTTCGGCTTTTTGACATTTCTAACCTCGGTATAATCAACCGGCACCTGCTGAGACCCGGCCGCTTTGGAATACAACGCCGCAAGCATTGCGGCCTGTTCCAATGTTCGATCAGGCGGATTTTTTCCATCGGTTATAATAACAACATGTGATCCGGGTATATTTTTTGTATGAAACCATATGTCATGGCCGCGTGCGGTCCTTAATGTTAATGTGTCATTTTGGATATTGTTACGGCCTACGAGTATCGTAAAACCGTCGTCAGACAAAAATTTTAACGGTGCCAAACGAGCCGATTTTTTTGGTCGGCGAGCTGCCCTCATATAACCGCTCGATGCAAGCTCGTCCCTTAATTCATCAAGCTCGTGCAACGTCGAAGCGCGTGACAGTGCGTCAAACACTGTATCAATATATTTTAGCTCTTGCTCTCCCTGCTCTATCAGGTCAGTCAGCATTTGCTCGGCTGTTTGCGCCTTTCGATATTCCTTATAATATTTTTGTGCGTTTTGCGCGGGCGATAGCGATGGGTCAAGCGGAACCTTGATAGTTGCACACTGGCTGTCGTAATAGTTTATCAACTCGGCACTTTTTGCCCCTTTTGGGATAATGCCGATATTTGCGTTTATCAAATCACCATATATCCGATATTGATCGCGGTCAAACGACTGCTCAAGCTCGTGCCTTTGGTTTTCAATCCTGCGCGTTGTTCGTTCATAAACGTTTGTAAGCACTCGAAGAATGTCCTGTGCACGCTGTTTTGATCTGAAAGCGGCGTCCTTTTGTGCATAAAAAGCATCAAGCAGAGCCGAAAAGCTGTCCATCTCCTTCCCCACTGCCGAAAACCCATACTGCACAATCGGTATAAAGCTATATTCCAAAGGAACTCCTTGTTTATCGTACAAAATATAAGGCCGCCTGTTCTCCCCCGTTTCAACTGCGGCTTTGATACGCGTAAGATAAAATGTTGCCCTGTGCCACTCTTCTTCGACCATAGCATTAACTGTGGTGTCGCGTCCTCGAGTTGCCCGATGCGCAACCTCACGGCATATAAGCGGCGATAACCCGTGTGAAGCGCTTAGCAAAGCTTTGGAAAGCGGCTCTTTACCTGACATTGCAGCATTAATTATGTCGTCAGGTTTGCATAGCGTCAAATCAAGCTTTCCCGCTTTTATGGGCGGGGGCGAATATTTAAGACCGGGCAAAACAGGACGCACTGATGACTTTTCCAAATCCACGCGCTTTATCGAATCAATGACAATTCCATCGCTGTCCACAAGAATAATGTTAGAATGACGACCCATAATCTCAACAGCAAGCGTCAATTTCACTTTGTCGCCGAGTTCATTTATACAATCAAAATCAAAATACAATGCACGCTCCAGCCCTGGCTGCCTAATATCTTTAAGCCGTGCCCCGGTAAGATGTTTTCGCAAAAGCATGCAAAACATCGGCGGCGAAGGCGGATTATCAAATTCAATGCCGGTAAAATGAACTCTCGGCGAATTTGACCGCGCAGATATATATAATTTTTTGACTCCCGTATGCTGGCGCATCGAAACCATTAGTTCATCACGGGTAGGCTGGTGTATTTTGTCAATGCGCGCCCCGGACAGGGCGGCTGCTAATTCTTGTTTTAGACAGTATAAAAATGCCCCGTCCAATGCCATTTTTCAACACTTCCCCTTTACAGTATTTGATATGGGCATTTCATATGTGCCAAGTATGTTTTTATAGCTTTAAAAGCACTTTGCAGCTTATTTTTTAGCTCTTCAACCGCCGGTGCCTCAGTATAAAAATGACCGGCAGCCACAATCGTATTTAAAGCATTTGCCGGCCAGTCGTGATAATTCAGCTCACCCGTCACAAATGCATCGACTTGTGTCTGCAAGCTATGCAAAAAATCCCCGCCCGAACCACCGCACACTGCCACAGTTCGTACCGGCCTTTTGCCGTCTGTCCAGTTTATTCCCCCATCGGGCACATTCAGCATACTCGCGCAATGCTTTGCAAACATTTCGGGCGACATTTCGCATTCTAATGTACCAATACGGCACATGCCGTCGTCTGCCTCGCAAACATCTTTTAATAACAATTTTGAGGCTAATGTATCGTTTACACCGCCCACGGCTTTATCCAAATTCGTATGCGCAGCAATTACCGCTATGCCATGCCGTGCCAGCAAATATGGCGGAGTATTGCTTTCAAGCTTTTTTAACGGGTTAAAAATTACCGGATGATGGCTAATAATTAGTTCGGCGCCTAACTTGGCTGCATGCATGACAACCTCAGGCGTAATATCCAATGAAAATAAAACCTTAGTCACCGGCGTATCAGTACAGCCGACAAGCAGCCCAACATTGTCCCACTCCTCAGCAGATGAAAATGGAGCCCATCCGTCAAGCCAATTTAAAATATCCGCCACCGTGACAGCCGAATTCATTTTATATATCCCCCCCGCAAAGATTGTATTATTATAATATAAGCCTGAGTTCGTTTCTTTATCAAGATTTTGATCAATTGTCGTTCGATCGGTACTAAGAGTTAAGCTCCGAATTATATTCTAAAAAATTCAGCCTCCGTATTAGTTTTTTGATATTTCTCAAGCCTCGTCTTTAACATAGTGTATTATACCAATACGGTTTATATAATGCCAAACATATTTAACTATTTTACTATAAAATTTACCAATATTCAACTTGATATCGTTTGAATAATATTTAATGTCTGCTGAATAATTAAAAAATACTGCTTCTAAAAGGTTCAATAGTATTTTTTAATTATTCAGGTGCAAGGTTTTTATAAAGAAACTGATAAAAACTTGCACTTATGAAACGGTCGCCCCCCGACCGTTTCATAAAACAGGCGGCAATCAATGCGAGCTGACCACAAAAACCATGATTTTGTGGCTTTAGATACTCATTAATGATTATCTAAAGATAATATCGTTCGCAAACGATAATATTCAGTGAGCATTATTTATACATTTAAATACCGGGAAAAATAATAAATAATGAGGGTTGGATTATGAGACTGTTTATTGCTATCAATTTTGATGAAGTAACAAAAGAAAAGCTGATTGCTATTCAAAACAAGCTAAAGGTTTGCAGCACCGGCAATTTTTCAAAGCCCGAAAATCTCCATTTAACTATACTGTTTCTCGGCGAGGTTGAGGATTATGTACAAGTGATTAAATGCATAAATGCTCACTTTAATAAGCTGATAGAATTATCATTTTATAAGACAGGCAATTTTAACAACAACATTTATTGGGTGGGAATACGGCATAATCCAGTCTTAAATGAACTTTACAGTAATATATGTAATGATTTGATTAAAGACGGGTTTAATATATATCAAAACAAGCGCTTTACACCGCATGTCACACTGGGCAGAAAAGTCAGCTTGACAGCAAAGCCGAATCTGCTTTTTGAGGAATTTTCCATGACGGCAACGCGCGTCAGCCTAATGGAGTCTTTGCGAATAAACGGAAAGCTTATGTATAAAGAGATTTTCGGTAAAAGTGTGCCCCTCATCACCCCTTTTCCAAGCATTACTTAAAAAATCGGGCTTAATTCTCTGCGGAATTAAGCCCAATTTAATAATTTTTTGCTATTTAATTACGGGCAACCCGGCTGCTGCCACACTTTGTCCCACTCGGCGGCTTTTTTCGTCGGGCAGAACGATATTAATGTCAAGCTCAGGATATTCGTCGTTTAGCACAGCACGGCATTTAGCAAGCATGCGTTCGCCGCCCTTGCCCGAAGTAACGCGTCCAAGCAATAGCAAATGCTTGATATTATAAAATCGTGCATAGAACGGCAACGTATGCCCAAGATAGCAGCCGATTGAATCGAAAATATCAAGTGCCGACTCATTCTCCTGCTCGGCAAGCTTTTGTACCTCTTTAAGCTTTTGTGCAGGTGTCAAATCGTCACTAAGCTCTATTCCGGCACGGGGCGCAAGCTTGATAACCGAATCCTGTGAAAAATATTTAACACCGCATCCTATATCGCCGGACCACTCATCCTCCATGGCATCGGGATGTGCGTCTACGGGAGCAAATGCCAGCTCATTAAGCCAGCCGGTAACATTGCCATGGTCGTCAACATAACCAACGGCTTCACTTGTGCCCATAGCAATGCCCAAAATGCCGTTATCGTTGAGATCCATTGCACCGGCCAACGCAGTCACATCGCCGTCGTTTGCCACAACGAAAGGAACGTCTCCAATTTCGCGGCAGGCACGCTCATATATATTTTTGACCTTTAAATCAAATAAATCTTTGGGCACTTTTAAAAAGAGGGAAGCAAGCATGGTACGGTTATTAACATAAATACCTGCCGAGCTTATTCCTATGGCATCAACACGGGGCAACTTGGAGGCAGCGGTTTTGAGTGCTGCTACAATTTCATTGAAATGATAATCCGGGTCGGAAGTGGTTTTGGGATGCCACACAACCTCTTCGCTATATAGCACTTTACCGTCCATTACAGCCGACACCTTACGGTCGCTGCCGCCTGCATCAAATCCTATGCGGCACCCGTCCATATGACCTCCAAGCGGCTTGGAGCTTTCATTTTGCGCCGGCTTTTGGTTATAGTCACGATATCCGACCTCAAAAGGCTTTTCATAAACATCGGCCATTGTTTTGGCATCGAACGCGCGCTCGCCATCTTCTGAATAGAGTGTTCGTATATGATTAAAAACTGCCTCATCGCCACATATTGTAACCTTAAAACCGCCCTTTGCCCACAGCAAGAATTTCACAAGCCGCTCAACATAGTAAAAATCGGCCTTTTGCATCTCCTGAGTACCATGTATGCGCGTTTCATACACAGAAACATGGCCGCTTTCGCGTTCGATTGCTATTGCCAAGGGCTTTGTTGCGGTTTTTAAAAAACTGCGATGAAACTGCTCCATAGGTATAAAGTTTGGATCAAGCTTGGGCACATTTTTTATCTCGCAATTAACTTCATACAGCTTCATTTTACTCAAATCTCCTTATTCGATCACGTACTTCATCACGCATGCGGTCAATATATAAATTGATAAATGAAAAACTATCTTTGTCACTGTTTACCAGATCGGTTATATCAAGTCCGTATGAAAGGCTTTCATAATCGTCGGTGTCATGGCTTGCAAAGAATGTGGCGTTAGCGAGCCTGCGCCCAATAGCGGCACTGTCATACCGTTTACCGCCTGCGATTTGGCTGTCGTAAACGCCAAGCAGTGCGGCAGCAAGATTAGGATGCGAAGAAGTGTCAAAGCACACCTTATCTTCATCGCAAAGCCAGTCAAGACCGCGCCACACCTCCAAGGAATATACCTTTTGCGGCTGATATTCGGCAGGCAAGCTGCGTATAGCGGCAATGGTTCTCAGCGCCACTGCAACATGTGTGTCATGCTTATCAGCAAGATTGTGCGTATAAACAAAATCGGGACGGCATTCGCGTATAATTGCCGCAATATCCTCCACCGTTTTAAGGTTATTGCCATCTTTCACTTCACTGCTTTTATAACCCAAAAAAAACTGTGCCGAATACCCGCCGATACTTGCGGCATTTTTTTGTTCTATTACACGCACCTGTTTCATTTGCTCGTCCGTATACTGCTCATAAACACCGCTGCGGGGCGAGCCGGCGCCGTCCGTGACCACCACACCGGCAAACCACTTGTCAGACTGTCCATAGCATTTAACAGTCGGGCCAAACGCCATAATTTCAATATCGTCCTGATGCGCTGCAATACACAAATCTGTTGTGCGGCTAAACGCTTTTTCTTGTTTTTCGCCGTCTGGAATAAAAATCTCGGCAGCACTACTATTAAACTTCATTTTATCTTATCTCCTTTGTCAATCAACGCAGCAAATTACAGTAACGTCTGTATGCAACTGCAGCACCGACGCGGGCACCTGCGGGGTAACCGGTCCGTTCAGCGCACGATCCAATATTTCGCGCTTATCTGCGCCGCTTACAATAAGAAGAATTTTGTTCGCTGCCATGATTGACTTCATTCCCATGGTTATAGCCTTTTTCGGTACTTCATCGACACTGGAGAAAAAGCGGGAATTCGCCTCAATTGTAGATTGCTTTAAGTCAACAACATTTGTTTCTTTAACAAATGCATCGCTCGGCTCGTTAAAGCCGATATGCCCGTTATGCCCAATACCTAAAAGCTGCAAATCAATACCGCCAAAGCTCTCGATAAGCTTATCATAACGCTCGCATTCACTCTGCAAATCTGCAGCCATTCCGTTTGGCACATTAGTGTTTGCAAGGTCGATATTGATATGGTTGAATAAATTAGTATTCATAAAATAACGATAGCTTTGCTCATGACTTCCGTCCAACCCGCAATACTCGTCAAGGTTTACGGTTTTCACTTCGGAAAAATCCAAATCCCCTGCTTTGTTTTTCTCAATCAACTGTTTATAAGTACCGATTGGTGTGGACCCCGTTGCCAGACCCAGTACGGTATCCGGCTTTAATATAATCTGTGCCGAAATAAAGTTGGCTGCCTGTCGGCTCATGGCTTCATAGCTTTTTACTTGATAAATTTTCATTTTTCATTGCCCCTTTATTAATAAGTTATTGTGTAAACAACAAGGCTGCGGCGTACCCGCAATCCTTAAAAGTGTAAAGTGGGTGCAGTTCTAATTTGAATACCTGCGCACAATTTTGTGCATTTCATCCATTTTTTGCTCCATATCTGAAACCAGCTTAAATTGTGTGCGGCAGCGGTCAAGATTTTGATGTTCACGATGAATTTTAAAATATGTGTCGCCATTGAGATAATCAGTTAAAAAGCGTATGCCGCACTCAAATGTCATAAGCTTTGCACCGACGCTAAGACTATACAACTCCTTTTCGGTCAAAAACTCTTTGGCAACACTTAGATACCCGCTGGTAAACACCTCAAACAACCTAAGGCTCATATTCACCTTGCTTAAATCGGTTTCATCCTCGGCAGCAGTACTTGCTCCAAAACGGATACTATCGCCGAAATCATAGCATGCAGCCCCGGGCATTACTGTATCCAAATCTATAACACAAATCCCTTTTCCGGTTGCATTATCTATCATAATATTGTTAAGCTTTGTATCATTATGAGTTACGCGGTATGGTATTTCACCTGTTTGCAGCATTTTAATAATCTGCCCTGCATCCTTTTCTCGTTTCATCGCAAACTCGATTTCCGGCCCGACATCCTTTACCCTGCCGGCCTTATCTTGCCCAACAGCCAGCTTAAAGTCCTCAAACCGCTTTACAGTGTTATGAAAATTGGCAATTGTTTCTATAAGCTTTTCTGTCGGAAAATCCGAAAGCAGGCGTTGAAAGTTGCCGAAAGAGACACCGCAGTTGTAAAAATCCTGTTCGTCGCGTATGCTTTGATAAGTAATAGCATCTTCTACAAATACATACATGCGCCAATACGAGCCTTCGTCATCCTTATAATAAAGCCCGCCGCTCACAGTAGGAATTACAGTCAACGTTTCACGTAGCTCGTCCCCGCCCGCCGCTTTAATTTTTTCTTTAAGAAATTGTGTTACTCTATAAATATTGTTCATCAATCCATCGGGATTGACAAAAACCGTATGGTTAATACGCTGGAGTATGACACGGTATTTTCGACCTTCTTTTGTTTCAAAGTACACCGCAAACGTGTCGTTTATATGGCCCTCCCCATATGGATCTGCGTGCAAAAAGGTACCTTCGTTAACAAACTGATCAGTTACAGCTTTGAAGTTAAATGTCATCCCACATACCTTACCTCTCCGGCTTTATGTAATAAATATTATATCTTGCAAATACATGGATATCTATGTAAAATAGTATCATGATTAGTACAATAGTTCAAATTTTACGAAAATTCTATATTGTATAATAAGGGTAGGTTTTTTATGCATCATGAGGATTTGACAGAAATTATATCACTGCTCAAAGAATTACATATTATATCCGGTTTCAGAATTTCGGTCCACGATACAAAGTTTCGGGAAATACAGGCTTATCCCTCTGAAATCACACCGTTTTGCCGCCTTGTTCAAAAAAACAAAAAAGGGCTTTGCCGCTGCCTTAAAAATGATAAAACGGCTTTTGAACGTGCAAGTTCAAAAGCCGAAGTGTATCTTTACAAATGCTGTTTTGGGCTTTACGAGGCGGTTGCCCCTCTTTACATAATGGGTAATATTGTGGGATACCTAATGATGGGGCAGATGATAGACAACAGCCCCGGTAGCAGAGAAGCAATAATAAAAAATGCGGCAGACTTTGTGGACGACAGAAAAAAACTTGAGATTGTGGCGGATTCGGTGATGGTATGCGACAAGCAAAAAATACTGTCATGCATGAAAATACTGGACATTTGCGCACAGTATATAACCCTCAGCAAACGAATTTATTTGAATAAGTCTGATATTTCAGAAAAAATCAAGGATTATATTGACCAAAACTATGCGCAAAACATCACGATAGAGAGTATATGCCTAAAGTTTTTTTGCAGCCGGACACATGCTATGACGGCTTTCAAGGCAAATTACGGCATAGGCATTATTGAATACTTAACCCGTGTCCGTATACAAGCCGCAAAACGACTGTTAAACGAAACAACAAAAAAGGTAAAAGAAATAGCAGAAAATTGCGGCTATCACGATCAAAATTATTTCAGCAAAGTGTTTTTTAAAAAATGCGGCATGACGCCAACAGCATATCGTCAACTAAATAATGCTAATTGAAAAATACCGTCCCTTTTTACTCTTCAATTACTTTTCCATCGGTCGAAATGACTATGACCCGCCACGGAATAATTTTTTTTGATTTTTCCAACGCTTTGCGAACTGCATATTCCAGACCGCTGCAGCATGGCACTTCCATACGAACTACTGTAATGCTCTTTATTCGGTTTCTTTTCAGTATTTCTGTCAGCTTGTCGGCATATTCACAATCGTCAAGCTTCGGGCAGCCAATCAATGTAATGCGGTTTTTTATAAACCTGTTATGAAAGTCGCCATATGCATAAGCTGTGCAATCGGCTGCAATCAATAAATTTGCATTATCAAAATATGGAGCCGTAACCGGGACAAGCTTTATCTGCACAGGCCACTGGCCAAGACGGCTAACGCTTGAGCTTGCCCTAACATCGTCATCATTCTGTGCATTGGGTTGTGTGATTGCACGTGCTCGTGTTCCCGGACAGCCGCCCGTACAGGATTGAGTTGCCGCCAAATGCGCTTTTACAGCTTGCTCGTCAAACGCTGCAGCTTCCCTTTCCTCAAATGATATCGCGCCGGTCGGACATGCCGGAAGACAGTTTCCGAGCCCGTCACAATAATCGTCACGTATAAGCTTTGCCTTGCCGTCAATAATCGCTATTGCGCCCTCTTGACATGCTTGGGTGCAAAGCCCGCATCCGTTACACTTGGATTCATCGATTTTGATAATTTTTCTTATCATTAATAATCACCTTTCATTCTTGATTTTGCAAAATTATTATAATATAATTTTAATCAATAATCTGTTGCATCTGCAACATTATATGAAAGGTTGAAATTTATGTATGATGTTTTAAGTAGTAATATGCTTTTTAAAGATATATCTGTTGAGGATATTGAAAAAATGCTAAAATGCCTGGACAGCAGAGAGCGAGAGTACAAAAAAGGCGAATATGTTTTTATGGCCGGTCAATCAAAACCGGCTGTCGGCGTTTTACTCAGCGGCAATGCTCAGGTAATTAAAGAGAATTTCATGGGTGATTTAGCAATTATCGGCTCATTGCAAGCAGGGGATTTTTTTGGCGAGACTTTTGCCTGTAGCGGCGGAAAAGTCGTGCCTGTTTCAGTTATTGCGCTTGATAGATGTAAAGTGATTTTCCTTAACATTGATCGCATGACACATACTTGCAAAAACTCTTGCCCGTTCCACCACCAGCTTATTTCAAATTTACTGAACATAGTTGCACAAAAGAACATTATTTTAAATAGAAAGATTTCGTACCTCACCCACAAAACAATTCGAGGCCGCTTAACAGCATATTTTTATGACTGCATGGAAAAAGCCAATTCACGCCGTTTTTCAATTCCGTTTAACCGCAGAGAGCTTGCCGATTATCTTTGCATCGACCGCAGCGCAATGAGCCGTGAGCTGTCCAACATGAAAAAGGAAGGTATCTTAAGCTTAAACGGCAGAGTGATTCAATGGCTTGAAGAATAACCTATAATACTATCGCTCAATAAGCACTGCGCGCACGGGCGAACCCTCACAGCCGGCAATTTTTATAGGTGCAGCAAACAGAAAATAACTGCCCGGTAATACACAAGACAAATCAAGCCCCTCTAAAAGCACCATGCCCGCCCCGAGCATCTGCCTGTGTACCGCGCCACTACATTCGGCGGGCGCTACCGACTGAGCTTCTACCCCTACAAGCTTGATCCCGGAGTCTGACAGCACAAACGCGGCGCTCGGACTTATCTCCATATCTCCTTTAAACAGTACGCGGGGGTGCAACCCAACCATTTTTTCTGCCTGAGCACCTAAAAGTACCCCCTCAAACTCAACCACGCTGCACTCTCCGATACAGGTTTCAAGCTCTACCGAGGCTATATCCATACTGTCCGGCACAAAATGTAAAGGTGCATCCATATGTGTCGCATTATGAGCGCATAAATATAGTGCTGTAGTGTTTGCAGCGTCCCCAAGCTTAATACGCGACAATGGTTTTAATTCGGGTGCCGGGTCCCCCGGATACACGGGCGCGCCCGTTAATTCCCGGGAAATATCAATAATCTTCATACAAACACTCCCTTATACAAATTTTTTACCCAATTGCGAAGTGCACTGCTTTGCTGGCTTTGCGAGCCAGCGCAGATCGCCCCTACAGAATATGCTGTGATATGGCACAAAAACCCCAAACCGGCGCGATGAGGACATCATGCGCTAATACTAATGTTATTCCATATTGCCTGTCAACGCCATAATAACTGAAAGTGCGGCAATAGGTGCTGTTTCACAGCGCAGCACACGCGGCCCCAATGTTGCCGTTTTTGCACCCAACTTTTGAAGCTGATCAATTTCGGACGGCTCAAACCCACCCTCCGGGCCTATCACGACGGCAAGCTCCTTGCTGTCCCGATCAATAAGACTTAAAATGGGCTGACCACCACCCTCATAAAACACTATAACCGGCACCCCCTGCATCCTCATTCGTTCAAGCGCCAGTTTAAAGCTTATCGGCTGTGTTACGCGTGGCAATATGCCCCTTCCGCTCTGCCCTGCCGCCTCGTCGGCAATTTTTTGCCAACGACCGCGCTTTTTTTCTGCTTTTTCGCTGCTGTCAACCCGTGCTATACTGCGTGCGGTTTCGACAGGCACTATTGCAGCCACACCCAGCTCGACCGATTTTTGAATAATCAAATCCATCTTGTCGCCCTTTGGCAATCCCTGATACAAGGTCACAGCCGTTGACGGCTCACTTGCCGTAGGTGTGCAGTACAATACCTTTACAGTAATCTCATCGCCATCTAAAGCGGTTAGTTCACAATAATAGTCATTGCCCATTCCATCACAAAGTGTAAGGTTATCGCCGACATGCATCCTCAACGAGCGCCGTATGTGAACGGCGTCCTGCCCCGTAATAACAGCGGTATCGCCACATATATTATCAATAAAAAAACGCGGCACGGCATTCACCCCTTTTTTAACATAATATTTATCCGATTGCAAAATACCTGATTTGCGGGCGAACACAGTTCGCCCCCTACAGTATGCTAAGCGAGTTTTTTATGAAACCGCAATTTGTAGGGGCAACCTGTATCGCCCGATTTCACAATCGACTTTATATTGCAAGCAAAACAGCAATTAAGTACCGTAAACCAAAGCTAACCATCCTCCACTTTGGCGGCGCTCTATTAACTTAAAGCCATTATTAGAAAGTGCAGCTTTAACTTGCGATTCACGCGGCTCAATTATTCCGGATACAATAAGCACGCCGTCTTGTTTTAAAAACGGCCTGATTTCGCTTGACAGCATAATAATTGCATCGGCAACAATATTAGCAACAACAATGTCAAACAATCCATCAACACTGTCCACAAGATTACCGTGTATCACTTTATACTGGGGAGGACAAAAACCATTTATGTGCCCGTTTTCGATTGCCGTTTTTACTGCAAGGCTGTCAATATCTACACCCAAGGTGCTCTTAGCGCCAAAAAGCAGCGCAGCAATTGACAAAATCCCACTTCCGCATCCGACATCAAGTACTTTTTCTCCGCCCTTGATATACGACTCCATAGCTTCAAGCATTAGCCGTGTCGTATCGTGCTCCCCCGTACCAAATGCCATACCGGGGTCAATATAAAGCACTGCACGGTCACATTTTTGCGGCTTATCTTCCCAGGTCGGGCAAATTGTCAATTTTTTTCCTGTATCAAAAGGTTTATAATGCTGTTTCCAATTGTTTGCCCAATCCTGTTCATGCACATTATTAATACCTATTGAGTGTTCTATACCCGCAGCGCTAAGCCGTTCGCATAAAAAAGCCGTTGCCTCGTCCGGGCTTTCGTCAGGGCGGATATAAAGATGAATAATTGCACGTGTTCTATCACGCTTTAAAAGCTGCTCATCAATCAAATCAATGTTAGCTATTTCCCGTGCGCCCTGCTCAAGATCACTGTAATCCTCAATATATATACCATAAGGCACGGCCATATTTGCAATGCCGGCAGCATGCTCGGACTGTGCCGCCGGCACCGCCACACATAACTCAATCCATTCCACAAATAATTCCCCGCTTTATGCTAATAGGCTTTCAATCACACTTATATCAAGCCCTGTCTGAGTGTCCAAAAAGTGTTTAAGGCTTTGTGCCATTAAACGGCACCCTCCCTTTACATCGCTTTCAATATTTAACGGCATTACCGGGTCGTGCACGCTAAGGCGCAGCAGCAGCCATCCGTCGCCTTGCCCCTTGCCAAATGAGATACGCACACCCTCTCGGCTATCATCAGCAAGTAACCAGCCGTTTTTTTGCGCATATTTTTCGAGTGACTCTAAAATACGGTTTCCGCATGCGACAAAATCTTTTTCATAAATATTAAAACGCAGTTCAATGCTTTCAACCGGCTCTTTCAGCTTGTTTATAAGGGTGTCAAGTGTTTTACCTTGCGCTCGCAGACGGGCAGCCTTGATAATGATTTTTGTAATAAGATATGCACCGTCATCCAAAAAGTAATTTTCTCTAAATGCGGCGTGACCGGATGTTTCAATCGCCAGCGGACAGTTTATGCCTAAACCGTTAAGGCGTACCGCTTCGTTTATAACATTTTTGTATCCCCGTTTAAAAC
The DNA here is from genome assembly GCA_028697255.1 of Oscillospiraceae bacterium. Lineage (GTDB taxonomy): Bacteria > Bacillota > Clostridia > Oscillospirales > Acutalibacteraceae > Avimonas. The sequence goes on from JAQVFM010000007.1 coordinate 40,654, forward strand.
GGTGATGAACGCCTTTAAGCTCCTGTTCAATAAAGATTTTCAACCCGCTCGATGTAATCGAATCAGTTACAACTGTGCCGTTTTCATTACCCTCAAGTGCTATGACCGACGCAAGAGCAACCAGCCTGTTACGGTTTATTTCACGGCCCGCCGAATCGACACAGCCTGCCCTGTCTACATCGGTGTCAAAAATCACACCTAAATCGGCGCCTGCCCTCTTTGTCGCAGCGCATACCGATTTCATTGCCTGCTTATCTTCGGGGTTTGGAATATGGTTTGGAAATCGTCCGTCGGGTTCCAAAAATTGACTGCCGTCAATTTTTGCACCAAGAGGTGCCAGCACATCATTGGCGTAAAAACCTCCGGCACCGTTACCCGCGTCCACGACAATATGAAAACCCTCAAGCGGGCGGTCATAATTCTCTGCATTAACGCCTTTACAAATCATGTCCCGCAGTCTTTTCGCATACTTCTTCATATAATCAAGCGTTGCAAGTGCGCCCGGCATTGAGGCATTTTCCCTGCCGTGCGTGTCTTTGCATGCATATTCTAATATTTCGTCAATATCGATGCTTTCCAGCCCACCCTCTTGCGTAAAAAATTTTAATCCGTTGCGATAATATGGATGATGGCTTGCGGTAATTTGAATTGCACCATCACAGTTTAAATCAATTGTGGTCATAAACATTGCAGGCGTCGATGCAAGGCCGCAATCAATTACATTAATTCCGGCCCCGGTCAGTGAGGAGACAACAGCATCGCGTATACGCGGACCCGACAACCTGCTGTCGCGCCCTATCGAAACAGTAAGATTTTCATTGGCCTTTGCCGTGCGTTTTGAAAGAAACTTGGCAAATCCGTTAGCAATATTGCTGACAACATCGTCGGTCAAATCGATAGGACGGTCCTCCACCTCTATTGCGACACCTCTTATATCGGTTCCGCTTTTTAAATGATTTAAGTCAATTCCCACTCATAACCACTCCCTTTTATATTTATAGATTATTTAACAAAAATAAGATTAATGAGAACTTCCTGCCGATGTTATAATTTCATAACATTGAAAAAATTGCAATGCATTAACATATATTATCATGCTGATTTTGATGCAAATTAATCCGAAAAACGTCGCGATAAGAGCATAGTTTTTTCTACAAAAATATTGAGAATGACAATATAACGGGCATACTATATCGTAACAATAAAAATGAGGATGAAGCTTATGCACGAAATTATCCGCGTAGATGATGTCTATAAAATATATTATCCCGGTGTCAATGAAGTACGGGCGCTTGACGGTGTATCTCTGACAATCAACAGAGGTGAATTTGTTGCAATAGTGGGGCATTCGGGTTCGGGCAAATCAACGCTGATGAATATTCTTGGCTGCCTTGACACCCCAACCTCAGGTGAATACCGTTTAAACGGAAAATGTGTGGCATCAATGACGGATAACCAACTGTCATTTGTCCGCAATCGATATATCGGATTTGTGTTTCAGGGGTTTAACCTGATACCGGGTCTTAATGCGCTCGAAAATGTAGAGCTGCCCCTTATATATCGGGGTATAAAGCGAAATATGCGCAGAAAGCTTGCAGTTGATAGTCTTAAACGCGTCGGGCTTGGCAACCGCATTTATCATAGACCGTCTGAAATGTCGGGCGGACAACAGCAGCGCGTGGCTATAGCGCGGGCTGTTGCCTCACGCCCTCCGTTAATTCTGGCAGACGAGCCTACCGGAAATCTGGATACCGCATCAGGGCAAGAGGTAATCAATATTTTGCTCCAGCTAAACTCCGAAGGGCACACAGTTATCCTTATTACCCATGACCGGGAAATTGCAGCTCATGCACACCGTATAATTCATTTTATAGACGGGCGTGTGGTATCGGATGATGCTCGCGGTGCTGCTGTATCATGAGTTGTTATCCTCACCACCGTATACCTGATCGCAAATATAATCATATAGTTCATGTGCAGTATCATATATCTCTTTTATTCTGGTTTGTGAAAGGCTCAAATCAATATCCGACGGATAGCGCGTCTCTATGTAAAGACGGTTGAGCCGGGCAGTTTGATCCAACCATTTTGAAAACTCCGGATTATGTCGTGCAGCCTGCCTGCACAGCCATGTCAAGTTATGCCCGTCAACCAGCACACCTGAACGATCAATTATATATGCTTTAAACGCTTTTTCCATACACTGCTGGCAATGAAATCCCGCAATTTCGTTGCACTGCTTTCGCTCAATAAGCAGCCTTGCAGCAAGCAAATCTCGCGCAGCAATCTCCAGCCAGTCAAAAAAATTGCGGCTGTCAGCTCCATGCTTAGTCCGCCGCATAAAGCACCCTCCCCGATTTGCTGATGCTTGAGGCAAAGCTTAAATGGTTTTTGACAAGCTTATTCCATTGCTCCTTTGTATAAACAAGTATGTCAAACGGCAGCTCTGATTCAACCTCAATATAAAGTCGGCGCTCAATTTGCTGTGCGTCGCCTTTTTCAATAACAGCGCAAAGCTTGACAGATGACAGCACACCGCAGGGCTTATACTTTTCACTAAATAATATTAACTGTAGCGGCTCACAGATGCGTACAATATCATCGCAAAGGCGGGAAAGTAAATCCTGCTGATTCATACTCTAATCCTCCCTGATATTGTTTTTAATTTGTCGATTGCATAATATACGGGCTTACGGGCGAACACAGCTCTCACTACAATATGAAGAGCACGTTTTTGTCAACCGTCTAACTTATTTTTACGTACAATGGCGATCCGTCCAAGTTTAATATTAGCGGACTAAAAATCTCCACCTGTTTTGCAGAGTGGGTGACAAACACCAAAAGCTTGCCTGCATAAGCTTTAAGAATTTGGTGGGATATTGACAAAACAAGTTTTTCGTCCAAACCGACAAAAGGCTCGTCTAATAATAGAATGTCCGCATTGGCTGCAAGCGCACGGGCAATTGCAACACGCCTTTTCATTCCTCCGCTTAGCTCCCGCGGCTTTTTTAATTCCTCGCCGCCCAGTCCAACTCTTTCAAGCCACTTTGCGGCAATTTGGCGTGCGTGCGGCCCCTTGTTCACAACAGCGACATTTTCAAGTGCCGTGTGCCAATCAAGCAGCCTGTTCTCTTGAAAAACAAATGCTGTCTTCAGTTTGTCAATGCCTGTGATTTTCCCTTGATGGGGACGTTCCAAGCCGGCAATGAGTCTTAACAGCGTTGTTTTGCCGCACCCTGACGGACCAAATAAACAAACCGCACCTTGATCAGGCAACTTAAGGCAAAACTTATCTAAAATCTTCATATTAGCATTATATGAAAAATCTACATTCACAAATTCAATTGGCAAATTAATTACCCCCGGATGCGTTAAATCGCTGACCGAATCGCTTAGCGGTAGCTACAATCAGTCTTTCGAGCATCATGCTTAAGACAATCACCGTAATTGTCCATGCAAAGACCTCCGGCGTTTCAAGATATATTTTTGCATCCTGAAGTCGTTTGCCAACAGACAATGACGGACGACAGATAACCTCGGCAGCTATACCGGCTTTCCACGCAAGCCCCATGCCTGCTGTGCACGCCGCCATAAAATACGGCATAACTGATGGAATACGAACATGGATTAATGTTTTTAACCGTGACAGGCGAAACACTCGTGCCATTTCAAGCAGCTTTATGTCGGTCTGACATATACCTTTTTCAACATTGCCCCATGTAAGCGGCACTACCATTAAAAATGAGATGAATGCAGGAAGATATCCCGTCTTTATCCAAACCAGTGCAAGTATAATAAATGACGCTACCGGTGTGGCACGTACTATGCGCAATACAGGCGACAGCAGCAAATCTGCAACACGAAAACGGGTTGTGAGCACGGCGGCTGCACTGCCTGCAGCAATGCCCGTCACAAACCCCAACGCAATCCTTAATAAAGACATGCCCGTTGATCGCCAAAACACGTCGGTGGTAATAAGCCCCGTAAATGTGTTAAAAACCACCAAAGGCGCAGGAACAAGAAGTTCCTGCGCCACTACCATGCTCAGCACCTGCCATATGACCAGCCAAAAAAACACTGCAGCCAATATGGACAACAGCCCCCTGATTTTACTGTTTGATATTGAAATAGAAATCGACATCAGGCAGCGCTCCTCCGATAGATTGGGGATTCGCAGCATAAAGCACATCAAAATATCCCTTTATTTTGTCCATCATATCATTTGAATCAATGTAGGTCAAGCTGCAACCCGGTATGGCTTGCTTTGCAACCGCTGCTTTGGGTATAATCTCAAACTTTTCACAAAGCTCTGCCGTTGTGTCAATGTCCGACGAAGCTTTTTCAATCGACTGCTTATATTCACTAAGAAAATCCTTGACCGCTTGTGGGTGTTCATCAACAAATTCCTTGCGTGCAGCCACACATCCCATCAAAAGCTCGCTGTCGCCGCCCGACACTTTTTCCCACTCCTCATTCATATCAAGTGCAACGCGCAACTTAGAATTTTTAGACTTCACTGTTGTTACAACCGGCTCCGGCACAAGCGCAATCTTTGCACTTTCGGTTGCAAGCAGTGCAGCCAGCTCATCATTTTCTGATTTAAACACTATTTCTACATCTTTATCAGGATCCAAACCGTTTTCGCTTAATATATATCTTAGCACAAAATCAGGGTTTGCACCCTTACCGGTTGTGTATATTGTTTTGTCCTTAAGGTCGGCAACGCTATTAATTGAATTGCCGTTTTCCATAATATAAAGTACGCCCTTTGTATTGACTGCTAACATCTGCACTTTGCCGCTGGTTTTGTTATATAAAGAGGCGGCAAGGTTAGTGGGCGCTGCCACGATATCAGCTTCGCCGTTGGTTATTTTTGCAACAATTGCTTCAGGCGAAGAAACCGTTGTAATATTATATTTATTGTGTGCTTGCCCTTTTTCATTTGACTCCATAAGATTTACCATTCCAACGCCGGTCGGTCCTTTGATTGCAACAACATTAATTGTCGGGTTTTCGGTCGGCGCAGACGACGAATCCTCACCATTATCAGAGCAACCCACCAATGCAACAAACATTAATGTTGCTGCAATTAGTAAAACTATCAATTTGAATTTTTTCATGTTTATACCCCAGTTCTTATTATTTATTCCTATTACTGTTTCAAGCGTTAGGGCGTGATGTACTCATAGTGTCGACAAATATGTGTCAAATTTATTATACCATCATGGTACAGCTTATTCTATTGATTTAGTTTAGAAAAATATAGACTTAAATAGTTTTTTTTCGTGCTATATTTTGGTTGTGCCTTTTTCTTTTGCGTGAAAGTGCAATTAACCCTGCGGGCGCAATGGTCGCGGTAGTAGCAAGCGACGTAGACTCTGTTGCCGACGAGCCATTTGTTGTTTTAGATGGATCTTCAATCGCCACATATTTTCTTGCCTTGAAATAATCCACAATGCCATCGGCCATCGCTTGGGTAAATGCCTCGCGGTAACTTGGAGAAATAAGAAGCTCCAAATCCATTGTATTTGACATAAACCCACATTCAATCAATAATGAGGGACAGTCATGCAGCCGTGTCACATGGAACGGTGCCCACTTTATACCCCTGCCGCTTTTATTTGTAAAGCTTTTATAGGTGGTCTCTGCCCGCGTCGCTACAGCTTTGGCATATGGCTGTGAATATTCATTGAAATAAAATACCGTATATCCGTGTGCACTACCATTGAGTGAACCGTCCATATGAATACTGATAAATAAGTCTGCCTTACCCTCGCGCGCATGTGCAGTACGAGCATCCAAGCTCGGCGGATTGATAGCCATATCAGGATTTACATCCTTTGTTCTCGTCATAATAACTGTTGCTCCAAGCGCCGTCAGCTTGTCCCGAAGTTGCAGTCCGTATTTTAGTACCTCGGCTTTTTCGCTGGTGTTGCCGCCCGCCGTGCCTATTGAATTACCTCCGTGCCCCGGATCCACTACAATACGTTTGCCCAAAAGCGGCTTGTTTGACGGCCCCATTGCCGTGTTATGATGAAACTTAAATTGAATGGTATCTTCTTTCCATCCGACAGAATATCCATAAAAGGCTCCTGTATGGCGCAAATGCAGCCGCAGCGTGTGTGTATGTTTTCCCTTAAACCATTCCGCAGACTTAAACAGCGGACTGTTTGAAACGTCGGGCAAACCGGACACAGAAGTCGTATATGAAAAAGTGATGTCGACATATGTTGCGGTAAACGAAGTAATATTATAGTTTTGTGTCGACTCGTTGCCGTATTTCTGCGGCAGCAGCTTTAAGTTGTATGGGACTTTCCATCCGGAGTCAAGCGAAATAGTAGTGCAGGCAGTATCAACCTTAAATTCGCCCAATGATATGGAGTTGGCATTAAGCGTGCCAACATCCTTATAGATTGAAGCATTTGACTTGTATACTCTGCGGCCGCAACCCAAAAGATAATAATAGTTTCGAGAAGCCGAATCATATACCTCTTTAACAATAACATCGATTGTGCCCTTTGGGAGATAAGCATTGTTTGGACGCGACCAGTCGTCCGTTGTCGTCCCTAAAAAAGTCTCGGCATAATCCCTGTTTATGGTTACCAATTTGCCGGTCACAGGCGGTGCGACACCGTTTTCGTCGGGCATCTCTATCGGTGGTATAACAGGTTTTGCTTTAACGGTTATTGAACCTCCCGTTTTGCTTTCGCTAAGTGTCTTATAGCTTCCATAAACCGTTACTTTTCCAAGGCTCTGCGTCTTGCCCTCTATGCCTGCCGGCAGCTTATAAGTGCCCGAATAGTTTACATAATCAGACTCTTCATCTCCCCCGCCGCCCTCGTCCGACTGAATTGCGGCTTGTTTCATCTGAACAGTTGTGCCACCCACCTTCGCATAAATATTGGCGTTTTTATATGCAACAGCCGTTATACTGATTGAAGTGCCGCCCTCAAGCGTTAGCTCAGATGAGGGTTCAATGCTTTGTATAACAACAATACGATAAGTTATGTTATAGGTGACAGTATCGCCCTTGTGTTTAAAAGTAAAGGTGTTTTTGCCAATTGACAAGGACAAATCAATTGAGAAAAATCCGTGCGCAGAAAGCTCAACATTTTTTCCATTCATCGTAAGCGGAAAATTTGGATCAGCACTGCCGCGTATATTTATTTTTGATTCATATGTAGTTATATTATATTTTGTAGGTGCAGTGAATTTAAGCGTTCTGCTGATATATTGCTCATTAAGAGTATCGCCAAAAGCTCTGATAAGTGCACTTGTGCTGCCGGTATTATCCCTAACCAGTGCATTAAAGGATGTAAACACACTGCCCGACCATGCATTCGACTTTTTGCAGGCAAGAACCTGCTGCGCCAACTGGTCAGGAGATTTCCATCCCTGTTCGCTCCCGCAAACCTTATTTGAGTTATGTTGTATATACATGGTTACCCCAGCATCAGTGCACAACTCTGCCCACCAATTAAAAATGCTGTTAAACGATGCAGCGGCATGCGCCGTTGATTGTCCGTTTTTGACCATAACAAAATCGAACAGCCCTTGTTCAATCCATGCACGCGTATCGGCAAATCCGTCTGTCAATGATTCGTATATCCCGTTGGTATTTGAACCCAGTTCATTTGATGATTTATGAGCCCATACGGCATCTGCAAGCAATCCGACATATTGGTTGATATTATTATTTTTTATTGCTTTAACGACATCGATAACGGCAGCGGTAATATTGTCACGCATAAAATTATCAAACCCGCCGCCCGGCATTGCCATCATATAATTGTCAAAACTGCCGCATTTACCGGCAGCATAACCGGGGTTGTCCAAAAGCCACCCATCAAACGAATATCGGGTGACAGCCTCGCGCACCATATATTGAATAGTGCGCGCACCTTCGTTCGTGCTCGGGTCATTGCTGCCGACCTTATTTACCATCATATCTAATATGCCATATGTAAAAAAACCTCGTTCTTTGGCACATTTATAGATATAAGCCGGCGCGTCAAACTCGGTACCGTCAGAGTTTTTAATAATTAACGAATCTAAGCCTGTCGACGATATGTAAAGCAACCTGTCACCGGTCGAAACCGGAACCAGCACGGTATTAAATCCCCATTCTGCAAGCTTTGAAAATGCGGCATCTATCTGCGCTTTTACTGTTTCGCCGCTGTCGCTTTCTTTCAGCAGATAGTCTTTACCCGCTGTAAGATAAACGCCTTTCATTTGATTGGGTTTTGCAAATATAATGTCTTGCGGTAAAGGCTGCTCTTCTATCTCGCTTTGCTCGGAAATTGAAGACGATACTTCCAATGGCTGTGATGTTTCGGTTTGGCTGTCTGTAACTGCTTCGGACATAAAAGAAGTCATTGTCGCCAGCACGCCGTTATTGATTGTCAACAGCGCCGCAATCACCAGAAAGATTAGCGACAGGGTTACAATTGACCCTGTCAAAAGGCCGGGTCGTGTTTTTTTGGGGGCAGGTTTGTGCATTGCAAATTCCCTTTCAGTTTTAACATCCCTTAGTTTAAATTACTCCTTATTGCCGCAATACCGCCAACAAGTTATTAACTTCCCTAATTGCCACGTCCATATTTCGTTTTGGATCATTCTGGGATGATGGATTAAAATAGGTATAGCTATAAAACATTACTCCGCCGCATGCCGAGTTTTCGCGCACACACAGTACTGAGCGTTTCATAATGTCGTCATTAGTTGCCCATTCCTGTTTACCCTCACCCGCATAAGTGTCGGATATGAGTCCCGTTTTATAAAGTGCAAGTCCAATATACAGTCTGACCGATGAATGCCGGCTCATGTTTGCCCAGCTTTTTACCGTGCTTTCAAACGGCTGCGAAGAATTTGCAAATCCAAAATATATCTGGGGGCAAATATAGTCGACATATCCTTTTTGCTTGATCCACGAGGCAATATCGGCATATAAATTTGAATAATTATGAGAGATGTTACTGCTTGGACTAACGCCAAACACGCAGTCTTTTTTCACATTATGAACCTTACTATAAGTTGATGCTATCAGTTGGCTTACATGGTTGCGTCTCCAGTCGCCAATGCTAAGCTTGCCGCCATTTGATTTGTATTTATCGTAGTCAGACTTTTCAAATGCAGCGGACGAAGACTTTGGGATAACATTTCCGTCGTTAGGATAAAAATAATCGTCGAACTGAATGCCGTCAACATCATAATTACGCACAATTTCGTCAATGCCATCAAGTATAAGCTTTTGGGCAGCAGAAGAAGCAGGATTATAATAATACTTGCCCCCAGACGCAAAAAAATCGCTGCATTTCGCATAGCTTGTGCTACTTCCAATTCTGTATGGATTGACCCATGCATGAAGCTCCAGCCCTCGGTTGTGAGCCGCCTGTACTGCATAAGTTAGCGGGTCAAACCCCGCTGTGTCAATCAGCGTTTTTACCACAGCAGCACTGTTAAAAATCTTGGATTTATAATAAGCGTCGCTGTTTGCACGCACATGGAAAATCACTGCATTAAGTCCGTATGACTTAGCATTTTCCATAATACCGTCAATCACAGTCCTTGCGCCATCGGCCGATTTGTTTTTCAGCAAGTTATTTAATTCAATATACGACACCCATACCGCTCGCATCTCTTTGCCTGTATCGGGCTTGGGATAAGTCTTTGTTGTAGTAGCTGCAGGCGCAACATTGCTTGTAGTTGTAGTAGGCCTTGATGATGTGCTGCCGCTTAAAGATGTTGTAGTGCCGGCAATGGTATCCGTACTTAAATCTGTTTGCTCTGATGTAAAAGTATCGCTACTGCTTTGAGATATAGTGCCGGTATCGTCCTGCGTATAATAATGAGATGTAAACCCACTCGTAGTAGAAACACCGGAGGTTGTGCGAAATAAATTAAAAGCATGCCTTACTGGCGGTGATATGCACGCCGTCACAGCAAAGCAAAACAACAATATATAAATTATTAACAAAAAATTCCTCTTCATAAACACCTCATCATCACACCTGATTAAAACCGATGACATTAGATATTATTTTAAAGCCTAAAACTGTTTTGGTCAACATATTATGATAAATTAACACCGATTTCCACAAATTTTACCCGCAATCATTTATTATACTATTCTCAGATTAAACAGAAGATATCTTGTCGGTATATTTTCCGCTCTGATTCGTTGTCGTTTTCAGAGGGTGTTAAACTGAGAATAGTATTAGACATTAATATGTTATGCGGACATGTCCATAAAAATAACTGTAACCGCACGGTAGGGGCGGATTCCATATCCGCCCGTAGAAAATTTTAGGTAGGGGCGGATTCCATATCCCACCCGTAGAAAATTTTAGGTAGGGGCGGATTCCATATCCGCCCGTAGAAAAAATAAAAATATTTTTGCGGGCAACAAAAACGCCCTTTCCCACAAGAGAAAGAGCGCAAATTGATCATCCGGTTTATGCCGTGGACTGCCGTGTGCCGTAGCATCACTTTTCATAATTTATACTAATTTTACCTACTCCGCCGTCAATCTTAATCTTCCCCTTAGAATTGTTAACATTGATTTTACCCGTGGAAAAACGTTCTCCGTCTATTGTTATAGAGCCGACTCCGGTATTTATATCAAAGCTATGGTCATCACGGCTATTAAGCAGTTTAAGCGTTAGCGAACCAACGCCGCCGTCGATATCGGCGTCGCCATTAAGCTCGCCCTTCATATAAAACCTCCCTACACCGGCCTGCAAATCCAATCCACCCAAAATTGCCGATTTTATAGAAACTTCTCCCACTCCCGTATTTAACTCTGCGTTGTCGGCTATAAGAGAATCGACATAGAAGGCGCCCGCACCGGCTTCTAAACGAAAATCGTCGCAATAAATACTTTCGGCGCTTAACTTACCGGCGCCATTTTCAATGGTTAGCCTACTTAGCTTTTCATTATCGGGCACATACACCGTAATAACAGGATGTAAACTATCCCCCAGTCCGAAAAAACTGAATACGGATTTGTTTTTGTTATTTACAACAAGTTTTCCGTCCTTTAATGTGCAGGAAAAATTTACGGGAACATTACTGGCCTCCACCTTAAAATCATCGGCGGATACGATACGAATCTCCCCTGCAAAGCTGTAAATATCAAGCTCCGTTACATCGGCATAGCTTTGGCTAAAGCTTGTGGTTTTAATGCTTTTTGTTAAAATCCCCGAAAAACTGAGCACTCCCAACGCTACATTTATAATTGCAGATATTATGCCAACTGCCAAAAACACTCCGAATGCAAGGGCGACATATTTAATAACCTTTTGCGCTGAATTCATTTTATGTCAGCCCCTCCAAACACACATACACTGCTTATGAATACCGTCGGGGCGTTTGCATCGGCGGAGGGAATCGATTTATCCGTAACTCCGCCAAAAATCGGTACGGTGCTTAATTTTGCCCTAACGTTACCGGGCAGATAAATATTTACTCCGCCAAAAACAGCGGTAATATCTATTACAATGTCCTGGTTGATTATTGCGTCACGCAAATCCAAATCAATTCCGCCAAAAACAGCCGTAACGTTTGAACCGGTAAATTCCTCGCCTGTAATACGCTGTTTTATTCCGCTGAATATAGCTGTATAATCCGGACCTTTTGCATTGTTTCTCGCAGCTCTATCGGCGGCATTTTTAAATGAACGATCAAATAGTATGTTAATACCTATAACAAGAAGGACGGCAGGAAAAATCAATTTTCCAAAAAGATTCCAGGTAAACACCTCGGGAAACTGCTTAGTAAGCAACAGCATAGTGCCAATAATAAAACATATTGAATTTAAAATTTTAAATCCGGATTTAACAATACTTAATAATGCCGGCACAATAATAAACAGTGTCCACCATCCCGGAAAAAACAACGAAAAGCTCCAATCAAATATCGCATGGCCCGCCAACAATACGGCAGCAATTATAAAAAACAACCCTACAAGCGCGTTACTTGCTCTATTTCTCACAACGACACCCCTTCTACCAACTTACTAACAAATGATAGTATAACTGCTTTAAAATATATAATCAATCTATTTTTTTAAACTCTACCGAATTTTATAAACTAAAGATTGTATCATTCTATTGTAATATATTAT
>JAQVFM010000038.1 GCA_028697255.1 Oscillospiraceae bacterium
GATGTGTTCGGAATTACTTTTGAGCAGGGGCGCAATGAATGTAAAATAGATTATTCTCTGTTTTCGAACATTGTTACAAAAAACAGGGAATTGCCCGACAGCGCAAAAAGAGATTTAATAGTCGCGTTAATTGCGCTTAAATACACTCAATCAAATTCGGTATGTTATGTAAAGGACGGACAGGTTATCGGTGTGGGGGCAGGACAGCAGAGCCGTATCCACTGCACGCGCCTTGCGGGAAACAAAGCCGACAACTGGTATTTGCGGCAGCACCCACAGGTTTTAAATTTACCGTTTAAAGATGATATTCGCCGCCCCGACCGCGATAATACAATTGATGTGTATATTTCGGATGATTGTGCGGACGTTCTTGCTGACGGTATATGGCAGCAATTCTTTTATAAAAAGCCCGAGCCACTGACACGCGAACAAAAGCGTGAATGGCTGGACGGTCTTGACGGTGTTTCATTGGGTTCGGATGCCTTTTTCCCGTTTGGTGACAACATTGAACGTGCTGCAAAGTCCGGAGTTCGTTATATTGCGCAGCCGGGCGGGTCTATACGCGACGACAATGTGATTGAAACCTGCAATAAATACGGAATTGTCATGGCATTTAATGGACTGAGGCTGTTTCATCATTAATAGATAAAAGGCGGATTGTTTGATGGATATACTTGTTGTGGGCGGCGGAGGCCGTGAACACGCGATTATACAAAAGCTCAAGCAAAGCCCGCAGTGCAATGCAATTTACTGTACGCCGGGCAACGGAGGTATTTCATGCGACGCAGAGTGCTTTGATGTTGCGGCAGACGATATCAAAGGTGTGATAGCGCTCTCAAAGCGGCTAAACGTCGATTTGGTGTTTGTTGCACCTGATGACCCGCTGGTGGCAGGCATGGTTGATGCTCTCGAAAACGAGGGCATTGCCGCATTCGGGCCGAACGCTGCCGCTGCGATTATCGAGGGCAGCAAGGTGTTTTCAAAGCGGCTTATGAAAAAATATAATATACCGACTGCCGATTATGAGGTGTTTGACAAGCCCGCTGATGCATTGACATATATCAGAAGACGCGGGCAATACCCCACTGTTGTAAAGGCGGATGGGCTGGCATTAGGCAAGGGTGTTATATTGTGCAACGATTATTCCGAGGCTAAGGACGCTGTAAAAAGCATAATGGAGGATAAAATATTCGGCAGGTCGGGCAACCGTATTGTGGTCGAGGAGTATTTGAGCGGCCCCGAGGTGTCTGTGCTTGCGTTTACCGATGGCAAGACTATTTATCCGATGGTTTCGGCAAAGGATCATAAACGCGTATTTGACGGGGATTTGGGACCCAATACGGGCGGCATGGGTACAGTAAGCCCTAACCCTCATTATGATGAAAAAACGGCCGAATATTGTATGAACAATATATTTGTTCCCACTATCGAAGCGATGAACATGGAGGGCAGGCCATTTAAAGGATGTCTGTTTTTTGGTCTTATGTTGACCGCTGATGGGCCTAAGGTGATTGAATACAACTGTCGTTTTGGCGACCCGGAAGCGCAGGTTGTGCTGCCGAGGCTTGAAACCGATTTTGTTGATATATTAAACGCAATACGACATCAGCGGCTGTCCGAAATAAAAATGAAATGGTCAAAAGATGCTTGTGCCTGTGTTATCATGGCATCTGGCGGATACCCGGGAAAATATAAAAAAGATATTGAGATTAAAGGGCTTAACCAAAACGGTCAGATTGACGGTGCAATGGTTTTTCACGCCGGTACAAAAAAAGTAAACAATGCATTCTATACAAACGGGGGCAGAGTTTTGGGCGTGACTGCAAAAGCCGAGACACTCGAAAAGGCGTTAAACCGTGCGTATGAATCTGTTTTACGCATAGACTTTGCAGATGCGCATTACCGACGCGATATTGGCAGGCATCGTCCGTTAGGATAATACAGTATTAATATAAATTAAAGTAACCAACCACCTCCCGAATGCATAGCTTGTACCGAGGGAGGTGATAATTTTGTGCTTTGAAGCATTTGCAATAGCAGCTGCCGCCCGTTGTCTCGGAAATTGTTTTAACGACGATATCGGAGGTATACGCGACCGTCGCCGTTGCCACAGAAATGACGGAGTCGGAGGCGAGCGTTTTGACCGCTGCCGCAGAGATGATGTTGGCGGCGATCGGTTTGACCGTTGCCGCAGAGGCGTCGGGGGCGAGAGATTTGACCGCCGTTTTGAACCCGATATGAATATACACAGAGGTGATTGCTGCGACAGGCGTCGCGACTGTTTCTGATACTAATAAAATGAGACCATAACTTTTTAGCAGTTTTATATGGCACTATTCTCTTAATGAAATGAGAATAGTTAAAGGGCCGTCCCTGTAATTTAGGGATGGCCCTTATGCAACACTCATTATAGCAATTTTCTGCCCCAGCCCCGCCAATAATATTATTGGCGCTTTGACAAAACATCGGTTTCATATTTTTCTATTTCTTCATACCATGATTCATCTGCAGGCACGTTTTGACTTTTGCAGTAATACTCCCATATATCGCCGAACGGATAGGTTTTAAGTTCCTCTTTAAGCACCATAAGCTGGGTAAAACGCCCCTCGTCCTGCAGTGATTTTAATTTTTTGTGCGGATGAAGCAGCGCGAAAAGTAAGGCTTTTTGCATGTTTCTCGTACCGACTACCCATGCAGCAACACGGTTTATTGATGCATCAAAGTAATCAAGTCCGATTAAAACCTTGTCCATTGCATTGTTGCGTACAATTTCCATAGCTATTTCTTTAAGCTCATCCTCAAACAGCACAACATGGTCTGAATCCCAGCGCACAGGGCGTGTAACATGCAAAGGCAGTTTATCAAAAAATGCAAGCAGGCTTGGAATTTTATCGCTCACTGTTTCGGTCGGATGATAATGTCCGTTGTCAAGCAGGTTGTAAACGCCGGGATGATTTGCGGCATAGCTGATATAAAACTCATTGCTGCCTACGGTGTACGACTCAACACCAATGCCGAATACCTTGCTTTCCACGCTGTCGATAACACCGTTCAATTTTTCAGAAAAAATCTTGTCAAGGCTGTCCTTTAATCTCAGGCGCGGGCTCAAACGGTCGGCCGGTATATCCTTGTAGCCGTCAGGAATCCATACATTGTTGAGAACAGGGCTGCCAAGCTCACGAGCAATTGCCGCAGCTATGCGGCGGCAAGCAATGCCGTGATTTATCCAAAATGTGCGAATTTTTTCATCAGGGTGAGATAATGTCAATCCGTCGGCGGCAAGAGGATGGCTGAAAAACGTAGGATTGAAGTCTATGCCGATACCGCGCGATTTGGCATATTCAACCCAGCCTGAGAAATGTCGCGGTTCAAGCTTATCACGGTCCACTTTTTGCCCGTCCTCAAAAATGGCATAGCTTGCGTGCAGGTTTATACGTTTTTTGCCGGGAATAAGGCTTAATGCTTTGTCAAAATCGTCCATCAATTCTTTTGGAGTGCGTGCCTTGCCGGGGTAGTTGCCGGTTGCCTGAATGCCGCCGGTCAGAGCTGCATCGGGATTTTCAAAGCCCGTGACGTCGTCACCCTGCCAGCAATGAATGCTTATTGGCTTTTGCGAAAGCACCTTGATTGCTGCGTCTACGTCTACTCCGAGTTTTGAATAACGCTCTTTGGCTTGTTCATAACGGTTGCTCATGTTGTTTATTCCTCCCTAAATTACGATATATTTATTGCGGTTGTATTAGCTTTATATCAAAGCTGTTGCTGATTGCGGTGCGCACCGAATATATGTCGGGGAATTCTTTAGCGCCTATCATTTGGGCAGACAGATTTCCGAGCGCAGTTCCTTCATCCGGACCTGCATATACTGGAAGATTTGCCGATTTCGCGGTTAGCATATTGAGATATCCGTCCTTGCTACCGCCGCCGACAATGTGTATACGATCGTATTTTTTGCCGGTCAAGCTTTCAAGTTCACGTATTGTAACAGCGTAACAGTTTGCGAGACTTGTATATACACACTGCATAACCTGTCCTATGGTCTCGGGCACCGGCTGCCGGGTCATGCGACAGGCGTTCTTAACTGCGTCAATCATGTTTTCAGGCTTAAGAAATGCGTTGTCGTTGACATCCACAACTGATTTAAAATCGCTTGAATCTCTTGCCATTTGTTCGAGCTGTGCATAGGAGAAAGCCTTGTCAAGATCGCGCCTTATTGACTGTATCATCCACAGACCCATAATGTTTTTTAAATATCGGTAACGATATTCAAAACCGCCTTCATTAGTAAAATTGTGCTGTCTGCTTTGTTCAGTTGTAATCGGGTGCATATTTTCCACTCCAAGCAGGCTCCAGGTTCCGCTGCTTATTGTTACGGCATTGTCGTCATGTGTTGGCACCGCAATAAAAGCGCTTGCAGTGTCGTGAGTTGCCGGCAGCACGACCGTGCAGTCAAACCCGACTTCGGCTTTTACTTTGTCAGTAAACTTGCCGACAATAGTTCCGGGCAAACTGAGCGGCCGAAACAGCTTTTTAGGATATCCGAGCTTGTCAATCAATTCATAATCCCATGTCTTTGTTTCGGCATTTATTAGATTGGTGCTTGTTGCATTGGTATATTCGTTTAGGCATTTGCCGGTCAAAAGAAAATTCAGATAATCAGGTATCATTAAAAAATATTCGGCTTCTTTTAAATGCTCGGGATTTTCTTTTTTAACTGCTGCAAGCTGATAAATGGTGTTGAAGGGCTGTTTTTGAATACCTGTTATTGAATACAGCTCCTGCTGTGAAATGTACTGTTCTATCTCCTTGTCCATTTCATCAGTTCGGCTGTCACGGTAGGCAACACTGTTGCCGAGTATTGAATAGTTTTTGTCAAGCAGTACAAAATCAACCGCCCAGGTATCAATACCTAAGGTTGTTGGTATCATGCCGATTTCACGGCAGAGCTTTAATCCCTGGATAATATTGCGGTAAAGTGCATCAATATCCCAGCAAAGATGACCGTTTAATTCGACCATGTTGTTGTCAAAACGGTGTATCTCTTTTAGCGCTATGCGCCCGTCTTGGGTATAACCTAAAAGCATTTTACCGCTTGAGGCTCCCAAATCCACCGCTAAATAATAATTCATGGCTGTACTCCTTTCTTTTTTACATATATTGAATTTATAATAATAAACCATTCGCCAAGGCTCAATCGGAACGCTGAGGACAGCGCTCCCTACAATTATAATAACATACATTAATTATATAATACTTACATATAAAAAATAAGGTCGTGGTTTAATGAAAATCACGACCTTATTTAACCTGATAGCTGCTTCGATAGGCTTTGGGGCTTTGACGGTATTTATCTTTGAATATTCTGTAAAAATAGCTTGTGTTGTCATAACCCACGGCAGCGATAATGTCATGAACGGGAAGGCGGCTGTCTCGCAAAAGCTGTGCCGCTTTTGTTAGGCGTTTGGTTACCAATAACTCTTTAAACGAGCTGCCGGTACTTTGCTTGACAAGCTTGCTTAGATACGCCGGCGAAACGCCTTGACTTTTTGCAACTGAGGACAAATTAGCCGATTTGCAGTTTTCCTCTATTTCACGCAGGCAGGCAAGAATCATGGCATTGGCGCCGTATGGTGCATATGCGGTGTTCAGCCTTTCAGTATTATTTAAAAGGTGCACAAACAGCAGTCCCATTGTTAATTGATGTATGCGTCTGTAGTTTGGTTGTCGGTTTACAATGCTCCATATTAGGTTTTCCACAAGGTTTTGGACAGGCAGTATGTCCGCGACACGAAAGTGAAGAGAGCCTATGTCGCCATTGCTTTGCCTTAAACCGCTGATTAAAAAATTGCTTATTGCATTGTCCGGACCGATCATAGACAGTGTTATATCAAAAAATTCGGGAAGCACAATAAAATTAACCGCAATATCGTCCCTGCCGGCATATTCAATAGCGTGGCATGCATGCTGATTGATAAACAGCAGCTCGCCCGAATTTAATACAATTTTTGTTTTGTCGTTTATGATATGCGTGGTGCTGCCGCTGCACATATATATAATCTCAATGTAATTGTGCGTATGCTTCGGAAAGGGTGCAAAGCGCGTATGGGGGCGTATCGAAATAAGATGTCCCTTTTCAAGCATTTTGGCGCTGTCAATCACAGAACCGCGTCCCGAGGCATACATTTCCATGTCCACCTTGCTGCCGTTAAGAAGACGCTGTTCCTCGTCAGTGATTTTAGAAAGCCTTTTGAGTAAAGTGCGGTTCAATCCCATCCCTCCGAATCATAACCGTCCGGCTGCGTCCGACGCTTTCTTTAGAAATGGTTCAAGGGGCCGGTTTTTGTCCGAGCCGAAATAATGCACTGTTTGCATTAGCCGTGCGTTAAGTAGAGTTAACACCGGCTTTAGCTGTAGTTCTAAAAATTGTCCGCCCTCGAGAGAGTCATTGCCGCATGCTGTTATCAGCACGGCGGTTTTCGGTTTGGCAATAGCAGGACGGACTTTGCGTTTAAATCTTGCCGCCCAATAGCATTGCATACGGTCAATCAATGCTTTCATCGGGGCAGGAAATGATAGATTATAAACCGGGGACACAAATATAAGTGCATCGGCATTTTCTAATTGTTGATAAAAATCATCAATATCGTTTAATGTGCATCTATTGCCAACAAAACAGGCGCGGCAGTCGGTACAGGGCAGGGGTGCACGCTCATAGCAATCAAAATGGCTTATGACAGCATTGTCGGACAGTGAATCCAGCAAAGCCTGCAAAAGCTGTGCACTTGGTCCGTCACTGTGCGGCGACCCAAAAATTACAAGAACGCGCATTTTATCAAAGCTGTGCTCTTTCGTCGCAGTAGTCGCACACAAGAATATCACCAGTCTTTCTAAACACGCCCGGCACATATGTTTCGTGCTGAGTAATGCAGTCCGGGTTTGAGCATACAATATCTGCCGGACGCGGCAAGGCTTCAGACTGTTTGGTCTGCCCGTCAAGCATTTTCATAATAAGTGCCATGCGTGCGTAAAGTCCGTATTCAGTCTGTTCAAAATATTTGGCGCGCGGGTCATCATCGACTTCGACCGCAATTTCGTCGACACGCGGCAGCGGATGCATAACAATAAGCTCTTTTTTAGCCAAAGACATCTTTTTTTCATCAAGCACAAACAAACCGCGCTGTTCGTAGTATTCGCTTTCGGAAGCAAAGCGTTCCCTTTGGATACGCGTCATATAAAGAACATCGATAAGCGGCATGGCATCGGCAAGGTTGTCAATTTCTTGCCACGGCGAGCCTATTGAAGACAAATAATCTTTGATATAAGCGGGTATACGGAGTGAAGGCGTAGAAATCAACACAAAGCTGTTGCCCGGAAATTCCGCCAGCGCTTTTATCAGTGAATGCACGGTGCGGCCATTTTTTAAATCGCCGCAAAGCCCGATGCAAAGGCCCGAAAAAGTGCCTTTTTCGTGGCGCAGCGTAACCAAGTCGGTGAGTGTTTGTGTAGGATGAAAGTGCCCACCGTCTCCTGCATTAATGACCGGAACACGTGAATAAAGCGAGGCTGCTTTTGCCGAACCGGGCAATGGATGGCGAATAACTATTATGTCCGAATAACCTCCGACCACGCGGACTGTATCTTTAAGGTTTTCACCTTTGGCAACCGAGGAGTTGGCGGGGTTGTCAAAGCCTATAATACGGCCGCCCAATCGCAGCATAGCCGTTTGAAAAGACATTTGCGTGCGTGTGGACGGCTCATAAAACAGGGTTGCCAATATCTTGCCCCGGCAAGCTCCATAATACGAATCAATATTTTTACGGATATCACAGGCAAGATTGGTGATTTCCTCCCATTCTGAAACTGATAAATCGGACGATAAGTCTATTAAATGACGCGATTTCATACAACCACTCCTGTATGGGTTTATGCACAAGACAAGTCGCTGGGCATCGAAAATTAGTTTATCAGTTTTTTCGACATTTAGCAACTTAAAATTTATAATGATCTTTTTCTAATGCCTTTTTCAAACTCCTCTATAAACCATACATCGTCAATAACAAATTCTTTACCCGAAAGGTAATCAAGTGTATTCGGCTGCAAGCTATCCTTTTTAAAATCAAATATCAATTTGTATGAGCAAAGCGCTTGCTTGTCAAAGCCTGTACTCTTATTTAGCGCGTTTTTGCCGTATTTGCTGTCACCAAGCAACGGATGACCTATCCACGCAAGATGTGCCCGAATTTGATGGGTCCGGCCCGTCAGCAGCTCGACCTCAAGCAATGAAAAGCCGTTTTTTTCGTCTATTACGCGATACCTTGTGCTAATGCCGCGCGCTCCTGCTTTTTTTTGGTTATTTATAAAAACTCGGTTATTTTTTTCGTCTTTTATCAAAAAAGCCTCAAGAGTATCCTGCTTTTTTTCCATAATACCATGAACAATACAAAAATAAAATTTTCGTATTTCATGGTCCTTTAGTTTTTGGTTGAGTATGCGAAGTGCAGCCGAATTTTTTGCAGCAATCACAATGCCGGCGGTGTTTCTGTCAATACGGTTTACAAGTGCCGGTGTAAAGCTGTTTTCATTTTCGGGATTATATTCATTTTTTTCGTAAAGATAGCGCTGAACACGTGCAATCAATGTATCGCGGTGTTCGTTGTTGTCGGGATGAACCAAAAGACCTGCCTTTTTGTTCAAAAGCAGTATATTTTCATCCTCATATACAATATCAAGCTTTGAACTTGCCGTCAAAAAATCATAAGTTTTCGGACAATCTACAAGAAACTCATCTTTAAGATAAAGCGAAATCACATCGCCCTCTTTAAGCTTGTCCGCAATATGACAGCGTTTGTTGTTAAGCTTAATGTTCTTTTTGCGAATTCCCTTATACATCTCTGATATTGGCATATTTTTAAATGTTTTTGCCAAAAACTTATCAAGCCTTTGGTTGGCATCATTTGATTTTACTGTGAGTGTTTTCACGGGCGCACTCCTTTTGAACTATTTGTTTTTGATTGTGCAATGCACTGCTTTGCGGGCGAACAAAGTTCTCTGTAATATGCTGAGCACATTTTAGTATTGGTTACTATATTTTAACATCATGCCCTGCTCTTTTCAAATTTAATGTTGTCTGTTATAATAATAGAATATTGTTTTTAGGGGGCGTCAAGATGAGCAGCAAATTGCATGACGGTCACCGCCAGCGTATGAAACAGCGGTTTTTGCGTGATGGCATGAGGGGATTTGAACCGCATCAAATAGTTGAAATGCTGCTTTTCTATGGCATCCCGCGAAAGGATACTAATGAGATTGCACATACTCTAATTGAAAATTTCGGCAGTCTTTCAGGTATACTTAAGGCATCATATGATGATTTGCTAAATGTAAAGGGTATGACGCCCGGAGCAGCGACACTTCTGTGCTTTTGCGGACAGCTTATACGAGAGTATTTTGACAGTGAAATCTCAAAGGATATGGTTTTAGACAGCACTGAAAAAATCGGGCAGTTTATTCTGCCGAAATTTTTTGGAGAGCACAATGAAAAAGTGCTGCTTGTTTGCATGGACAATAAATGCAAGGTGCTGCACTCCTCCTTTGTGTCCGAGGGAAGTATGAACGCAACAGAGATACATGTGCGCAAGATTTTAGAGCAGGCTATACGTAATCACGCAACCGCAGTTGTTGTCGCACATAATCACCCGAGCGGGTTTGCAATTCCCAGTATCGAAGACCAGCATAGCACAAGGGCGCTGGTGAATGCGCTTCATATTGTCGGCATTCATCTTGTTGACCATATCATTGTTGCTGAGGGAGATTTTGTGTCGATGCGCAGCACACCGGCACTTTCATCGCTGTTTATGCCAACCGGCGTACAGGATATATAATTGTAGCAGTCTAAGTGGTCTTTATCATGGAGCGTTTTTACCTAAAATCCGAATACAAGCCTACCGGCGACCAACCAGACGCGATAAAGACGCTTACAGAGGGAATATTAAGCGGTATGCGCGAACAGACCTTGCTTGGCGTGACCGGCTCGGGCAAGACATTTACGATGGCAAATATAATAGCAAATGTGAACAAACCGACTCTGGTGCTTGCCCATAACAAAACTCTGGCCGCGCAGCTTTGCGGTGAGTTTCGTGAATTTTTTCCTGACAACGCCGTTGAATATTTTGTCAGCTATTATGATTATTATCAGCCCGAAGCGTATATTCCGATGACCGATACCTATATTGAAAAGGATTCGGCGATAAACGAGGAAATAGACAAGCTGCGCCATTCGGCAACCTCGGCACTTGCCGAACGGCGTGATGTTATTATTGTTGCAAGTGTGTCCTGTATATACAGTTTGGGAAGTCCTATTGACTATCGCAGTCAGGTTATATCGCTGCGTCCCGGCATGAATATAAAAAGGGACAAGCTTCTTGCCCGTCTTGTAGATATACAGTATGAGCGCAACGACATCAATTTTGTACGCAACAAATTCAGGGTGCGCGGTGATGTTGTCGAAATATTTCCCGCATATTCGGGTGAAAATATTTTAAGGGTGGAGTTTTTCGGTGATGAGGTTGATAGGATTAGTGAAATTAACCCATTAACCGGCGAACTAAAAGGCGTTGTCAGTCATGCGGCGATATACCCTGCATCGCATTATATTGTGCCTCCCGAAAAAATGGAGCAGGCTATTGTGGTTATTGAAAAAGAGCTTGAAGAACGCGTTGAATACTTTAAAAAAGAGGGAAAGCTGCTTGAAGCGCAGCGCATACTTCAGCGCACGCGATATGATATAGAGATGCTGCGCGAAATCGGGATATGTAAGGGTATTGAAAACTATTCCCGAATACTGTCGGGACGGGAGCCGGGAAGCACTCCATACACGTTGCTTGACCACTTCCCAAAAGACTTTTTGTTATTTGTTGACGAATCACATGTCACACTACCACAGGTCCGCGGCATGTTCGGAGGAGATTATGCACGCAAAAAAAACCTGATTGATTACGGTTTTCGCCTGCCAAGCGCTTTTGACAACCGCCCGTTGAATTTTGACGAGTTTTATCAACATATAAATCAAGTGATATTTGTAAGTGCGACGCCCGGGGATTTTGAGCGCAGTCACAGTGCTCAGATAGCCGAGCAGGTGATAAGGCCAACCGGACTTGTTGACCCTGAAATTGTCGTAAAGCCGGTTGAGGGACAAATTGATGACCTTATTGGTGAAATAAACGAACGCGCCGCTAAATCTGAACGCGTACTTGTCACGACGCTGACAAAAAAGATGGCGGAGGATTTGACAACATTTTTAGAAAATGCGGGTATACGCGTGCGTTATATGCACCACGATATTGATACAATCGAAAGGATGGAAATTATACGCGATTTGCGTTTGGGCGAATTTGATGTTTTGGTGGGTATAAATTTGCTGCGTGAGGGGCTCGATTTGCCCGAGGTTTCGCTTGTCGCTATACTTGACGCCGATAAGGAAGGCTTTTTGCGTTCCGAGACATCACTTATACAGACGATAGGGCGTGCTGCACGCAATGAGCGGGGTATGGTCATTATGTACGCCGACAGTGTTACCCGGTCGATGGAAAAGGCCTTAACCGAAACAAATCGGCGTCGGTCTATTCAGATGAAATATAATGAGGAGCATGGAATTACGCCAAAAACGGTTACCAAAGACGTAAGAGAAATTCTTGAAATCACTATGCGCAGCAGTTCTAAGGATAAACCGGACAAAAAATTAAGTAGGGCTGAAAGAGCCAAGCTAATTGATGAGCTAACAAGTGAAATGAAGAATGCTGCACGGCTTCTTGAATTTGAACATGCGGCATATTTGCGCGACAGGATTAAACAGCTTAAAGGTGAATAATATAAAGGCACAAGGAAAGGCAGGCAGCACTAATACATGCAAAGCAAGAATATAAATATTAAGGGAGCCCGAGAACACAACTTGAAGAACATCAATGTTGTTATTCCGCGGGACAAGCTTGTGGTGTTTACCGGTCTGTCGGGTTCAGGTAAATCATCGCTTGCATTTGATACGATATACGCAGAGGGGCAGCGTCGATATGTTGAAAGCTTGTCGTCGTATGCACGGCAGTTTTTAGGGCAGATGGACAAGCCGGATGTTGATTTGATTGAAGGGTTGTCACCAGCTATATCCATAGATCAGAAAACCACATCGAAAAATCCCCGCTCCACAGTTGGTACGGTAACCGAAATATCAGACTATCTGCGCTTGCTTTATGCGCGCATCGGTGTGCCGCATTGTCCTGTTTGCGGACATGAAATCAGGCAGCAGTCGGTTGATGAAATTGTTGACAAGGTGATGGAGCTTGAACCCGGGACACGGATACAGATTCTTGCGCCTGTGGTGCGCGGGCGCAAGGGCGAATATGTTAAAGAATTTGAATCCGCACGCAAGTCCGGCTATGTGCGCGTGCGTGTTGACGGAATTATATATGACCTGTCAGAAACTATTACTTTGGAAAAAAATAAAAAGCATACAATTGAAATTGTGGTAGACCGCCTTGTCATTGCAGATGATATAAAAAGCAGGCTTGCCGATTCAATCGAAACCGCGACCGGACTTTCGGGCGGTCTATTAACCGTGGATATTATAGGGGGCGGCGAGCTGCAGTTCTCACAAAACTATGCCTGTCCTGAACACGGTACCTGTATTGACGAGCTTTCGCCTCGCATGTTTTCGTTTAACAATCCTTACGGCGCGTGCCCGAAATGCACCGGACTGGGTGTTTTTATGTCCATGGACCCGGAAATCGTGATACCAAATAAAAATTTGAGTATAAAAGAGGGCGCTATCCGTGCGAGCGGCTGGAGTTATATCGACGGCGGCACCATAGCACAGATGTATTATGAGGGCTTGTCCAAGCATTACGGCTTTTCACTCGATACTCCAATAGCCAAGTTGCCGAAAAAAATAATTGATATTCTGCTTTACGGCTCTAAAGGTGAACGCATCAAAATGACGCGCAGAAACGAATACGGCACAGGAACTTATTCGACGCAGTTTGAAGGAATCATGAACAATCTATCGCGCCGATACAGGGAAACGCGCAGTGAATGGATGAAGCGTGAGCTGGAGTCATATATGAGACACGTTCCCTGCCCCGAATGTGCGGGAAAGCGGCTTAAGCCCGAAATTCTGGCGGTTACTGTGGGCGGCATAAACATTGCCGAGATTTCCGATATGTCTGTATCTGAAGCGCTCGAGTTTATTAACAGTGCAAAGCTCACCGATAGGGAACACATGATTGGTGACCGTATTATAAAAGAGATTAAAGAGAGACTGGGCTTTTTGCAAAGCGTTGGGCTCGATTATTTGACACTTTCACGTTCAGCCGGAACTCTTTCCGGGGGCGAAAGCCAGCGCATTCGTCTTGCAACTCAAATAGGCTCGTCTTTGATGGGCGTATTATATATTCTTGATGAACCCAGCATTGGCTTGCACCAGCGTGATAATGAAAAATTGCTTGCCACACTAAAGCGGCTGCGTGATATAGGAAACACGCTGATTGTGGTGGAGCATGATGAGGAAACAATAAAAAATGCCGACTGGATTGTTGATATCGGGCCCGGTGCCGGTATTCACGGCGGTGAGGTGGTATTTGCCGGTCCTGCCAAAGATATTTTTAATTGCGAAAAATCTATAACCGGACAGTATTTGAGTCGACAGAAGATCATTCCCGTACCCAAAAACAGACGAAAAGG
>JAQVFM010000072.1 GCA_028697255.1 Oscillospiraceae bacterium
TGACAATGCTTCTAAAATACCTGGAAAAAGCGCAATAATACTGTTTGAATATGATGTTACTTTATTTGGTAATCTCATCGAACACCTCACACCTTTGCACGAAGTAGGAGATTATTATCTCACAAGCCTCTCTGTATTTACGACCGGTCTTTTCAAATAATGTCTCAACAAGGAGGTTGTAAATAGCACTTTGTGAAATCTGTGATTCACTAGCATCTTCATACATCCGTTTAATACTTTTAGCAAATCTATCCACATTTAATTTATTTTCTCCGGCTAACCGATCTAATGTATCATTTACTCCTTCATAAAACCGTCTAACATCAAAAAGCACTCTTTCTTTCAGGCGTTTTTCAGTAATTTTATTTTCAACCTTAATAGGTTCCATTTTGAGTTGTGTATCGGCTGTAACATCCATTAGATCAACTTCTCGAAGTACTTGTTCAATTTGCTTTTCTATTTCATGTCTTGATGTAGCATCTCTTGCCTTAACAAGTATTTCTAAGTCATGCTTGTCGGATAATAAAGCCAATTTATCTTCTTCAGATAAATTTCGAATTTCGCGTTCACAGTCAACACATAGAATAATATCGTCAGTTTCTGAAAGGCGAACGATCTTAGCGTAGTTAATATCGTTGCCTTCTTTTTTTATACCAAGAATTCTACCGCACTTTTGGCATCTGCCGCCCGTTTCAGCTAGTAGCACCAAAGCTCGAGCATCGATCGCAACTTCATTAGCGGCTTCCATAGAAAAATTATTGTAAGTTGTAATAAATTTAATGCTTTTCTTTTGAGTTTCAAAGGATTGTATGTACTCATCGGTTATCTCTCTTACACTATTTTCACAATTCCTGTTTTCGACATTAAGTACTGTATAAAGAAATATTCCGGCAAGAAAGTCTTCCAGAACAAATGAATTACAGGTAACAATATCCTCCTTTGTCATGTTATTTACTTTCTCAACAATTGTTTCAGGTTCGATTGTATCATCAGAAGCAATGATGTCCTTCAATGCAAGAACTATTAGGCTATTTTTATTACTATCCAACATGGGGAGGACTTTCTCCTTAAAGAAAACCGAAATATCACGAGCATCTACATCCGGAGCAGCATCGGTTACAACAGGTGAAAGATTTTTTTTACCTAATATCAAATCTGAAACGGTGCCATCATCGCTGCGAATATCATAAGTAGGCGCAATAGAAAGCAGCATGGTACCGCACAATTGCTTTTGTGTTACTCTTTTTGCCATGCAAATCTTTAAAATTGTTGCAAAAGTGCCAAAACATAGCTTCTTCATGTATTGCGCCCTCCTGTTATTTTGTTTTATTGGTTGGAATATCGTCGTCAACATAGTCGACAATATCGCCTATGTTGACATCAAGAGCTTTACAGATTCTTCCTAACACATCCATGCTTACCGGCAAATCTTTACTCAACTTCGCTATTGTTGTCGATGTTAAATTCGTCATCGCCATCAGATCTTTTTTCATCATCTTTTTATCAATTAATAGTTTCCAAAGTTTATTATAACTAAATGCCATTTTAATCGCCTCCAAGCACTATTGGATGGTATTCCCAACAGGTTATTTATTATTATAGCAATTAACTATACAAATTACAATTAGTTATTTATATATACAAACTTCGGCTTTACAAACGCTTATGTTAGTTTTGTTCCAAAAATAAATGGAGATTTGCGGAGTTTCAGCGGAGTAACAGCGGAGTCATAGCCGAGGACTTCAGGTGCTCGAATTAATAAAATTTAGATAGACGGCGGAACAAAGCTGTAATTTAAGAAAAAGGAGGGTAACTCATGAAAGATATTCGCGATTTCAATGGTCGCTTAGTCTGTAAAGCTGACGCAGCCACAGGTCTTGTAGAAGTTGCATATAAACGATGTAAAACCAGCACACAGATACCTATCGGAGGAACATTGAAGATTGAACGTGATGGGGTTGTCACAATAATCAAACGAATAAATGATGCTGCTTTTCATGTAGAAAGCTATGTCTGCGCAGCATAAGACGTTAATCAACTAAATAGAAAATCCGCGGAGCTGCATGACGGCCAGGATTAATTCTCATACCAGAGAATTATCCCGGCCGTCATTTTTTGTTCTACGGATTTTCGGCTCCTGCGGATTTCAAAAATCTGAAATTCAAGGAGCTGAGAAAAATGAAAATCAAATATCACTTCAACACTGAAACCATTGAAATTGAAGTATCTGAAGAGTGGGGAGAAATTCTGGTCGAACTTGACCGTCAGGAATACAACATTAACCATAAAGAGACTCGCCGACATACATCACTTGATGCAATGAAATATGAGGGAGAGATTTTCGCAAGCAATACCGACATTGCCGCAGAGTACATAAGAACTCAAGAAAATGAGACATTGCTAAAAGCCATCGATAGTCTTCTCCCACAGCAAAAAGAACTGGTACGAAGGGTGTACTTCAATAATGAATCCCTTGCTTCAATAGCACGAGAAGAAGGGGTCAGTAAGATGGCTATTACAAACCGCATGAAAAAGATCCATGAAAAACTAAAAAAAATTTTGAGTTAGGGGATTTACTTTTACTGTTTTCGTGGCCTAACAGTGAGGGCCAAAACATCAGTCCTAAGAAAGATGAGGTGAAAAGAGCATATGAAACACAAACTCAAAATCAATATCTCGGATAATGACAGAGATTTAGGTATTGTGAAATGTCGCAATGTCACTCTACGAGAAAGGTTTTTGCAATATCTGCTGGGGAGAAAACAGAGAGTAACGATTATTGTTCCTGGTAACAGTGTAAAGTCTGTCGATATCCGCGAAGTTTCGGAGGTAGATGATCTTGATGCATTCTAAACGCGAAGAAATTATTCCAATGCCCATAAAGGGCAGACCATATAAGCATCAGATTCGTGCTTTCAATTTCATCTGCAGTCTATTTGGGCTTTTGAAGGGTGGTGGTGTTTCTGCCATTTCCGGATGGGGTGCAGCGCTCCTGATGGAAATGGGCTGAACAGCACCGGGAA
>JAQVFM010000073.1 GCA_028697255.1 Oscillospiraceae bacterium
GAGGGCAACCTTACGACCGTCGGATATTCCGAGCCACTGACGATAGAGTTTTTGCGTCAAAATAAAAACCTTGTTCTTGACACTCGTCATTTCTCGGCCGATTTTAAAGAACGCCTGATTGCAAGCACAGACAATCTCGACGAGCAGACGGGCGGATTGATGATATATTCAGAAAATTTTCAAGCTATTAATTTACTTACTGAGAAGTATAACGGAAAAATTAAGCTTATATATATAGATCCGCCTTATAATACTGATGCAAGCAAAATATTGTATAAAAACGGCTATGAGCACAGCAGTTGGATATCGTTAATGGAATCGCGTCTATCCGCTTCTCGCTGTCTTTTGTCACAAACTGGGTTGATAGAAGTTGCTATAGACGATTATGAACTACGTTATATTAATTGCTTACTGGACTTAATCTATGGCATTGATAATGCAATATCGAACATAGCGATATTAACAAACCCTAAAGGGAGAGATCAAGATTTTATTGCACAAGCGCATGATTATACACTTATGTATGCTCGTGATAAGCGTTATTGCACAACAAATAAATTTACTCTTTCCGAAGAAGAGCTTAAAAAGAAATTCTCGAAATTAAAAGGTGAACAAGCACATAGGGAACTACCATTAAAACGTACAGGAAGCGGTAAACGTCGAGAAGATCGTCCCTACATGTTTTTTCCTTTTATTTACCATATTGAGAGTAAAAAACTGAGTGTAATACCAGAGGATCAATATAGTCAGATTTACCAAGCGAGCACGAATACATTTGATGATGCATTTATTAATTACTTGCGAAAGAAATATGAATCGGAAGGTTACGCATTTATTCTTCCTTTGAGTGAGAATGGAGAATATTTACGCTGGCGTTGGGGGTATAAAAGCTGTGTTTCTGGCTGTGAAAGCGGGATTCTTTTTGCAAAACAATTACGGAATGGCAGTTATGCTGTTTATCAATATGATTTTGCTGATGATGAGCAAACGCCTAAATCATTATGGTTTGGCGAACGTTACGATGCCTCTTCAAAAGGAACGAATCTTTTGGAGGACATTATACCGCAAAATCCATTTGACTATCCGAAAAGCTTGTATACAGTATTAGACAATATTGTTATAGGTAGCAATGAAAAAGATACAGTACTTGATTTTTTTGCCGGCAGTGGTACTACTGGTCACGCTGTTATTGAATTAAACCGCACAATAGACAATTCGGACAGAAAGTATATTCTTGTTGAAATGGGCGAGTATTTTTACACTGTTACGCTGCCACGCATGAAAAAGGTTATCTACTCCGCCGATTGGAAAAGCGGTAAACCGCAAAACCGTAACACAGGCGTGAGTCACATTATGAAATACATAACTCTTGAAAGCTACGAAGATACGCTTTCAAATATCGAACTGGATGACGACAAACACCAGCTTGCGATGAAATTAGGCGATGAATATATGATACACTATATGTTTGACTACGAGGCGAAAGACAGCATGCTTTCGCTGGACGCTTTTAACGCACCGTTTTCCTATAAGCTTAAAATCATTGAAAACAACGAAACGAAACTTAAGACTGTCGACTTATGCGAGACATTCAATTATCTGATTGGGCTGTCGGTTATCCATCAGTCGGTGACAACCTGGTTTAAAGTTGTAAAACTGACTGAAGAGGAATGGAAAAGAGAAGGGTTATACGAAGGAGCGGTCAGATTGGAGCGGGATAACAGCGGCGAGTACGGCTTTAAGCAAATTGAGGGCAGACTACCTGATGGCAGACGAGCGCTTGTCATCTGGCGTACAATTACAGATAATTTAATACAAAGCAATGCCGCGCTCGATGCGTACTTCACAAAACACAGGATTAATCCAGCTGACCGTGAGTTTGATGTAATATATGTCAACGGTGACAACAACCTTGAAAACCTGCGCCTGGATGACGAAAACTGGAAAGTGCAGCGTATTGAACCTGTATTAAGGGAAAAGATGTTTGAGGAGGCGGAATAATGGCAAAAAGAAAAAACACTGCTACTGCTTTTAAATGGAGCGACCAGTTAGTTTTATTTCGCTATTTCCTCAACCTGTTTGGCAAAGACAGCCTTGCTGACCTTGCTGGCAAAATGAACAGTTCTGAATACGAAGGCTTTGACGAAAACCAGAATACATACTTCTGGGGTGAACTGGATTTACTGTTGATGCGCCAGGGCGCAGACGCAAAAATTAGCCGGGATACTCTGCGGGAATATGATGAGCGTATCTGCCGCTATGTCAAAAAAATTGGCGAAAAACGCGGCG
Source organism: Oscillospiraceae bacterium (assembly GCA_028697255.1). Classification (GTDB taxonomy): domain Bacteria; phylum Bacillota; class Clostridia; order Oscillospirales; family Acutalibacteraceae; genus Avimonas. The sequence continues at coordinate 2,290 of JAQVFM010000073.1, forward strand.
GTATCAAGCTAAAATATTTTCAGTATGTAGCATGCCTGTTCACCGAAATATATCTTGACCGCTATTTTACCGATAAAGAAGCCTTTGCAGCTGATTTGAACGCTTTTATCGAAAAGGTTAAGGAAGAAAGTTTCGGTGCTATTGATATTGAGCCTTTTACACCGGAGAATATGAATAAACTTGCGTTTATGTGCGCCACCGGTAGCGGCAAGACGCTGATTATGCACATAAACATCCTGCAGTTTCGCTATTACCTGAAAAGGGCGAAGCTGACAAACCCGCGCTTGGACATTAACAAAATTATTGTCCTTGCGCCGAACGAGGGAATGTCAAACCAGCATTTGGAGGAGTTGAAACTATCGGACATATCCGCAGAGCCTTTCTCAAAGAGCGGCTTTGGCACAACCGCTGACGTTATTGTTATCGACATGAACAAGCTGAAAGAGGAAGGTAAAGTCAAAACCGTTTCAGTTGACAGCTTCGAGCAGAACAACCTCGTGCTTGTGGACGAAGCACACCGCGGCCTCGCGGGAGATGTGTGGTATGACTACCGTTCGCGCCTTTCGGCAGAGGGTGGCTTTGCCTTTGAATATTCCGCAACACTAAAGCAGGCGATGAAATCAACCAAGCCGGGTAATATCTCTCAGAAAGAATGGAAAGAACGACTTGACGAGTATTTCC
>JAQVFM010000039.1 GCA_028697255.1 Oscillospiraceae bacterium
TAACATCCATTAATATAAAATTATATACTCATTACCATAACAATACAATGACTGCCACTGATTTTTGTAAATGGCAGTCATTGTATTTTAAAACAAAGAGAAATGTTAATAAACAGAACCGTGAAGCATTTGCTTGTTTAATAAAAGTCTTTAAAAATCAATAAAATATAATACTCTTAGTGTAAAATAAACATGGAAAAAAGGGAAATAGTAAAAACCACTTCCCCTGCATACTAAAAATCAGTAAAATGGGATTGACAAGAAACCTTTGACGGCTTTGTAGTATATCTGCTCATCCAAGCAAAATATATCACAAGTTTACCAAGGAGCGCAAATTTTATTTGCTTTTGTGCCCTTCAGAACGAAGGGCGGAAAGGAATGGAACTTTTTATGAACATACTCCATATGAAATACGCAGTAGAAGTCGCAAGGGCCGGCTCTATAAACAAAGCGTCAGAGGTATTGCTGATCGCTCAACCGAATTTGAGTCGCTCTATAAAAGAATTGGAAGCAGACCTTGGCATCACGATATTTGACCGTTCCCCAAAAGGAATGATCTTAACACCTAAGGGCGAAGAATTTATCGGCTATGCAAAAAAAATTCTATATCAAATTGAAGAAGTCGAAAAAATGTATAAAGGCGGACATCCTAAAAAACAGGTTTTTAGTATCTCGGTTCCGAGAGCAAGCTATATTTCCGATGCCTTTGCCCGCTTTTCTAAAAGTATCAGTGCCGATCCGGCAGAAATATTTTATAAGGAAACCAATTCTCAGCGTGCTGTTATAAATATATTGTCTTCGGATTACAAGCTTGGCATCATGCGCTACGCTAAAAATTATGACAAATACTTTAAGGCTATGCTGGAGGAAAAAGGCTTGAAATATGAATTGGTCACAGAGTTTCACTATGTTTTGGCTATGAGACGTGACAGCCCTCTTGCATCAAAGGATAAAATCTTTTTTTCGGATTTGCGTTCATATATTGAAATTGCGCATGCCGATCCGTTTGTACCTTCATTGCCTCTATCCAAAGTTAGGAAAGAGGAGTTGCCCGACGATATCGACCGCAGAATATTTGTGTTTGAAAGGGCAAGCCAATTCGATTTGCTTTCTGAAAATAACGAAACCTTTATGTGGGTATCCCCTGTACCCGATAAACTTTTGAAAACATATGGACTGGTACAAAGAAAATGTTTGGATAACAGAAAAATTTATATGGATGTTTTGATTTACCGTAAGGATTATCATCTTTCCGAGATTGACAATCGTTTTATAGCCGAACTTAATAAATCAAAACAGAAATATTTATCAAAATATAAATAATCGTGTATTCGTGATTTTTTGCGTAAAAGCAGTAGCATTTTCTTAGTTTACTTGAGAAATACTACTGCTTTTTTGTTGTTTTTGGCAGGGTTATATCTAAAAATATAACACCGGTATACTTTTCTTATAATATGCAAGCATCTAAAAGTGTGTTAAAATTTTAACAATGTATATTGGTATATTGGATTTTCATTAGTGTAAAATCGTTCAAAGTAATAAACAACAAAAATCAAGTTGATTTTAGGAGGATAAATATGGAGACCAAAAACAATGAAACGGTAGATAGTGTTGAAAAGCTTGAAAAAGCTATCGGTCGTGTAAGAACAGCACAAAGAATTTTTGCTACTTACACTCAGAGTCAGGTTGATAAAATCTTTTTAGCCGCTGCCTCTGCTGCAAACAAAGCTCGTATTCCGCTGGCAAAGCTTGCTGTGGAAGAAACCGGTATGGGAGTTGTGGAAGATAAGGTTATCAAAAACCACTTTGCTTCCGAATATATATACAATGCCTACAAAAACACCAAGACCTGTGGTATACTCGAAGAAGATAAGGCATATGGCATTAAAAAAATTGCAGAGCCTGTCGGTGTAATCGGTGCTGTTATTCCGACAACCAACCCGACATCGACCGCCATTTTCAAGACATTAATTGCTCTTAAAACCCGTAATGGTATTATCATCAGCCCTCATCCGAGAGCAAAGCAATCCACCATCGCCGCTGCAAAGGTTGTTTTAGAAGCGGCAGTCGCAGCAGGCGCACCTGAAGGCATTATATCATGGATTGATATTCCGTCTCTTGAAATGACCAATCTTCTGATGAAAGAGGCTGATATTATTCTTGCAACCGGCGGCCCCGGCATGGTAAAAGCGGCTTATTCAAGCGGGAAACCGGCCATCGGCGTTGGTGCAGGCAACACACCTGCTATTATTGATGATTCCGCAGACATCCTCCTTGCGGTAAACTCCATTATCCACTCTAAAACTTTTGATAACGGCATGATCTGCGCCTCCGAGCAGTCGGTTATCGTGCTGGAAGGTGTTTATGATGCTGTGAAGACAGAGTTTGCCAAACGGGGTTGCTACTTCTTGAACCCCGAAGAAACCGAGAAGGTTCGTAAAACAATCATCATAAATGGCTCACTCAATGCAAAGATCGTCGGTCAAAAAGCTGCAACAATTGCTGATCTTGCCGGAGTAAAAGTGCCTGCCGGTACAAAGATATTAATCGGTGAAGTAGAGAGTGTAGAGCTATCAGAAGAATTCGCACACGAAAAATTATCTCCTGTTCTTGCAATGTATAAGGCAAAGGATATTCACGATGCTTTGGATAAGGCCGAGCATCTGATTGCCGACGGCGGTTATGGCCACACTTCATCCATTTATCTGAATACTGTTACCGAAAAAGAAAAGCTAAATGAATTTACAGCACGCATGAAGACCTGTCGGATACTCGTCAATACGCCATCTTCTCATGGTGGCATCGGTGATCTTTATAACTTTAAGCTAACACCGTCATTAACGCTTGGCTGTGGATCCTGGGGCGGCAACAGCGTATCCGAAAATGTAGGTGTCAAGCACTTAATAAACATTAAAACCGTTGCCGAGAGGAGAGAAAACATGCTTTGGTTCAGAGCACCTGAAAAGGTATATATCAAGAAGGGCTGTCTGCCTGTTGCCCTTGACGAATTAAAAACGGTTATGGGTAAAAAGAAAGCCTTTATTGTTACCGATAGTTTTCTCTATAACAACGGCTTCACTAAACCGATTACAGACAAGTTAGATGAAATGGGCATTCAGCACACCACATTCTTTGATGTTGCCCCTGATCCAACGCTTGCCTGTGCAAAAGCCGGTGCAGAACAAATGAAATCATTTAAACCAGATTGCATTATCGCGCTCGGCGGCGGATCTGCAATGGATGCCGGTAAAATTATGTGGGTGCTCTATGAACATCCGGAAGCGGACTTTATGGATATGGCTATGCGTTTTGTTGATATCCGCAAAAGAGTATACACCTTTCCTCGCATGGGGGATAAGGCATATTTCATTGCCATTCCGACATCTGCAGGCACAGGTAGTGAGGTTACTCCTTTTGCTGTTATTACTGACGAAAAAACCGGTGTGAAATATCCGCTTGCCGATTATGAATTGCTGCCCAAGATGGCAATTGTTGACGCCGACTTACATATGACTGCACCGAAGGGTTTAACTGCAGCCTCCGGTATTGATGCTGTCACTCATGCACTCGAAGCTTATGCGTCTATGATGGCAACTGATTATACCGACGGTCTGGCACTCCGCGCACTCAAAATAATATTTGAATATCTGCCCCGCGCATATGACAATGGTCTGAATGACCCGGAAGCTCGTGAAAAGATGGCAAACGCCGCGACAATGGCCGGCATGGCTTTTGCCAATGCTTTCTTAGGTGTGTGCCACTCAATGGCTCACAAGCTTGGTGCTTTCCACCATCTGCCCCACGGTGTTGCCAATGCCCTTATGATTGACGAGGTTATCCGGTTTAATGCAGCACAAGCACCTGCGAAAATGGGAACTTTTCCTCAATACGACCATCCCCATACGCTTGCCCGTTATGCAGAGGTCGCAGATTATCTCGGTATCAAGGGTAAAACTGATGAAGAAAAGCTTAATAACCTCATTAAGGCTATTGATGAACTCAAAGCAAGGGTCGGGATTAAACCTACCATTAAGGACTATGTGCAGGATGAGGAAGATTTTCTGAACAGATTAGACGATATGACAGAACAGGCATTCGACGATCAATGCACCGGCGCCAATCCGAGATATCCGCTGATGAGTGAAATCCGTCAGATGTACCTGAACGCATACTACGGCAAGACCTTTGTAGAGGACAAAATACCCGGGCAACAATAATCAAAACGATTATGCATCCCAAAAGGAAAAAACCGAATCTGTAAGGAGGAAATGAACGATGAAGCTGGATAAAGTTATTGCAGTTAGAAAGGCAAAAACCATTTATCGTGACGGTGACAGATGCATTAAGGTTTTTAATAAAGATTTTTCTAAAGCGGATGTGCTTAACGAGGCATTGAACCAGGCAAGAATTGAGGAAACCGGCTTAAACATTCCTAAAATTCTTGAAGTAACAATGATCGACGGTAAATGGGCGATTGTTTCCGATTTTATCGAGGGCAAAACACTTGCCCAACTGATGCAGGAAAATCCCGATAAAAAGGACGAATACATGGAGTTTTTTGTGGATTTACAGCTCACAATGCACTCCAAAAAATGCCCTCTGCTCAACAAGCTGAAGGATAAGATGCATCGAAAAATCAGCATTTCAGAGCTTGATGCTACCACCCGCTATGAACTGCATACACGCCTTGAAGGTATGCCTAAGCATAATAAGGTTTGCCATGGTGACTTCAACCCCTCCAATATCATCATAACAGAGGACGGTACGCCCTATATCCTGGATTGGTCACATGCTACACAGGGCAACGCCTCTGCCGATGCCGCAAGAACATATCTGCTATTTTGTTTGAATGGTGATACCGAAGGAGCAAAGAATTATCTCAAACTGTTCTGCCAAAAGAGCGATACCGCAAAACAATATGTTCAGAAATGGATGCCGATTGTTGCAGCCTCACAGTCGGTTAAGGGCAACGAAGAAGAGCGCGAATTCCTGCTTTCTTGGGTAAATGTAGTTGATTATGAATAATGCTATTTTCCTTATTGTCCTTGCAAGAATAATAAATTTAACGCCGTTAGGATTTTTTTAGTTCCTAACGGCGCTTTTTTTTACAGATCAAACACTTCAACTATAAAATTATATATCCTTTTTTCTCCCGGCTCAAGAAACGGGAGCTGCGATGATGCCCGTGCTTTGTCTCTTCCATCTATTGGCGCATTAGCCGGTTCAAGCCCGGTTACATATTCTCCCTTGCCAAGCATCCTCCATTGTACGAAATATGGCAAAGCCTTATGGTCAAAATGAATGCGCATTCCGATTTGTTCCTTTGGATTTGTTACGCCTACGGTGCTTACTCCATTTTCATCACATTCAAGGTTATGATAAAAGCAGCTTTCCCTTGCGTTGTTCTGTGGCGGGTCTATTACATTCCATTTAGATAGCATTTGTGCTGCAAACTCGTCCCGCGGTGTGATTTTTTGACTTGGAATTTCAAGCAAAGCATATTCACTTAAAAGCGGATAACCTATGTTAAAATGGTACAATATCATATGGGGAGATGTTCTATACCCAATGTTTTCAACTGTATCGGTTAAATAAAGCTTATTCTCACCATAACGGCATTTTATTTCCCGTGTAAGAGTCAGGCAGTTTCCAAACAGCACCGATTCATTCATGGTACCCTTTAAACTGACACTGGGTATATCATTGGCATTAGAACGAACAACATTAAAGTTATCGGCAGGGATATTGGCGATCCTGCCATGTATGCCTAATGTTTCTCCGCCATCAATGCTTGCTGTTCCTATAGTAGTTAACCCGCACGTCGTCAAAAAGCCCGCTGCAAAACTGCGCAGCCATCGGTCGTCTTCGGGCTCATAATAGCAAGGACCGGCAAGGCCGGATGGAGTCAAATAATTAAGTGATTTTCCCTTATATTTTAACGAATAGATGTCCATACAACGGTCGGCTGTAACCGTAAACTCCATCCCGGCACCATTCGAAATGTCGGTAGCAAGCACACCCTCGCGTCTTGCCCCGACAAACCTGTATGTTTTTACATCAAAAAGCTGATCAATGTTGCCAATGTAAGGTCTTTGCGTTTCAAACATTTGTATCCCCCTTTTTGTAAGCATCAAAAACATAGCCCTCAAACAGTTTTTGCAATACACAGCATGCACTTCCGAACAGCGGCGCATGTTCACCAAACGATGATTTTAAAACAGCCAAAGTTTTATACCCGCTTGATAAAATTCGTGCACCGATATGCTCCTGCAAATAGTTAATATATTTATTCGGCAAATACACCCCCTCGTGCCCGATTATGATGCATTCAGGATCCAGCATATTTGTGGCATTGACCAATGCTGCCGACAGCTTATTTACCGTATCCTCAAAAACAGCATTACAGCCATCAATTTTTGATAGGCTTTCAAAATCCTTGGGAATAATATCACATTTTCCCGTAACGTCACGCAGCTGTTGTAATATTATAGGTAAGTTTATATACATTTCGAGACAGCCACGGTTTCCGCAGTCACAGGGAATTCCATCAAAACTAACAGACATATGCCCAATTTCGCCGACAAACCCGCTTGTGCCCCGGTACAGTTTTCCATTTGTAATAATACCCGAACCGATACCGCTTGTGATGCCCAGATACAGAAAATTAGCGTATGGTCTGCCCACACCAAATAATTTTTCTGCCAACGCGGCAGCGTCCATATCATTTTCAAGGAAAACAGGCAAACCATAACGGTCTTGCAAAAAGCCGACCACATTCAGATTTTGTATGCCGAAAAAATTTGTCGGGTTCAGTATCTTACCGGTATTAGCATCCAACGGACCAATGGCAGATACTCCGATCCCGAGCGGAATAGATTTAGGATTTTTATTTTTTTGATTATTAATAGCTCCATCGACCAACTCGTATATTTTTTTTGTCAGTGTTTCGCTTGTCTCATGCCGAAAAATTATGTTGTTTTGGTACTGAAGCCTTAGCCTTAGGTCAGTGACTACAACCGAAACCTTTGTGCGCGATATATACAATCCGATAATAAAAGGTGCATTCTCTGCTATGTCAAGAATTACAGGGTTTCTGCCGACAAAAGCAGTATGCACAATATCCTTTTCGACCACAAAACCATCATTTATTAATTCATTGACGATATTGGTAACAGCCATCTTCGTTAACCCGATACGTTTTGAAATGTCAACACGCGACAAACCATCATTGCACGCAATGCATTGAAGTACCAGTCCTCTGTTGATGTTTTTTATATGTGCGTTGTTAATGCCAAAAAATTTGTTCATAATTACCTTCCATTATACCTTATCATATTGACTTTGCCAATAAACATATTATATAATATTGTTATTGGTAAAGTCAATTTACTATTAGAAGGTGATGATTATGAAAAAAGTTCTTTGTATCGGCAGTGTTACGACAGATGTTATTGTAACTCCTGCAGACAGCATTCCCGACACGGGCACTCTTAGGGCTGTTAATTCAATTTCAACCCATGTTGGCGGATGTGCCGCCAATGCCTCAATTGATTTGGCAAAACTCGGCGTGCCTGTAATGCTGTCATGCAAGGTGGGTAAGGACAGTTTCGGGGATTTTGTTTTAAAGACGGCGTCCGAATATGGAGTTGATGTGCGTGGCATTGTATTTGATGAAAGTTGCAACACCACAGTTTCGGTCGTTTGTGTGTCATCAAAAGGCGAACGCAGCTTTTTGTATTACCCCGGTTCATCCTCATCCTTTACTGAAAATGATGTGCCTGACTATTTGATAAAAGAAGCGGATTTTGTTTTTGTCGCAGGTGCTATGCTGCTGAGTGCCTTTGACGGAAAACCATGTGCATCTTTGATGAAAAAGGCAAAAGAATTGGGTAAATATACCGTAATGGATACGGCATGGGATTTCGATGATGTGTGGCTTCCGAAAGTCAAGGATGTGCTGCCGCATCTTGATCTTTTTATGCCGAGTATTGAAGAGGCCTCAAAGCTTACCGGAGAAACAGACCACGAAAAAATAGCTGATAAATTGTTTTCATATGGGTGCCGAAATGTCATAATAAAATGGGGCAAAAACGGAGCTTATGTATGTCCATCCGGGCAGCAGCGAAAAATTCTTCCTACATACAGCCATATAAAACCTGTTGATACCACGGGAGCCGGTGATTCTTTCTGTGCCGGATTTTTAGCCGGACTTGCCCAGGGTTGGGACTTTTATAAAAGTGCTGCATTTGCAAACGCGGTAGGTACCCATTGCATTATGGAAGTCGGTGCATCTACCGGAATAAAAAGCATTGATGAAACACTTGATTTTATGCAAAAACATTCAATATAAAGCTGATTGCAAAATCGCTCAAATATTTGTAGGGGCGAACTGTGCTCGCCCGAAAATCCGTATAATATGCAATCAATTAAACAATCAGTATAAAAAGGAGTAATGCTAAATGATAAAAGAGCAATATGAAAAGGCCAGACTTGCAGCACTTGAAATGTACGAAAAAGCCGGTATTGCGCTTACTGACGAAGAAAAAAATAATCTGGAGGTTGCCGACTTTGGCCTTGGTGAACTTGAAAAATCAGGGCTGCAAATCGTGACCTATGTTAACAATGACAGGTACTGTGCAAAAGAAATGGTGTTATTTCCCCACCAGACATGCCCCGAGCATGTTCATGCACCGTTTGGTGATTACATCGGAAAACAGGAAACCTTCCGCTGCCGGTATGGAACCGTTTATCTTTATGTAGAAGGCGAAGCTACGGCTGCCCCCGCCGTAAAACCGCCTGAGGGCAGCGAGCAATGGTATACAGTGTGGCACGAGATTGTACTGCATAAAGGGGAGCAGTATACAATAAGCCCCAACACTAAGCACTGGTTCCAGTCGGGTGATGAGGGCGCAGTGGTTTCTGAATTTAGCACACAGAGCTTTGATGAACATGATATTTTTACAGATCCGCGCATTAAACGTATACCCGAGATTGATTAGACGCATTCAGTCATTAAGCTAATACTTTAAAATAAACACTGTCTATAATTATTTTATCCAACTGGCCGGGTGCGGCATTCGTGCTAAATTCAATCGAGAATGAGTCCATATTTGGTATTGCCGGGAATATCTGAAGGGTGAAGACTTCGGACCAGCTTCCTTTACTTTTCCTTAACGGAACACAGACCGGCTCGGTTGTTCCGGGATAGCTTATTATAATAAACACATCCCCGCCCGAAGCATTCCTTACAGTGTAATTCATTGTAACCTCTATGATGTTAATCGGGGCTTCTGAAGAATTTATGATTGTGGCGTCTTTAGCGACAAAATCACCTATAACCGTGCTCTCGGTTATATTTTTGTTGTCGTCGGGATCCGGATTTAATACAACTTCACCTGTAACCTTTCCTACACAATCGCTTATAACAGTGCCGGAAAAATTGCCCGAGCCGGTTGCAACTACTCGAATATATTTATCATAATCGTCTAAAGTAAGCGTGTATGTCTGAGATGAGGCGCCGGGAATAGGTGTATAGATGCCGTCGGGTGTACTGCAACGTTGCCATTGGTATGTAACCGTAGCGTTTGCCGGAGTAAGCGCACCTGCGGTTAAAGCCATACCGGTCTGTGCTGTTCCGCTTATAGGCTCTATCTTAGTAACAGCCGTGGGTGCACTGTCACTTATTATTGCAGTAGGCGCACTTGTCACCACGCCTGAATATGACCCCGTTCCCTTAACCACCACTCTGATAGTCGTGCCGATGTCAGCCTCAAGGATTGTGTAGTGTTTTGAGGTTGCGCCGGTAATATCTACATAACTTCCTGTTGAAGCATCGTATCTCTGCCACGTATATTCCACCGACGCCTCCACAGGGGTTACTGTGCCGGCAGTCAGTGCATGACCGACGGTAGTGGTGCCGACAATTTCAGATATCGAAGTTACCGGACAGGCTGATACAGCACCTATAGGAGCACTTGCTGCAACTCCTGTGTAAGAGCCTGTTCCGGTGGCCACAACCCGTATATAATAACCATAGTCTTCCGGCTTAAGAGTGTATGTGATTGAGGTTGCGCCATAAATATCAGCATATGTTCCGTCAATAGCGCTGCATTTTTGCCAACGGTATGTTGTTGTCGCACCGTAGGGCGTTAAATCTCCGGCTATTAACCTCTGTCCGACCTGTGCTGTCCCCTTAATTGCATTAATAGCTGTAACCGGAGTGGTCTGCAAAACTACAGGTCCCGCATACGGACTGGGAGCCGTGCCCGTATAAGCTCCTGTTCCGGTTGCCACTACTTTGATATAAAATCCCACGTCAGCTTGGGTCAATGTATACTTATCGGAATTTGCATTAGGGATATCAACATAGGTTCCCCCCGCTGTTTCAGCCCTTTTCCATTGGTAATTTACCGTCGCACCATACGGAGTTATGGTACCGGCGGTAAGTGTTTGACCTGTTACGGTTGAACCCGAAATCTCATTTATTGCTGTAATCGGGCATGACTGCACAAGACTTGTGGCTTCACTGGTTGCATAACCGGTATATAAGCCTGACCCGATTGCAACCACTCTTATGTAGTGATTGTAATCATCTGCGGTAAGAGTATACGTGCTGAAACGCGAATTGGGTATAGGTGAATATGGACCGTCTATCGTCATGCTCCTTTGCCATTGATATGTGGCTGTCGCACCTATCGGCATCAAGCTTCCCGCGGTTAAGGTGCTTCCCACCCGAGGCGAGCCGCTAATTGAAATGTTGGTGACAGGAACAAGCGACATCCATTCCGCCACAATGCTCGTCGTAGACACACTAATAACAGTGCCCGAGTATGCACCCGTAGCCGTTGCAATAACTCTGATAAAACAATTGCTGTCTTGTTCAGTCAAATAATATGTTTTAGATGTCGCACCGGGTATATTATAGTAAGAACCGCCCGAGTCGCATCTCTGCCATTGATATGTTACTGTTGCACCGATTGGATTTACGTCACCCGCAGTCAAAACCTGACCGACTTTGCATGTGCCTATGATATCAGATATGGAATTGATATAAGCCTTACCTATAGGTCCGACGGGTTGACTGACCACATACCCCTGAGTTAAACCGGAACCGGTTGCAATAACCCGTATATACTTATCGTAATCGTTTGCCGTAAGCTTGTATGTCGCTGAGGTTGCTCCGGCAATGTCTGTGTATGCCCCGTTTATAGTGTCACTTCTTTGCCACTTATAAGTTGCCGTCGCTTGCGAAGGTGAAAGCGACCCGGCTGCCAAAACTTGACCCACCTGAAATATTCCATTAATCGCACCTATGTCAATAATAGAAACGGTTTGAGTATCAACAGGACCTGCATAAGAGCTGGTTGCAAAGCCGGTAAAACATCCGTAGCCTGTGGCAGTTACTTTTATATAGTAACCATTGTCCGCTTGGGTAAGTGTATATGTTCTGCCGGTTGCCCCCGGTATGGGTTCATAGGTTCCCGATGTTTGGGCGCACCTGTACCACTGGTATGTCACAGTTGCATTGTGAGGAGTCAAAGCCCCGGCCATAACAGTTTGCTCGACAACCGTCGGACCGATAATATCACTTAGGGCAGTGATTATACCTTCCGATACCGGAGCTGTTGGGGCACTGATAGCGGTTCCTGTATACAACCCTGAACCTGTTGCGACAACCCTTATATATTTTTTATAATCATCTGTAGTCAGCGTGTAGGTGTCTGACGTTGCGCCGGGTATGTCCGTATAAATTCCGTTTTCATTATCAGACCGCTGCCATTGATATGTAGCAGTAGAGCCAAGCGGAGTTAAAGCATCTGCTGTTAAGGTTTGTCCCACTTGCGGTGTGCCGCTTATTTCTATTCCTGTAATTATATCCGATGAATTGCCTACACGGCTGGCGGTCGGTCTGCTAATCACTATACCCGAGTACAAGCCTGTGCCCGAAGCCTTGACTCTTATATAGAGACTCAGATCTTGGGCGCTTACAATATATGTGTTACCGGTCGCACCTGAAATATCCGTAAATACCGCACCTGACGGATCGGACTTTTGCCACTGGTAATCAGCGGTTGCTCCTACCGGATCCAATTGGCCGGCCGTCAATACCTCACCGACTGCTGCTGTGCCTATAATATCAGATATTCCCGTGATAATATAAGCCCCAATAGGGCCCTTTGCACTGCTTGTTGCTCGTCCGTAATATAACCCTGTGCCCGTGGCTATGACCCGTATGTATTTGCCGATATCCTCAACCGAAGGCGTATAATCAGATGAGGTTGCACCTAAAATATCGGTATAATCCCCGTCTTTTGTGTCACATATCTGCCAACGGTAATCAGCCGTTACGTTAGGCGGAGTCAATGATGCCGAAAGCACTTGCCCTGCACTTAAAGAACCCGTTATTTCCACGTTTGTTATAAGATCGGGAAACGATGCTGCCGAACCTACCGATACAACATATTGAATAGTTTTTAGTACATATTTCGCTAAAGAAACTGAGGCGAAATGATTTTGATTAAAAAGCAATACTATAGTTAGCAGAATAGAAATAAACAAATCAATATGATTTATGTTTATCGTATTACTTTTTTTCATAATTTCACCCCCAATAGTTTTTTCCGT
>JAQVFM010000074.1 GCA_028697255.1 Oscillospiraceae bacterium
TCCTTTCACCTTTTACTTCAGTTTATGCTAATGGGCCTTTATCTGCTATAATATTAGCGATAATGTAATTTAGCCGATTGCGAAATGCACTGCTTTGCGGGCGAACTGTGTTCACCCGGAATCTCGCAACCGACTAATGAAATTTGAAAGGAGAAAAATATGATTATTTCAACAACGCCCTCAATTGAGGGAAAAAGAATTGTGGAGTACAAGGGCATTGTTTTCGGAGAAGTAATATCGGGAGTGGATTTTATCAAGGATTTTGCAGCCGGTATTTCAAACTTTTTTGGTGGGCGCTCGGGAAGCTACGAGCAAGAGCTGCTGCATGCACGGGAAAATGCGCTGCGTGAAATGGAACAACGGGCAATGCAAATGGGTGCAAATGCAATCGTTGGTGTTGATATCGACTATGAGGTGTTGGGCACAAATAACGGTATGCTTATGGTTACAGCATCAGGGACTGCTGTAAAAATAGAGTGATGTAATCGTCACAAAGCCACGCCTGGTCGTAAAAAAGGGATTGCACTCAAATTTTATGCAATCCCTTTTTCGTGTTGCCGAGGGGCTTTACTTTGCGGCGCATGTTAAACCATTCAAAGTCATTAATACCCACACAACCAAATAACGCGAGCAAAATGCCGTAAAGAATAAGAATAACCGACGAAACTCCTAAAATAACCATTATCATAGGCAAAGAGTTATTTTCAAAAAATCGGCATATACCTTTCGTAGTGACAACTGAGGTCGCTATCGCAAGCATCGGTTTAAATACCCATTGTCCCCAACGCATACGCACTCCGGCAACGCGTAGTAAACGCCTTACGTTAAGGCTTGAAGTCAATATGTTGCTTACAATCATAATTAACAGAAAACCGCGAATACCTCGTAGAGGCACCAGCAGCACAATTGTCACAATTCTTACCACTGAATTAAACATATTGTATTTTAAAGAGCTGACCTGTTGGTCTAATCCTTTTAAAATGCCGTCCACAACGCTTTCAAGATACATGAAAGGCGTGATTGGGGCAAGCGCGCCTATTAAAAATCCGACTTGCTCATCATGATATATTAGCATGCCAAGCTGTTTTGAAAACATTATAAACAATGCGCTGACAGGAATGGACAGCAACAGCGTTATACGCATTGACTGATTGACGGCACGTATAACCTTGTCTGACTGTCGCATAACCGCGGCCTCGGATATTTCGGGTACCAAAAGCGTTGAAATCGCTGATAAAAATGAAGCCGGAAAAAATAATATCGGCATCGCCATACCTTTAAGCATTCCAAACTGTGACAGCGCTCGCTCACGCGAACCCGAAAATCTTGCAAGGCAATTGGGAACAAGTAAATTTTCCACAGTATGTAGCGCTGTATTCAGATAGCGCCCTGCCGACACGGGCAGCGATATTCTAAGCATTTTTCGCAAAATAAACCCTTGTTTTTGAGAAGAGCCGGCAACTGTCGGCAACCTGCGCTTGTCAATCATATAACCGATTGCAAGATAGCCGCACGCAAGAGTTTCGGCCAGCGTATCGGCTATCATAACAGCGGCACATGACGCACTTATTCCCTTGTCCGAAAAGCTTCCAATAATAAGAACAATTGTCGTGATTCGTACAAATTGTTCAAAAAGCTGTGCTCCCGTCGAGTTGGATACACGCCGCCGGGCTATAAAATAGCCCCTAAAGCAGGATGACAACCCCATAAAAGGAAGCCCGACCGATAAAATTCTGAGTGCGGGTACGGCGCGCATATCTCCGAGACCATAAAGGGCAATCGGTTTAGCAAACAAAAAAACAATCAAGGACGAAAAGATGCCAAACGTAAAACTAAGCATTACTGCCCGTCGCATAATGCGGCGAATGCTCCTGCGTGTTTCTTTTCCCACTTGCTCGGATACAAGCCGGGTAACGGCGGTTGAAATACCGGAAACTGCAAATGTGGACGCAAGAATATAAATGGAAAAGACGAGCTGGTATAAGCCCATCCCTTCCGCACCTATTTTGTTTGATAAGTAGACCCTAAAAAATATTCCGATTGTTCTTAAAATTAATGATGTCAAAACCAAGATAAATGCATTTTTTAATAACAAAAACCGTTTCAAAGCAGCACATCCCGCCTGTTGTAAAGTTAATTGTGCCTTATGTGCTATTCTCTAATAATAGGAGAATAGCATTACAGTATGGGCAGCTTATCGTACAAAATTAAAAGGTTGGATTTGTGTCCGGGCGGCAGTTCTATTAGATCAATCTGCTGCGTTGTCGGCGTGCCGCTGCACAGCTCTATACCCACATATCGGGCGCTGCAAAAACCGCTTGCGGATACCTCAATCGTGCAAGGTGCTGAGGGTGCACTAATCGGTATCGAAAACACCTGTGTATTGCCATTTTTATCGGTGACGTCATCCTTGCGCATTTTTTTGTTTGACTCCCCTAAATAAAAAATGGTCACACGCGCTCCGGCCACCGGCAGCACCTGCCCTCCCGATGTCACACGCACCTGTAATGAGGCACATTCCATAGCATCATGCAGCTTTGCCGTCTCTTTACACAGAGCTGGTTTTGTTTTTGTTTCACGCGGGCGCAGCATTGACGGTGGCGGCGAGCAGTCCTCCCATTCGTCGTCGACAGTGCAAGGCGTTTTTGGTTCAATGCGCGGGGTCGGTTCCGTTTCGCGCGGGCGCAGCATTGACGGTGGCGGCGAGCAGTCGTCCCATTCGTCGTCGGTAGTACAAGGCATTTTTGGTTCAATGCGCGGCGCCGGTTCCGTTTCACGCGGGCGCAGCATTGACGGCGGCGGCGAGCAGTCCTCCCATTCGTCGTCGACAGTGTAAGGCATTTTTGGTTCAATGCGCGGGGTCGGTTCTGTTTC
>JAQVFM010000040.1 GCA_028697255.1 Oscillospiraceae bacterium
TGATCATCTACGGGAGCCTGCTCTTTGGATTCCACCTGCTCCTC
Source organism: Oscillospiraceae bacterium (assembly GCA_028697255.1). Classification (GTDB taxonomy): domain Bacteria; phylum Bacillota; class Clostridia; order Oscillospirales; family Acutalibacteraceae; genus Avimonas. The sequence goes on from JAQVFM010000040.1 coordinate 45, forward strand.
AACTGGTTCTAATGTATTTTCATCGGTCACAGCAGGTGCTTGTTCAAGCAAAGCGCGTATTGACAGGCTGATACGCTTTCTTTCATAATCCACGTTTATTATTTTAACCATAGCCTCTTGGCCAATTTCCAACTCGTCCTGCGGTTTGTCTATTCGCCTGTCTGCGATTTGAGAAATATGAATTAGACCGTCAACACCCGGTACTATCTGGCCAAATGCTCCAAAGCTTGTCATACCGACGATTTTGACTTTAACAACAGAGCCAATAGGATAATTAGCTTTAAAAATTTCCCATGGATTATCTTCGGCTCTGCGATATCCCAGCGATATTCTTTTCTTTTCTTTGTCGAGGTCACGAATATATACATCAACGGTATCACCGACATTGACTACATCGGATGGATGCTTAATTCTTTCCCACGACAGTTCAGAAATGTGAACCATTCCGTCTACGCCGCCAAGGTCTACAAATGCACCGTAAGATGTCAAGGATTTAACTTTTCCGGTAAACCTTTGACCGACTTCAACGCTCTCCCAAAATGCTGCTTCTTTTGCCCTGCGTTCTTCTCGAGCAACCAAACGCACCGAGCCCACTGCTCTGCGTCTGCTTTTGTTTGTCTCAATTATTTTAAAGCGAACTCGCTGTCTGTGTAACGGAGTCAAATCTTCCATTCGGACTGCCGACGCGTGGGATGCGGGGATAAAAACACGCACATTGTTTGTAACAACCAGCATGCCGCCTTTTACTATATCAGTAACTACACCTTCAAGTGCTTCGCCGCTCTGCTCGGCCGCAACCACAGTATCCCAACCCTTTAATGCGTCAACGCGTTTTTTGGAAAGCATAATAGTGCCTTCCTGATCATTGGTACGCAATATTAAAAGATCTAATTTGTCACCAATCTTGACAATATCCTCCGGGTTTGCAACCGGGTCAGCGGACAACTCTTCAACCGGAATATAACCGGTCTGCTTGCGGCCGACAACTTCCACCTGGACTTCGTTAGGTGCAATACCAACAACCACGCCGCTAACCCTTTCATCTGTGCTCAAACCTTGAAGTGATGCCTCCAGCGCTTCTTCAAAGCTCATCTCCTCAAACGATTTTGCAGAATCGGCATTATCCTCGGACTCATCAATAACCGACTCAACTTCCTCCGCAACAGACGCAGCCTCTGAATTATCCTCAGGCACGTTCTGCAAAGCATCGTCTGAAGCAGCATCAGGTTTGTTATCGGTCAAATCTTCTGCTTCTTGGGTTTGAGCTTCGATGGTTTGAGTTTCTTTGATTTCATTTTCGTTGTTTACAATCTCGGACATGGTTGAAAGTACCTCCTTTATAATATCGGAGGGCGTGGAAGCTCCGGCTGTAAGCCCAACTGTTAGAACTCCTTTAAAAGCAGACGGATCAAGCTCGTCCGCCGTTTCGATAAGCAGAGTTGGGCAATACTCTTCACATACGTCGCGAAGCTTGGCGGTATTGGAACTTTCGCGCCCACCGACAATAACCATAAGGTCGCTTGATTTTGCAAGCTCAATCGCTTCATTTTGCCTTTCGGCAGTCGCATTACATATTGTATCAAAAATTCTAATGTTTGTATAGAGTTTTTTTGCAATTTCCGAGCATTTTTTCCATCTCGACATATTAAATGTAGTTTGCGCAACCATTATAATTTTATCTTTTGCATCAAATTCATTATTATTATATAAAATTTCTATGTCTTCATGTGAAGATATAACAAAAACCGGCCCTTTGCAATGCCCGCGTATGCCGGCAACCTCCGGATGTCCTTCATTTCCGGCAATTATCACGACTGCTCCATCAGCCGATTCCTTTTCTACAATACGGTGAATTTTGAATACAAAAGGGCATGTTGCATCACAGACATTAACCTTGTTGTCAACAATTTCATTGTATATTTCGCGCGAAACTCCGTGAGACCGAATGACCAGAACAGCATCGTTTGGAACAGCTCTCGGCGAATCAACAATTACAACCCCTTGTTTTCTAAACTCCTCAACCACCTGGGGATTATGAATAATAGGTCCCAAAGTATATACACGCTGCCCATCTTTAAGCAGCTGATTTACTGAAGCTACAGCCTTATCAACACCAAAGCAAAAGCCAGCGGATTTTGCCATAAGAATATTCACTCAGTTTCCCTCCATCAGCTGGGCAATGCGCTGCATTACAAGCCTTGATGCAAATCGCAAATCCGGATTATTTGCATCGTCAATATGCAACTCCGACTTGGAAATAGCTTTTCCTATAATAATGTGGGTTTTCTTAAAAGGACGCACCTTTTGTCCGGCAGTTTTAATCGCTACCGGTACAACGGATGCTCCAGTACGTGATGCAATAAGAGCTGCGCCCGATTTTGCACGACCGAGCTTTCCGGTTTTAGACCGCGTTCCTTCCGGAAAAATGCCCATCATTTTTCCTTCGCGCACAATTCGTTCTGCATTGTTAAGAGAATCCTTATCTCCCTCGCCCCGCCGTACAGGAAAAGCCCCGAACTGTTTTGCAAAAAACCATGTAGATAAACGACCTCTAAAAAGCTCGGCCTTCGCCATATAATAAATATGGCGCTTTATAGAAAGCAGCAAAAAAACCGGATCAATAATCGATATGTGGTTTGCACAAAGAATAACCGGATTGCCATTCGGTTCAGGGACATTTTCGGCACCTGTTACTTTGTACGGAAATATCAAATATATAATAGGTCGAATTATATTTAAAAGAATCCTTCCAAATTTCATAAAAGCCTCATTTCTTTTTCCCGTTTGAAATAAAATTTAATATCAATTCTTTAAGTATGTTTACGGATTGCTCAAGCGTGTTGCCGGTCGTATCGACCTTTATCGCGTCATGAGCAGCTTTTAGCGGTGCGGTCTTTCGGTGTGAATCGTTGTAATCGCGCTTTTTCATATCGTCAAGAACATCTGTGTATGATGTTTCAACGCCCTTTTGTATAAGCTCTGCAAACCTGCGCCTTGCGCGGTCTTCAACAGATGCCGTGAGAAAAATTTTGATATCAGCGTCAGGAAGCACAACTGTTCCGATATCCCGACCGTCCATAATAACATCGTTTTTTAGTGCAGTGTCCCTTTGAAGATTAAATAAAAAGCGGCGAACCTCAGGCATTGCCGATACAGCCGACGCAGCCATTGAAACCTCGGGGGATCGTATTAAATCTGATACGTCGCATCCGTTTACAAAAACAAATTGAGCACCTGAACCGCATTTTAGCTCTACATTAAGCTCGGGCAGCAATCCTGTGACAAACTCTGCGTCGTCGGGTTTACCCCCTCTCTTTATTACCTCATATCCTATTGCACGATACAGCGCGCCGGTATCAACATATAAAAATCCAAGCTCTTGCGCCAAAAGCTTTGCTATCGTGCTTTTGCCCGCACCGGACGGACCGTCTATCGCAACTGCAAGTCGATTTTTCATCAATATTTGACCTCCATTATACTATCCAACATTATTGCCGGCAGCCGCGCCTGTTGAAAACGCAATCTGCAGGTTAAACCCTCCGGTATAGGCATCAACATCAAGCACTTCACCTGCAAAATATAATCCCTTTACAAGCTTTGACTGCATTGTCTTTGCATTTATTTCGCTTACTTTAACGCCTCCCGAGGTAATTATAGCTTCTTCAATCGGGCGAAACCCCGATATATTCACGGGAAGCGCCTTTAAAATTTTACCAAGTTGCCGACGCTGCTCCTTTGTTATCGAATGGCATCTCGTATCGGGAGCAATTCCTGACAACGAAACCACCACAGGGCACAGCGAATGCGGCAACAGTGCGCCTAATGAATTGGCAAATTCACGGTTTTTGTTTTCGACCAAATCCCTTATCAGTCTTGCATCAAGCTTTTCTGCCGACAGAGCGGGCTTCAAGTCTATCAAAAGTTGGTAACGGTTTGGCTGCATCTGTCTCATATGGGCGCTTGCACTCAACACCATTGGTCCGGATACTCCAAAATGGGTGAATAACATCTCTCCAAAATCTTCAAAAATAATCTTTTTATTTTTTATATCAATTACTTTAATCGCACAATTACGTAATGACAACCCCTGCACATCGGCACACCATTTGTCCGACGATTCAAGGGGCACCAATGACGGCCGCGGCGGTATAACAGTATGTCCTGCCTGCTTTGCTAACGCATATCCGTCTCCTGTTGAACCAGTCAATGGATAAGACAACCCACCGGTACAGACAACAACAGCATCGGACATTATTTTTTCGCCGGTTTCTGTTTGTACTCCGCTGCAGTATCCATTATCGAGCAAAAGGTTGGTTGCACGCCCGGTTAAAAACTTACTGCCGGCATTGCGGGCAAATCCAACCAGAGCATCTACGACATCGCGGGCTTTGTCGGATTTAGGGAAAACCCTGTTCCCTCTTTCAGTTTTAAGCTCAAGCCCTTGCTCGGTCAGAATCTGCATCATGTCCTGCGGATTAAACGCTCCCAACGAACTGTATAAAAAACGACCGTTTTGCGGTACATTGGCAATAAAATCGCTAACATCACAATTATTGGTAATATTACATCGTCCCTTGCCTGTTATCAACAGTTTGCGCGCCATGCGCCGGTTTCGCTCTAATACAATAACCCGTAGTCCGCGGCGTGCGGCCATGCCTGCCGCAACAAGTCCGGATGCCCCTCCCCCGACCACAACGACTGTGGGTGTAACAGATGCGCTAATGCTATCAAAACCCTTCAATTAATTTAAAGTCCCGGATATTTTTGATATACGTCATTTTCCTCCCAAAGCTCTTCAAGCTCAATAAGCCTGCTTTTTATTTCTTTCTTCTTTTTAAGTGATATTGCAACAATCAACGCATTAATAATGCTTAACGGAGCCACAAGTGAATCAACTATCGTGGCCATGTCGCTGTGTGCCAGTAATAAATATGATGCATATTCGGCTATTGGCGACATTTTGCTGTCAGTAATTGCTATGACCTTGGCGTTTCGAGAATGCGCAAAATGAATAGCCTTAACCGATTTGCTCGAATAACGCGGAAAGCTGATAACAACCGCTACGTCCTGTGAATTGATATGAAGCATATCCTCAAATATTTCTGTTTCATTTGAAGTATATATTGTCTGAACATCTACCAGCAAAATCTTGAGATAATAGGAGGCAAACATCGCAAGTGAACGGCAGCTACCCGCACCCAATATATAAACCCTGCGTGCATTCACAATTTCTTCCACCGCATCTGAAAATACATCGCGGGGTATTTCCTCAAGAGTTTGCCGTATATTGTCAATATCGCAGCTTATAATGTTATGAACCACTTCTTCATATTTCATGCGTGCACTTGTTACTTCAATGCGTTGGACAGAGGTGAGCTTGCTGCGAATCAGCTCTTGCATGGCTTTTTGAAGCTGGGGATACCCGTCAAAACCAAGTACTGATGCAAAACGCACAACGGTGGATTCGCTTACCCCAACTGTTTGTCCAAGGCGGTACGCAGTCATAAATGCTGCTTTATCGTAATGTTCGGTGATATATTTTGCAATTAACCGCTGTCCTTTAGAAAAGGACGGCCATTGCTGTTCAATTTTTGATATAAGATTAATTTTCAATACTGATCACCTCTTAACAGCTTTATTAAAGCAGCAAATAGTTTTAACATGCTCCTATTTTAATATCTAAAGGTAAAAAATGCAATAGCATTTGCTTTATCCTGCAAACCATTCATCAAATATAAAATGAGACCATGATAATCACAGCCTCATTGCAAAACAATAAATTTCCGGTCTTTTTCACACCGTACTTGCGTTTTCTCCTTGCCGGGCGCCGGCCAGGCTGCGTCGTCGGCCTTGTACGATACAAAAACCCACAGAAATTATAATAATCTTTTAATCGGATTTAGTTTTAGTGCTTAATTCTCCACTCCCGTCCGGGTGAAAACAGCGAAAGCTGTTGGTTAGATCTGCCTTGATACTGCTCCAAAAGCAGACGCCCAGCAATTTCCGAATATAGCAAACCATCGTCACCACAGCAAAGTGCATATGCTATGCGTTCATCATCAGGTGTGCGTCCCAATACAGGAAGACCGTCCTCCGTGCGCGCCAAACGTGAGGTATAAACATATTCGGCAGTAATGTTTCTTATCGCCGGAAACATTTGATGAAGCCGTTTTTCCAGTTGCTCGTATTTCTTTTCGTTTACCGAAGCTAAATCGAGCACTCGTGAAACATAGCTTTTTTCAAGGATAGAGGGAGTCGGTCCGCCTATTAAAATACGATTGTCGGGTGTAACGGTTAAAAATAAGCCGGGGCAACTCTCACTGTGAATTATACAGGGGCCGCGCCATCCCGAAAAATTATTAATGGGTTCGGTAACCACAACACAGACAGAGGATGTTTTATCTACACCACCGCAATGCCTTTCAGTACTAAGCCCCGCCGCCATAATAACATACTTGGCATAAACCCGCCGTTCCCTGTCACAGTCGAGTTTTACAAAGTCGTCTTTTTCTTTGTTTATTTTATTGACCGCCGTATTCTCGAAAACTCGCACTCCCTTAGAAACCGCTGCCGAGGTAACAGCGTGGACAAACCGATACGGATCAATTTGAGCTCCAATACCTCGAGAGTACACTCCCGCTTCGATCGGAAATGTAAAATGCTCTGCCGCACTCCAATTTGTCAGCAATTCGACATCTATACCGTTATGCAGTCGTACCGAATACTCATGCCGCAATTTTTCACCTGTTTTTGCATCGTCGGCAAATCTCATGCTGTCCATTCGTTTAAATCCGCAGTTGTCCTCAAAACCGTTACACAGCGTTTCAATATTATTTATAGCCTCACTCATAAGTCCTATCGCCATCATAGCCCTGTCGGCACCAATCTTTTCTACAAGTGTGGATATGCTTTGTTCTCCGTCAATACTCATCATACCGCTTGATGCCGCAGTACCTCCAAACCCAATTGGCGATTGGCTGACCATAACAGTATCATGTCCCGCTTCTGAAAATCTTAAAGCACAAAGGGCAGCCGTAACACCGCCGCCGACAATTGCAATTTCACAATTTATATCCTCGGTAAGCCAAGGATATTGAGCAGGAACATTGTTTACAGATGTCCAGAACAATTGCTCTTTTGTATTAATAACCATTTAATTATAATCCTCCATGTTATATCTTGTAGTTTGTTCGATTTTGCGGGCGAACACAGCTCACCCCTACAGTATGCTTTTAAGCGAGTTTACCATAAAACCAAAACTTGTAGAGGCGATCTGTGGTCACACTGCATCTCATAATCGACTAATATATTTAGTAAACTTATTTTGTGTGATTATTTTTTTTATATTCCATAAATATATTATTCAGATATTAAAAAAGCCGACAGTCACAAAACTGTCAGCAATTATAGTCAATTGTTAAAATCGCATGCATGAGAATCATTTTTGTGTTAGTCTGTCAATTTCATCCTTAAAGCTGTTAATATCCTTAAACTGTCTGTAAACAGATGCAAAACGGACATAAGCCACTTCGTCAATTTCCTTAAGTTTATCCATCGTATACTCACCAATACGAAACGAAGTCACTTCGCGGTCGAGTGAATTCTGTATGCATGCTTCAATTTCATCCACCGCTTTTTCCAAAACCTCAATGGAGACAGGACGTTTTTCACAAGCACGAAGCATACCGTTCATTAACTTGCTCCGGTCAAAAGTTTCTCTGGATTTATCCCTCTTAACAACAATAATAGGCAAATTTTCGATAATTTCGTACGTAGTAAACCGCTTTGCACACTGCAGGCACTCACGGCGGCGACGTATACGCGTTCTCTCGTCTGTTTGACGAGAGTCGATTACTTTGCTTCCAGTTTTACCGCAAAACGGACACTTCATTGTTATCACTCCGGTGCTATGTAAGATAAGACAAATTATACCACACTCATACTTTATGTGCAATATCACCTTTTCCTATCTTTGCTTAATATAATATGTATACATGCTTTTTCATACAATAGAAAGTCCGTAAATTTCACCCAAAAAATCATCGATAATATAATGTATTGACTCAGGTGACAGCGATACGCCGTCCAGGCGGTGCTTTAACTTTAAAACATCAGATTGCATTGTACATAAATCGGGGAAATCAATAACTTGACCGTTCGAAAAAACAATACTCAGCCCCCATATCGTTATAAAACTATTGCTGTCCTCACTCCAACACGATGTCGGAATCAGCTCGCACCCCAATATGTAGTCTTGCCCTTCTTTTGGCTTAGTTTTAGTCTGAGTATAAATCATATTATCACCGCCTATAATAATTTAATTTGTGGCATTTTGCCACAACGCGAAATCAATTATAGCATATAAAAAATATCTGTCAATATAAAAAAATAACATTTTCTACTGATATTTATTTAAGAATATGTATTTATTTACTTGAATTTTAATATCAATTCTGGTTTTTCTACCATATATAGGCATTTAACATATTGTTAATTCGATATATATGACTACAACAAATTATTTTTTTAAGAATATAAAATTTTTATAATTATACATAGTTTTTCAAATAATTGTATCCGTCTATCAAATCCGATATAGTTTCAAAATTCGCGCGGTATAATTCTATTATTAAATCTCCGTCAAAGCCGACTTGCTTTAAGTTTTTAATAAGCTCAGCATAGTCGGTATTACCCCGTCCCGGCACAAGGCAATCAGACTGTTCAGTATTGTCGCTTAAGTGGACATGCCTGATACCTGACGACATTGCCGATATAACCTTAGCCGGGCTAAGCCGACAACGACCGCATTGCTTTAGGTCAAACACAAATCCAGCCTTGTCACCCATTTTTTTGTACATAGCACTGATATATTCGAGATTGGCTGAACGGTAATTATATACGTTTTCAAGCAAAAGTGTAATTCCCTGTTGCTGTCCCATTTCATAAAGCCGCTCGAAACGGCGTATTGAATCTTCATCGCTCAAAGGCCCGGCGGGGCGGTCGCCATGCATGATAACATAAGGAGCACCCGCTGCATGCGCAGCCTGAAACATGTTGTCAAGATGTTTTAAACCGTCCTTAAGCCTGCGCTCATAATCGGTAAAATACATAAACGATTCACTTATAGCATTATATGAATGCAGAGCTGCTATACGCGCCCCACAAGCGTCCGCACACCGGCGCAATTGAAGTGCAAAATCAGGATTGGCTTCTGATTCTGTGTTCAAAAAAACCTCGATAGTCTTGAAGCCCGCAACCAAAAGCCTGTTCAATGCATCCTCTGTTCGCATAGGATAAAGATTCGCTGTGGAAACGCCAACATTCATAACCGGTTCCCCCAATTTTAATTTGGAAATAATTTTGCATTGCCCATACACAATCAATGATGATATACTTGATTCGAATGGCCTGATGACGTAAAGTCTGACAGTCGAACTGACTTTACTACTATTATAGCATAAAGGCAATGACACAGTTAGATATTTATTAAAATACCAGCATTTGTTATAGACGGTAAAATGGATTGGAGGCCGGAATGAAAACAATAAAGAAAATAATTCACACTTTAAAGCAGCTTAAATCATTACATAAGTATTCACGAGATATACTTCACGGAACAATCCAGTTTACAGTCGTGTTATACTTGTTTGCTGGTGTAATTTATTTGATTTCCCCCTACACAAATAATTACCTCCTTAGTGTTAGATATTATCAAGGTGCACTTGAAATTGCGCCGGTTGTATTTGCGGGCGGCGTTGTCTCGGCATTGCTGTGTGATTTAATATTGCGAAAAACAAAACCAAAGCAAAAGCCCGGTGATGACAAAGATAAAAAAGACTAAAAAAACTCCGTGACAAATTGCCACGAAGTTTTTTCATTATAGACTTATTCTAACATCTGATTAAAAATATACTGCCTTGCCTGTATTGGATGAGGTGTAGATTGCTTCTAATAGCTGCGTTACCACAAAGGCCTGTTCAGGAAGCACTAATGGATCTGTATCATTTATTATACTGTCAAGCCACATTGAAGCCTCCAGCTCCGAAGCATTCAGCCCTTTGCCCCCTTCGTAAAAAGCCACGCCACCGGCGGAAAGGTCTGGTACGATCGTTATCTGCGTATTTAAATCAACTTTGTTTATGCGAAGACCGTTCTTCATGTCGGCACCGCCCAAAGTTCCGCACAGCGTTGTTTTGGCCTCATCAACATCGAGTGAATTAAGTGCCCAGCTTGACTCCAACGATATTGTAGCGCCATCCTCCATAATAATGAATCCAAACGCCGAATCCTCAACTGTAAACTCTTTAGGGTCCCAATCGCCCCATGCATTGGCGGTTTCGGTCTGATTGCCAAGCTTTTTGAACGCCTTTCCCAAAACCGCCTTTGGCTTGTAATTGTTCATCATCCAAAGCGTCAAATCAAGTGCATGAGTGCCTATATCGATAAGCGGACCTCCACCCTGCTCGTACTCGTTCAAAAAAACGCCCCAGGTTGGAACTGCGCGCCGACGAATTGCATGAGCTTTTCCATAATAGATTTCGCCCAAATCACCACGGTCGATATAACGTTTAAGCAGCATGCTATCCGGACGATAACGGTTTTGATATGCAATCGACAGCTTTTTGCCGGTGCGTTTAGCAGCGTCAAGCATCAGCTTTGCATCGGCTGTCGTCTTTGCCATGGGTTTTTCGCACATGACGTGCTTGCCAGCCTCAAGTGCGGCAACAGTGATTTCACTATGACTGCGGTTTGGTGTACAAACATGCACCACGTCAATGCTCTTGTCCTCTAAAAGCTCACGATAGTCGGTATAAACCTTTGCATTTTCGGTACCGTATTCTTTCGCAGCCTTTTCGGCGCGGTCGACAATCAAGTCGCAAAACGCTACCATTTCGGCACGATCTGATTGTCTTTTCAGTGATGGCATATGCTTGCCGTTCGCGATGCCCCCGCACCCGATAATTCCGATTTTTAGCTTTTCCATAACACCATACCTTTCTTTTTTGACGATGTGATATGTTTAATTTATCTTTTTCTACTTATTATCATACATATTTTAAAAATTAAAGCAATCACATATTTTTATATATTTTATAAACTTTTACAACCATTATCCTGATATTTAATGCATTAACTAATGCAAATTTACCTGCAATTTTTTGTTGCAACTTTTATTGAATAAATGCTTGACATTATCATGATTTATGATAAAATATCATTCGTGCCGCAACACATATGCGGGCCTTTAGCTCAGTTGGTTAGAGCAACCGGCTCATAACCGGTTGGTCCGGGGTTCGAGTCCCTGAAGGCCCACCAACTAAAAGAGCAAGTCCGGAGTCTGTGGCTCCCGACTTGCATCTTCATATGTTCACACATTTTGTTAGAGATTACATCCACTTTTTAAGGCTTTAATAATGAATAAAGGGGCATAGCTCAGTTGGTAGAGCAGCGGTCTCCAAAACCGCGTGCCGAGGGTTCAAATCCTTCTGCCCCTGCCACAGAAAAACGGCTTAAACATTGGGTTTAAGTCGTTTTTCTTATGCCTATTGTGTGCGGCTCGTGGTCTTGTTAACCGCTTTTTACTGCTGCAAATGAGCGTCAATATGCTATCGGGTGGTATCTGTTTGTAACGTTTCCGTCTGGTACATCATCAATAAAGCATCAATCCCGGGATAGGTTTTGGTGATTGCCGGCTCAAAAATTTGGTTACCTGCGTTGGCTGTAACGGATAAAATGAATTGAAATTATTATAACAGTATGGTATTATATGCATGAGAAAAACAATAATCTTATTCATGAGGAGGCGAACAGAAATTGACGTATTCCATTGAAGAATTAAAGCGAATTATTACACCAATCGCACGCAAATATCAAATTCCTGTGGTATATCTGTTCGGCTCTTACGCTCGCGGTCAAGCCGATGAAAACAGTGATGTGGATATCCTAATTGAACGGGAAGGATCAGCGATCAAAAGCCTATTCGATTTAGGCGCGTTTTATAATGAATTAAATGAAACCCTTGGTAAATCGGTAGATGTTGTAACCACTGATAGTTTAAATCAGCCTGATGCAAAAAGGCGCAATCCGTGGTTTGCAAGTAATATTTGCAAAGAAAGGGTGACGATTTATGAGGGACAGTGACCTTCAGCGCATTAGGCATATGAAAACTTACTGTGAGGATATTGCTGAGACC
>JAQVFM010000041.1 GCA_028697255.1 Oscillospiraceae bacterium
AATTGTTTTGCAATGGTAGTATCTCTCTTCAGCTTTGCAAAGTTTTCATAAAATAAAACAATATGCGTAGCAAAGTCAAGGGATTTATCTAATAGTGGACTATTCAAATCGCTCACCTCATAAGGAAGATAACATAATTTGGTTTATGATTCAATGTTTTGCGCAGCAAAACTACCGATTCTCTTATCTTTTCTCTTTTAACTTTTATCTGGAAACGACATTTTTAGTGAAGAGAGAATAATGAAAAGAGAAAAGTTAATAGTACAAAAAGAAACGACAACTTTCTGACGAAAATTGTCGTTTCTTTCTGGCCCGCCCGGAGGGATTTGAACCCCCGTCCTTCAGAATCGGAATCTGCTGCGATATCCAGCTTCGCCACGGGCGGATAAAGATGCATCGAATATTTTACATCGAAACCATCAATTTTGCAACCCCCAAATATCGGGCAACTTGCAAACAAAAGCATTTGACATTGCGTATTTAATTAAAAATGACCGGAGATAATAATAAAAAAATAAAGGTGGTTTTTTTATGCCTCAAACAAATAACAAGGTGCAACCGTCAAATATGCCATCGGGATTTCCCCCTCAGCAACAGAATCAACAGCCGGGAACACAACAGCAAATGAACCCGCGTCCAATAACTGACAATCCCGACTATAAAGGGTCGGGTAAACTTGAAGGCCGCGTTGCTATTATAACGGGAGGTGACAGCGGCATAGGCCAGGCTGTAGCCGCTTCATTTGCCAAAGAGGGTGCGGATATTGTAATAGCATTTTACAGTGAACAAGAAGATGCAAACGAAACTGCTCGTATAGTTGAAGCGGCGGGACGTCGCTGCATTTTTATTAAATGCGATCTAAAAAAAGAAGAGTCCTCAAAACAGGTTGTAGACATGGCAATAAAGGAATTCGGCAGAATAAATATTCTTGTAAACAATATTGCGGTTCAATTTCCTCAAAACAGCATTATGGATATTACGAACGAACAATTAAACAACACCTTTTCCACCAATATACTGAGCTTTTTCCACATGACCAAGGCGGCGTACCCGCATCTTAAAAAAGGTTCATCAATTATCAACACCACATCAATTACCGCATATAAGGGCAGTCCCACACTTATTGATTATTCGGCGACAAAGGGTGCTATAGTATCTTTCACACGGTCACTTTCTCTTTCACTTGCCGCCAGCGGGATTCGTGTCAATGCCGTGGCGCCCGGACCGGTATGGACTCCTCTGGTAACATCTACCCTTTCAAAGCAGGAAGTATCAAAATTCGGATCAGAGGTGCCGTTTGGGCGTGCCGCCCAGCCCTTTGAGTTGGCACCAACCTATGTATACCTTGCCAGTGACGATTCAACTTATGTCACAGGACAGGTGTTGCATGTCAACGGAGGCATAATTGCAGAGTCCTGATCCTCAGACTCATAAAAAAACCGGGCGGCAGCAATTCCAGCCCGGTTTTTGATAAATTACAATTACATGGTATAGACACTGTCTCCTGCCAAAATCTCTACATTATTTTGCTGCAATGTAGCGATTGCCCGGTCATTGTCTGCAACGCGTAGGATCACATAAGCGCGCTCTTCATCACGCGAGATGAACGCGTACATGTATTCTATGCCAATACCGGCCTTTGCAAGGCATTTCATTGCTGAGGCAAAGCCCCCCGGTTTATCGGGAATGCCTATCGCAATAACATTGGTAAGCGACACCGTAAGCCCGGCTGCTTTAAGTACCTGTTCAGCCTCGTTCGGCTTATCAACAATTAAGCGCAGAATTCCGAAATTGGTAGTGTCTGCAATGGACAGAGCACGGATATCAATACCTGCTTGCGCAATAATGGCGGTAATTTCGGCCAGGCGTCCGGACTTGTTTTCCACAAAAATAGAAAGCTGTTTAATTAACATTCTATTGCCCCCTATCTGACATACAAAGGTTTATCTGGCGCGACACAGTACTACTCATATCCATATTGTACCACGCACTGCCTGTATCGGCAAGTGAATTCATAATATTATTTTTTGCATCTTGACAAGGTCAGTGTGTTTGGATATAATGTTCTGGCGTGGTTTACAGGACATGAGCCATTAGCTCAGATGGCAGAGCATTTGACTTTTAATCAAAGGGTCCGGGGTTCGAATCCCCGATGGCTCACCAAAGCACAAAGAAAAAACCGCTTAAATAGCCAATAACGGCTACTTTAGGCGGGTTTTTCTTATGCCGGATAAACATAATAATAAAGCCTTAAAACTCACCTTTTTGTCGTAAAATTGTCGTAAAAATTAAAGCTACCAATCTTGCCTTATAGCTTTTTCAACGAACGCATCCATAACACCTTTGTAATTGCGTTTAGACCGACGGCCGTGAATTATCTGTTGGCTAAATTTAGTTTAATATGATATACTAAAGCTAAATGAAGAAAGCTATATGAAAAATGCCTGTTAAATTCCGATTACACTTTTTGTACAGGCAATTATTAAGATATAAAATGAAAGGGAATCACATGGATATAATAAGAAGTAAAAGCGGATTTATATGCGACATGGATGGTGTCATATACCATGGGGATATGCTGCTGCCGGGAGTAAAAGAATTTGTTGATTGGCTGTATAAAGAAAACAAGAAGTTCTTGTTTTTAACAAATGCCAGCGGCAAAACGCCAAAAGAGCTGCAAATGAAGCTTTGGCGCATGGGGCTCGATGTGGATGAAAGCCACTTTTACACCAGCGCTTTGGCAACGGCAAAATTTATTAGCCGGCAAGATCCGGGTTGCAGCGCATATGTTATTGGTGATCCGGGACTGTTTAATGCGCTGCACGACGCGGGTGTGACAGTGAACGATATAGATCCCGATTATGTCATTGTCGGTGAAACAATAAATTATAATTTTGACAGCATATGCCGGGCAATGAAGCATATTATGAACGGGGCAAAGTTGATAGGAACAAATTCGGATTTGACCGGACCGTCGGAAACCGGAATCATACCTGCCTGCCGCGCTTTAGTGGCACCTATTGAAGCAGTGACGGGAAAAACGGCTTATTACATTGGAAAACCAAATCCTTTAATGATGCGCACGGGCCTTAAAATGTTGGGAGTGCACTCGGACGAAGCTGCTATCATCGGCGACAGGATGGATACCGATATTATCGCAGGTATAGAAAGCGGATTAGATACTGTCCTGGTGCTTTCAGGTGTCACTACTACGGAAAGCATGAAACTATATCCCTATAAGCCGAGACTTGTTTTATCCGGTGTAGGTGAAATTGCGGTGTGATCAAAAAGCCGGTGCCGAAAATTTGCATTTTAAGTGCTTGACAACGCTGAAGCATATGCATATAATGTCATTAAAGACTTTGAAGGGAACAAGATACGGGAATTTCGTGCAAAGAGATCCGGCGGGTGGTGTAAGCTGGAGTCGAAGCCTGTATGTATAGCTCATCCCGGAGTTGCCCGTTCGAAATTATGAGAGCGGGACGTATGTCCGCGTTATAGGACAAAGCCTTGAACGCAAGTTTTGCGCGAGGTTTGCTTGAGGGGTGCTTTTGCATCCGAATCAGGGTGGTACCACGGTGTTTATTACACTCGTCCCTATACGGGGGCGAGTTTTTTAATTTAGGGAGGTTTTTTAAATGAAACCCGCTTATAAAAACTATATACCTTTCAAGCCGGTTAATCTGCCAGACCGCAGGTGGCCGGACCGCGTAATTGATAAAGCGCCCATTTGGTGCAGTGTCGATTTGCGTGACGGCAACCAGGCGCTGGTCGATCCGATGAACCTTGAAGAAAAGCTTAAATTTTTTAAAGCCTTATGCGATATGGGGTTTAAGGAAATCGAAGTCGGTTTTCCATCGGCTTCCGATACAGAGTATGAGATATGCCGTGAACTTATCGAGGGCGGGCATATTCCCGACGATGTGACAATACAGGTGCTTGTCCAAGCGCGCGAACATCTGATACGCAGAACTTTTGAAGCAATACGCGGTGCAAAAAATGTTATTGTGCATTTTTACAATTCAACCTCAACGCTTCAACGCAAGGTGGTATTCCGTAAGGACAAACAGGGCATTATAAAGATAGCGGTCGAAGGAGCGCGTCTTATCCGCGATTTGGTCGAAGACTTTGACGGGGACACAAATATCCGCATAGAGTATTCACCCGAGAGCTTTTCCGGAACCGAAACTGACTACGCAGTGGAAATCTGCGCCGCTGTAATGCAAGAACTGAAAGCCACGCCCCAAAACCGTGTTATTATAAATTTGCCTAACACGGTCGAGATGTGCACCCCAAATACTTACGCCGACCAGATTGAGTATTTCATACGCCACCTTCCCGACAGGCAAAGTGCCATTATCAGCATACATCCGCACAATGACCGCGGAACTGGGGTTGCGGCTGCCGAGCTGGCACTGCTTGCCGGTGCCGAGAGGGTGGAAGGTACGCTTTTTGGCAATGGAGAGCGTACAGGAAACTTAGATATTGTCAATATTGGGCTTAATATGTATACTCAGGGTGTCGATCCGGGTCTTGATTTCAGCAATCTTCCCGCTATTCGTAAAATGTATGAAGAAAATGTGAAAATGTGCATACACGAACGCCACCCCTATGTTGGCGACCTTGTATTCACTGCCTTTTCAGGCTCGCATCAGGATGCAATAAATAAAGGGTTGCAGTATATGAAAGAAACCGGCAGCACGATGTGGGAGGTTCCCTATCTGCCAATCAATCCCGCCGATATCGGGAGGCAGTACGAGCCTATTATTCGCATAAATTCCCAGTCGGGCAAGGGCGGCGCTGCTTTTATCATGCAAACCAGCTTTGGACTTCATTTACCAAAAGCAATGCACCCCGAATTCGGCGTGCTTGTCAAGGCCGAGTGCGATCGCACCGGGAAGGAGCTGTCGGCACAGGAGCTTTATAAAGTGTTTGAAAAGAACTATATTGATATAAAGAAAAAATATAGATTGTGTGGGCACAGCATAATAGAGCAGAGCGAAAATGATTCCGCTGAGGTTAATTTTAAAGGCATTCTTGAATGCGACGGCGTAAAGCGCAGTATAAGTGGGACAGGCAACGGTCCGGTTGATGCATTTTTCAACGCAATTAAGCAAGTCGGCATCAAAGATTATCAGTTTATTTCATATCATGAGCATGCAATTTCGTCAGGCTCTGATTCCAAGGCTATTGCCTATATTGAGCTTAAGCGCCCTGACGGCAAAAACATTTTTGGCGTGGGCATTGAAAGCAATATTAACATGGCGTCGATACAGGGCGTTATTTGTGCAATCAACAGAAGCTTTTTAGATTAAATATAAAGTATAAGGATAAGGGAGTTTTTTAATGGATACTTACAAAATCACGCTGTTAAGGGGCGACGGCATCGGTCCTGAGATTGTAGCCGAAGCGGTAAAGGTACTTGACCATACTGCAAAAAAGTTTGGGTTTTCGGTTAATTACACCGAAGCTTTGATGGGTGGCTGTGCGATAGATTCAACCGGAGTGCCCCTGCCCCAGCAAACCATTGATAAATGCCTTGAATCGGACGCTGTGCTGCTGGGCGCGGTAGGTGGATGGAAATGGGACAACCTGCCCGGGCATCTGCGTCCCGAGGCCGGACTGCTTGGAATTCGCGGCGCGCTTAGGCTATTTGCAAATCTGCGCCCCGCAAAAATTTACGGTCCCCTCAAAGGCGCCTGCCCATTGCGCCCCGATATAATTGGCGATAGCATGGATATAATGGTGGTCAGAGAATTGACCGGAGGCATTTATTTTGGCAAGCGCGGGCGTGAAACGGTTGACGGGGTTGAGGCTGCGTATGATACCGAATACTATACTGTGACAGAGGTTGAACGCATCGCACGAGTAGCATTTGAGTCGGCACGTAAAAGGAGCCGCAGGCTTTGCAATGTTGATAAGGCTAATGTGCTTGAGTCGTCTCGCCTTTGGCGCGAAACCGTGCTGCGTGTGGCTTGCGACTATCCCGATGTCGAGCTTACGCATCTGTATATCGACAACGCGGCTATGCAGCTTGTCCGCAACCCCAAGCAGTTTGACGTAATACTTGCCTCAAATATTTTTGGCGATATATTGTCCGACGAAGCGTCGCAGGTTGCCGGTTCTATTGGTATGCTCGCGTCTGCTTCATTAGGTGAGGGCACTCGCGGACTGTATGAGCCAATCCATGGATCAGCTCCCGATATCGCGGGCAAAAACATTGCAAATCCGCTTGCGACTATCCTGTCTGTTGCAATGATGCTGCGCTATTCGTTTAGCAATGCGGCAGCAGCAGATGCAATAGAAGCCGCTGTCATAAAAGTGCTTGATGATGGGTTGCGCACACCGGACATTATGACTGAGGACGGCAAAAAAGTGGGTACGGTTGAGATGGGCGACGCAGTTGTATCAGCATTATAATTTTATGATCGTACGGTAATATTTTGAATGCGCTTAGCCGGAACGCCGGGGACGGCGCTCCCTACAAACGCGTTGTTGCGCCCTATAGTCATCTGTATAAAATAGATCCCCGAAACCGTAGGGAACGCTGTCCCCAGCGTTCCGGTTGTTTCTGTAAGGGAACATTTTGGGCGAACAATATAATATTAATGTAAAAAACGGCTTGGGAAGCAATTACACCCAAGCCGTTTTTGTTTATTATATCATGCCATTGGCAAACCGTAACCGTGCAACAACTCTTTAGCGTGTTCCACCTCTTGAGGCAGAGGGGTACGAGTATTGTAAAGCTTATAGGTTTTTTTAAGTTCTTCCCACTTGTATTCCCCCATTTTATGAAACGGGAGCAGCTCCACTCGTTCGATACAATCATAATGCCGCAGCAGCTTGCCGAGTTTGTTAAGTTGAATATCATCAAGCGTAAGGTCGGGTACAAGCACATGGCGTATCCAAACAGGCTTGCCGATTTTTTCGCAAAAATCGAGCATATCCAGAGTGTTATAAATGCTGTGGCCGGTAATTTTACGAAAAAGGCCGTCATCCGCTGCCTTGATATCGAGCAGCAATAAATCTGCAAGTTCAACCGCCCGACCGCACATCAGCAGTGAAACCCCGCCCGCAGTATCAATTGCGGTGTGAAGCTTGTGTTCAATACATCCCTCTAAAATTGACACCACAAAATCGGGCTGAATAAGTGGTTCGCCTCCCGACAGCGTGACACCGCCGTTTTTAATAAAGTTTTTATATCTTAGAATATCGCGCAGCACATCCACAGACCCAATTTCCTGTCCGCTCGTGACGCACCATGAATCGGGATTGTGACAATATACGCAGCGAAACGCACAGCCCTGTAAAAACAATACATACCGGATACCCGGTCCGTCCAGGGCGCCAAAGCTTTCGACCGAATGAATACGTCCCATCACATTTTTCAATTCAAATATCCTCCCGGGTATTTATAAAAAACCTTATAAACTATTATTAATGTGCTATAATAAAACAAAAAGTATCATGTTTAATATAAGAGAAAATACATATATATTATTGCGTGCTTAAATGAGTATTAAGTCACTGCGTTTATTGGAAAGAAGCGTGAGAATTGTTATGAGGCATGCGAAACCAATTTTTAATTTTAATCCAGGACTTAATCAATTTATCTCAACTCCATATGCAAGATTTGTATTTCACATACTGACACTGATATATTTGGAACTTGTGTTTCGTTTGTGGGTTTTCAATACTCTGCTTAACGCAGGTACGCTGTATTCTATTTTGTTTTCGTTTCCGGCCGGAACATTGGTATTTGCGCTTTCTTCCTTTTTTTCCGAAAAGGCAAATCGGATTTTGTCGGTGATACTTACTCTTTTATACAGTCTGTTTTTTGCTATCCAAATAGTGTATTATTCCGTATTTCGTACCTTTTTATCACTTTATTCCATAAGCGGTGCAGGTCAGGTACTTCCTTTTTGGCGGCATATATTAACTGCAATTTGGAAAAGCCTGCCTGCGATAATTGCTATTTTTCTGCCTTTTGCACTGCTGCTGGTATTTGGCCTTAAACGCTTTACTTTCAAGCCGTTGGTACGCAAATCTTTATATCAGTCAGCGGGAATTCTCGGCGTCACATATCTGCTGTCTTTAACATTTTTAACATGTTCAAGCCATGATATATATTCCCCGTATGATCTCTATTTTAAAACATCTGCTCCCCAGCTATCTGTTCAAAAGCTGGGACTTACCACAACTATGCGGTTGGATATACAACGGCTAATATTCGGCTTTAACCCTATTACACGATCCGACGATGAAAGCATCACCTCATCAACTGTCCAATCCGGATGCAACAGCGAATCATCAGGCAATGCACCGTTAAGCGAGGTTTCGGCACCGGAATACAAAGCGAATATAATTGATATTGATTTTAAATCGCTTGCAGCTAAGGAAAAGGACAAAACCATTAAAAGCATGCACAAATATTTTGATTCGGCCAAACCAACAATGAAAAACCAATATACAGGCATGTTCAAAGGTTGCAACCTTATATTTATTACCGCCGAGTCTTTTTCACATTATGCGATTGACAAAGAGGTAACCCCTACACTCTATAAGCTTGCAAATGAGGGCTTTGTTTTTAATAATTTTTATAATCCGGTATGGGGCGTTAGCACCAGCGACGGTGAATATGTTGCATGTACGGGGCTGCTGCCAAAATCCGGAGTGTGGAGCTTTTTTCGTTCGGGAAATAACTGGCTGCCATTTGCAATGGGCAATCAGCTTTTGAAGTTAGGCTATACTTCGCGCGCGTACCATAATCATACTTACACTTATTATCACAGGGATATATCACACCCTAATATGGGATACGTTTATAAAGGCTTGGGTAACGGGCTGGATATTTCAAAATCATGGCCCGAATCCGATTTTGAAATGATTGATGTAACAACCCCCGAATACATCAACGATAAAAAATTTAATGTATATTATATGACGGTAAGCGGGCACCTTAATTATACCTTTTCGGGCAACTATATAGCAAGCAAAAACAGAGAATTTGTCGAACATTTGCCATATAGCGAAAGTGTAAAGGCTTATCTTGCATGCAACATTGAGCTTGACAGGGCTTTAAAATTACTATTGGAACGGCTTAATCAGGCGGGTGTTGCCGAAAAAACTGTTATAGTTATAAGCGCCGACCATTATCCCTACGGGTTGACCATGGAGGAATTAAGCGAACTTGCAGGGCACAGCATAGAGGAAAACTTCGAGCTTTACAAAAGCTCGCTGATTATATACAAACAGGGAATGAAACCGGTTGTTGTAGACAAAGTCTGCTCAAGCCTTGACATTATACCCACAATATCAAATTTGTTGGGTCTTGAATATGACTCGCGTCTGCTTATGGGACACGACATACTTTCCGATTCGCCGCCTTTAGTTATTTTCGGAAACCGCAGCTGGATTACTGACAAAGCGCGTTACAATTCGGTCACCAATACTCTTGAAAACTTGACTCAATCCCATTTGCCTGAAAATTATCTTTACTCAATTAACAGGTTTGTTAATGATAAATTTCAGGTTTCAACAAATATTCTGGACAAGGATTATTATCGAATTGTTCTGCCTCCCGATAATTCTTGATTAAATGGGTAAAATATGGTTAAATATTAGCTGCATTAGTATAAGAAAAAGCATTGTTAAAAATGGGGTATTTTATGAAAAGTATTGACCAATTTAAAACAAAACCAAAGCGTCGAGAAACAGTGATACAATTCGGTGAAGGCGGATTTTTGCGCGGGTTTGCAGACTGGATGCTGCAAAAACTAAATGACAGCGGAGAATATTGCGGCAGCGCAGTTGTGGTACAACCGATTGCAAAAGGCCTGTGCGAAAGACTTAACGCCCAAAACGGGCTTTATACTCATATAATAAGAGGCGTTGAGGGGGTAGAAACAAGTATTATCGACGTCATATCCCGCTGCGTTAATCCTTATGAGGATTATGAGGCATATTTAAAGCTTGCCGAAAATCCGGATTTCAGGTTTGTCATATCCAACACCACAGAGGCCGGAATTGCATATTCTCCGCAAGATAATTTTGACGATACCCCCCAAAAATCTTTTCCCGGCAAGCTGACCGCGCTGCTGCACCGCCGATTTATGCTCGGGTTGGATGGTTTTATACTGTTACCCTGCGAGCTTATAGACAAAAACGGTGAAAAGCTAAAGGAAATCGTGTTGAAATATGCTGATGACTGGCAGCTTGGTGATGATTTCATTAAATGGGTTAACACAAAAAACAGCTTTTGCAACACATTGGTCGATAGAATTGTTACCGGATACCCCAGAGATGAAGAAATAAATCTTGACTATACCGATAATATGTTAAACACATCCGAATATTTTCATTTGTGGGTAATAGAGGGCGACAAGCAATTAGCGGACGAGCTGCCTCTTGACCGTGTCGGGCTTAATGTAATATGGACAGATAATCTCGAGCCATATCGTACTCGAAAAGTGCGTATACTCAATGGCGCACATACATCAATGGTTCCCCGTGGGCTGCTTAAGGGGTTTGATACGGTCAAATCGTGTATAGACAATCCCGAAATGTTTAAATTTATTAAGCAGTGCATATTCGACGAGATAATCCCAACGCTGGATTTGCCCAGTGATCAGCTAATTGATTATGCCAATAGTGTGCTGCGCAGGTTTGCAAATCCCTATATAAAGCACTATCTGTCCTCAATAGCACTCAATTCAGTAAGCAAATTTAAAGTGCGCGTACTGCCGTCTATTCTTGAATATATTAAGCGCTATAACAATCCGCCAACTGCGCTGATGACAGCATTCGGCGCATTAATCAGCTTTTATAAAACAGGCACTCCAAACGACGATGAAGACATTATGGCCTTTATGAAAAAAGCGCCGACCGAAGAAATTCTTGCAAATAAAGAGCTTTGGGGACAGGATTTGTCTTTTTTAAGTGAGGAGGTAAAACGGTATGCAGATTGACCCGAGGGATAATGTAGAGGTCGATTTGAATACCGGCCATAAAATTGCCTTGGTTGATATTCAAAAAGGGGAAAACGTAATAAAATATGGGTTTCCTATCGGCCATGCCACACAGAATATTAAAAAAGGCGAGGCAGTCCACACTCATAATCTTAAGACAAATCTCAAGGATGTCATTGAATATACCTATAACCCGTCACAAACCACGACATCAGCCCGCGACTGCAAAAAAACTTTTTCAGGCTTTGTACGCGAGGATGGCAGCGTCGGTGTCAGAAATGAAATATGGATTGTAAACACAGTGGGCTGTGTAAACAAGGTGGCACAGCAGCTTGCACTTAAAACAGGTGCCGAAAGCTTTGCACATCCGTTTGGCTGTTCGCAGCTGGGCGACGATATGTTGTATACGCAGAAAATACTCAAAGGTATGGTCAACCACCCTAATGCGGGCGGTGTATTAGTTATGGGTTTAGGCTGTGAAAACAACTGTCTTGACACGTTTCGCAAGGTTCTCGGGGACGTTAACCCTGACCGCGTAAAATTTCTTAATGCACAGGATACACAAGACGAGCTTGAGGAGGGAGCCGTGCTTATAGAACAGCTACGGCGTTATGCAGATTCCTTTAAACGCACCGAGGTGCCTGTTTCAAAGCTTGTTGTCGGTCTTAAATGCGGCGGCAGTGACGGACTAAGTGGCATAACGGCAAACCCCCTTGTTGGACGCTTTTCAGACAAGCTTATCTCTTGCGGGGGCAGCACTGTACTGACCGAGGTTCCCGAAATGTTTGGTGCGGAAACATTGCTGATGGACAGGTGCAAAGATGTTGAAGTGTTTAATAAAACCGTTGATCTAATCAATAATTTCAAGCAATACTTTTTGCGTCACAACCAAGTGATCTATGAAAATCCGTCGCCCGGCAATAAGGCAGGCGGTATTACCACGCTTGAAGAAAAATCTTTAGGGTGCGTTCAAAAGGGCGGAAGATCGGCTGTGGTTGATGTGCTTGATATCGGCGAGACAGTGAAAAGGAGCGGGCTCAATCTTCTTAACGGTCCCGGCAATGATATTGTTGCAATTACAAACCTGATGGCTGCAGGCGCACAAT
>JAQVFM010000075.1 GCA_028697255.1 Oscillospiraceae bacterium
GGTTTTGTATTTTTTATGTGGCGAGCCAGTAATTTTATCAAATGCTAGAGTATTGTCTAAATTTGCTTTATAAGCGGCTGCCCCAACTCTTTGATACATAGGTAAAGAGTTGAACATAAATTCAATTACTTCTTGGTAATTCATTTTTTACTTGCTAATTTCTTTAAATCGCTTTTTAATAATCTGTCTGCATTTTTATTGCTCAGTTTGTGCATGTCGTAATAATAAATATTGCCTTCCTGAGTGTCAATAATTATTTTTATACAGTAAGAAAGTGTGTTGCTTGTTTGTGGTCCTAAAATATGTAGGATTATTGCATCTTCATCATTGTTGTCAATTAAGTTTTTAATTTTTTCTTTGTCTGCATATTCAAAATTAAATGGATATGCTGTAGCAAAAGAATTTTTTGTTCTAATTTCAGGTTCAACTTCTTCTTTTAATAAATAAAAAGTTTTGGTTTTAGGACTACCTGTTTTATTCATATAATATTCTGCTAATTTATCCTCGCTTATAGTTGGATTATTTTTGCAAGTTTTTATATGTAATTGAGTGAA
Organism: Oscillospiraceae bacterium; assembly: GCA_028697255.1. GTDB lineage: Bacteria > Bacillota > Clostridia > Oscillospirales > Acutalibacteraceae > Avimonas. Next base: position 555 of record JAQVFM010000075.1, read on the forward strand.
TTTTACCATTAATCCTAATTTATAAGCATATGCTTCTTGCAAAGCACCATGATAGCAAAGCGGTATGGCACAAAGAGTTGGCATGTCGTTTACGGTTTTGTAATTTCCACCTAAACATAAAATTAAAAAATCAAACAATGTTTGTGTTTTGTCTTTTTCAAAATAAACTTGGTTTATCATCAAAAAAGAATTTTTAGGATTTGATTTGTGTTTTTTAAACTCTGATTCAGTAATAAACTCGTAATCTGTTATTGTCCAATGTTTTAAGATGGCTTCTTTCATTTCCATATTGTAGTCAGACATTAATGTGTTGTTTAGTACAATATAAGTTTTTGAGTTTAAAAAAGTATTGATTTCTGCTTGACTTCCGCGAGAAATATTAATTTGTGCAAAACCTATTAAATAGGAGTTAATTAAAAAAATAAAAATTACTAATCTTAACATTATACATGGTTTTTAAAAATTTACTCATTCATCATTAAAACTCGTTTTTCGTTATAAAGTCTAACGTAATAAAACAGTTGTTTAGTCTTTTTTCTTTTCCTTAATTTTGAAAATTCATCATAAATTTGTGGCTCTCGTTTTAATATTGATTCTACATTTTTCACACTATATTCAAGAATATTTCCAGTTTCCATATCAATTATAAATTGTTTTAATTCTTCGGTTTGATAGGTTCTCGACATTGGTGGCGAATAATAGTAAGGATTGTAGTAATAAGAACCATAATAAGGTTCTGGACTTATATGGCGAATTGTATTAATTGTTGTAATAAAATGAGAAATAGAACCTACAAAAGGAATTAAATTTGCTTTGTTAGACCAATAAATATATGGTTTTCCATTTTTAGAAAATCCCCAAACTTCAGATATTTGTTTTTTGATAAGCAAACCGTGTTTATCGTTAAAGATTATGGTTTTTGCAGTATCTAAATTATAATAAAAATCTTTATGAGAATAATCTGGGTAAACAACTGATTCAAAAGGAATTGGCGAATTGCTTCTAAAATCTGAAAACTGCAAATACAAACCAGGTTTAAATTCAAAACTAAAATCGCACTTAACCAAACTGTCTGATTGCGAAAGACTTAGTTTAGTTACACATAAAAGCAATATAAAGAAGTAAGTTTTTTTCATATTTTAGTCAAAGATAATGTAGTTTTCTAATTTTTTATAGAATTTTGTGAAGTAATTTTTAATATTTTAGAAAATCAAATATTATAAAATTTATGTTTATGTGCTTAAATGTTTTAAAAACAAATCAACAAACACTCTTTTTATTTGTGCATTTAAAAGCGTATTTTGAAATTTTTATGTAGCAAAATCCTGTTTTTCGCATTATTTGCAATACAATAAATTCAGTTGAAAGTTTATAAAGTAAAAAGTTCATAAAGAAAAGCCAAACCCGCAGACCACTTTTAACTTTACCTTCGGTGAGTTCGCAAGCTCGGTTCGACTTTTACCATTTCCCTTTTAACAGTATAAATAGTTATTTTTCTATTTTTTTAAGTGTTACAACAATGTCGTTTTCACTTTTTAAATCAACTAAGTTGTCTTGCTCATTTTTACAAATAATCTCCATAACATCAACTTTTCCATCTTTTCCTTGAATACTCAATTTATTTTTATCTATAGAATATTTTTGAGTTTCAATTATTTGATTTTCTTTGTCAAACACATGATATTCATTGTCTTTTGTAAATTCTACATAACTAACTCCTGTAGTTTGCATACCAAAAATAACTGTGGGAATAGTTAAGTCAGTTAAACTGTCTTGTGCTTCTTGATGAATATCAACAATATTCCATTTACCAACAAGTGTTTGTGATGAGTCTTTACAAGAAAAAAGCATTGTTGCAATTACAAATAATGCAAGATAAAATAATCGTTTCATAATTAAATGGTTTTAGTTAAAAATTATTTAATTTAGTGTAAAGATACAAAATTTATTTTTAATAAAGATAAAAAGTTAGTTTTTTATAGAATTTTGTGAAGTAATTTTTAATATTTTAGTAATTTTGAAAAACCATTATAAACTTATGTTTTTATGTTTAGATTTTTTGCGATAATTTTTTTTCTTAATATTTCTTATGTGAGTTTTTCGCAAGAAGTAATAGATTTTCCACATTGGCTTGCAGGAACTTGGGAAACTGAATCTCCTACAGGTGTTTCGTATGAAGAATGGAAATTGTCTGACAATTCAGAATTAATAGGAAGAACATATAGATTGTTTGGAAATGATACTCTTGTTTTTGATAAT
>JAQVFM010000076.1 GCA_028697255.1 Oscillospiraceae bacterium
GATATCGCTGACTGTAACCGGTTCCCCCATATAATTATATGCGATAACGACTCTTCCCACCATATTTTTAAGATCGTCAAGATCATTGGAAAGACACAGAATTGCCATTATCTCAGAAGCGACTGAAATGTCGAAACCGTCTTCCCGGGGAGTGCCATTGATTTTGCCACCAAGGCCGTCAACCACAAATCGAAGCTGCCTGTCATTCATGTCTAAACAGCGCCTCCACACTATTCTCCTGGAATCAATATTCATTATGTTACCCTGCTGAATGTGATTATCCAACATGGCGGCGATCAGATTGTTTGCAGTCGTGACAGCGTGGATATCTCCCGTAAAATGAAGATTTATATCCTCCATGGGGATGACCTGGGAATAGCCGCCTCCCGCAGCTCCTCCCTTCACGCCGAAAACCGGTCCCAATGAAGGTTCCCTGAGGGCGATTACTGCTTTGTTGCCCAGGGATGCAAGAGAATCGCCAAGTCCTACCGTTGTGGTGGTTTTGCCTTCCCCCGCCGGAGTGGGAGTAATGGCGGTTACCAATATCAGCTTTCCCTTTTCCCTATCACCAAGACTTGCAAGTATGTTGAAATCGACCTTGGCCTTGTACTTTCCGTAATTCTCCAAATAATCTGCATCGATACCCAATTCCCCGGCTATTTCATTGATTAACCTTGGTTTTGCCTCCTGTGCAATTTGAATGTCACTTTTGTAGTCCATGTCCCGGTATCCCTCCTAGAATGTAATTTTCCTGCCAGTTTCAAAAGCTCCCTCGTTGATTTTCAGCAAAGAAGCCTTAGTCCCAGAAAAAGTCTCCCCTAATAGTTTTTTTATGCTTTCCGCATTAACAACCCCGGTCTGTTCTATTACAGCCCCCAGCATCACAATATTTGCCACTTTTTCATTTCCTTCAGCCTTTGCCGCTTCCGTGGCCCCTACTTTGTAAACTTCTATGTCCTTTCGTGCAGGCTCCGCTTCGATGAGGGATGTATTAATAAAGAGCTTCCCCCCGGGTTCAATCATGCTTTCAAACTTTAAAAGGGACGGCAGATTCATGGCAACCACGCAGCTGGCCTTATCAATGATCGGGCAGCTGATAGGATGGTCCGATATGATCACCGTGCAATTAGCGGTACCCCCTCTCATTTCCGGTCCGTAGGAGGGTAAAAAAGTAACCTCTCTTCCTTCTCTCATGCCGGCATAAGCCAGCATTTGTCCTATGAGCAATATGCCCTGTCCCCCAAAGCCTGCAAAAATCATTTTATGTACTGTCATCCTTCCACCTCCTCAGGCCTTCTGAGATTTCCCAGCGGATAATACGGTATCATATTATCCGTCAGCCATTTCAAGGCATTGACCGGCGAAAGCCCCCAGTTGGTCGGGCAGGTGGATAAAACCTCGACAAAGGTAAACCCCAATCCTTTCTGCTGGATATCGATGGCCTTTTCTATAGCCTTCTTTGCCTTCCTGATATTTGCCGGAGTATTGAGAGCTACCCGCTCTACAAAAACCGCTCCATCAATTGTAGCTAAAAGCTCCGCCATCCGAAGAGGCATACCGGACACTTCCTTCTTTCTGCCTTCCATTCCTGTGGTGGACTTTTGCCCGATAAGCGTGGTAGGAGCCATCTGCCCTCCGGTCATTCCATAAATGGCGTTATTTATGAAAACAGTCGTGAATTTCTCTCCTCTATGGGCGGCGTGTACTATTTCCCCCGCTCCAATAGAGGCAAGGTCACCGTCCCCCTGATAAGTAAAAACTGTTTTATCCGGCATGGCATGGCGGATTCCCGTTGCTATGGCGGGAGCCCTTCCGTGAGCGGATTCGCACATATCCACGCTCAAATAATTGTGAGAGAGGATACTGCATCCGATAGGAGCTACGCCGATTGTATCTCCCAATAACCCTCTTTCCTCCAGAACCTCCATCAGAAGTCGATGGGCAATGCCGTGGGTGCATCCGGGACAGTAAGTAGTAGTTACGGGAAGCATGGCTTCAGTATATTCAAACACAGTTTTCATTTTCTCACCTCCAGAATATCTGCAGCCCTTTGTGCCACCTCAGCGGGGGTGGGCACCATGCCTCCGGATCTGTAAATCAGGTCTATGGGGAAACGCCCCTTGACGGCGGCTTGTATGTCCTCCATCATTTGTCCCATGGAAAGCTCCGTGGATATGACGGTCCTGACAGACGATCCCAATTTATTAAAGGCTTCTTCCGGGAAGGGCCATAAGGATATAGGCTGCAGAAGACCGGCTTTAATCCCCTGATCCTTTAGTATATCCTTTGCCTCTTTAACGATACGAGCCATGGTTCCGAAGGCGACAAATACAATTTCGGCATCCTCCGTATCATATAATTTATATTGCACCAGCTTATCCCTCATATCCCGGTATTTGTTTTCCATTTTAATTACATGTTTCTCCAGTTCGGCGGGGTCAAGCCTTAATGAGCGTATTACATTATGTGGCCTTTTGTTTCCGTGACCGGTAGCTGCCCAGGGTTTGTTTACCAGAATATCCTCAAAGCTGACAGGTTTCCTGTATTCGGGCATGACCACCGGTTCCATCATCTGACCCAGCATTCCATCGACCAGAATCATTACAGGATTTCTATATCTGTCTGCAATCTCGAAGGCAGCATAAATGGTGTCCACTGTATCCTGAATTGACGAAGGTCCGAAAACAGGGATGTGATAATCTCCGTTTCCTCCCCCTTTTGTGGCTTGCCTGTAATCCGCCTGACCTGGCTGTATGCCGCCTACGCCCGGACCTCCCCTTGAGACA
>JAQVFM010000008.1:0-43806 GCA_028697255.1 Oscillospiraceae bacterium
TCCTTCATTCTTGGGTCGCGCGTTAAGAACCCGGCCTTTTTAAGCAAAGGACGAAGCTCCTCTGAATTAAATTGAAGCAACGCACGAGAAATACCGTGGCGAATAGCTCCGGCCTGTCCGGTGACACCGCCGCCGGTGACGCGGCATTCAATATCAAATTTGCCCAAAGTACCGGTTAGATTAAGAGGCTGACGGACAATCAATTTGAGAGTCTCCAGACCAAAATAATCGTCAATATCACGATCATTAATTTTTATCGAACCTGTTCCCGCATATAAGCGCACACGAGCAACTGATTCCTTTCTTCTACCTGTGCCGTAAAAATAAGGTCTTTTGTTATAATCCATGTATGACAGCCTCCTTTCTTAAAATTCAAGTGTTTCGGGCTTTTGTGCCGAATGTGAATGATTGGTATCTGCGTACACCCTTAGGCGTTTCATTGCGGTACGACCAATTTTGTTGTTGGGTAACATACCGTTAACAGCAAGCTGCATTGCCTTTTCGGGACGCTGCTCCATCAAGGTGGAATACTCAACTTTCTTTAGTCCGCCTATCCACCCGGAATGCCGATACCAGATCTTTTGGTTGATTTTGTTTCCTGTGAGAACCGCTTTTGCGCAGTTAATTATGATCACATGATCCCCACAATCAACATGGGGCGTATATATTGGTTTATGCTTGCCTCTAAGCAGAATGGCAGCCTTGGCGGCCACACGCCCAAGCGGCTTGCCTGCGGCGTCAAGTATATACCACTTGCGCTCAACCTCGCCCGCTTTTGCCATATATGTGGACATATTGTTTTACCTCCTGTATCTTGCTGCATAAGCCCGCGTCTAAACTCAATAATATTTGATTGACTTATGATTACCAGATTTTTAGCGCAGGTATGATAATACCACACCCGCGTGCAGCTGTCAATAGGTAAAGGCCAAAATTTTAATTTACAGCGTTCATACTCGGCTTATCTCTTTAATTTGCGAAATATTGCGCGGTATCTTACTCTAAAATGCACTTTTTATTGATAATAAAAAGTATTTAAGATATATTATTAAAACAAACAAAATTCAAGGTTGGTGTTTATATGGGAGATGCTTTGGACAAGCTGCTGTCCCCTATGCGGGCGGCGGTGGAGCGATACCAAATGATAAAGCCCGGCGACAACATAGCGGTAGGGCTTTCGGGCGGAAAGGACAGTATCATCTTGTTAGCACTGCTCAAACGCCTGCAGCGCTTTTATCCCTCGCCTTTCAAGCTTTTTGCAATCACGCTTGACCCGGGTTTTAACGGTAAAAATACTGACTATACACAAATAACTCTATTATGTGAAAACTTAGATATACCACATATTATAAAGAGAACGCAGCTTAGCGAAATTATTTTCGACCTGCGGAAGGAAAGCAACCCGTGCAGCCTGTGTTCGCGAATGCGGCGCGGCGTACTACACAAGGCGGCACAGGAGGCGGGCTGCAATGTGGTTGCTTTGGGACATCATTTGGACGATGCCGCCCAAACACTGCTTATGAACATGTTTGCCTCAGGGACAATAAGCTGTTTTTCGCCCGTTTCTGTTTTGACAAGACGCGAGCTTAGACTTATTCGCCCCTTAATATACTTACGTCAAAGTTCTATTTCGTCAGCGGTAAAAAAATGCGGTCTGCCGGTGGTTAAATCAAAATGCCCTGTTGACGGCAAAACACACCGTAAGCAAATTGAGAATCTTATTTTAAGCTTGTCGCCGCAGTATGGAAATCTTTCCGAGCGTCTGGTTGGCGCAATGCAAAAAGGACACATCAGCGGTTGGTAAAAGTATTTAATGTACAACGGCTTCCATTTCCGATGCTTGGGCAGTATAAAGGCGATAATACAACCCCTTTTTGTTCATAAGTTGAGTATGACTGCCCGATTCTAAAATGCCTTTGTCGCCTATATAAAATATCCTATTACAGTTTTTAATTGTCGAAAGACGGTGTGCAATAATAAATGATGTGCGCCCTTCAAGCAATACGCGAATGCCCTGTTGTAAAAGCCGCTCTGTTTTTGTGTCAATTGAGGATGTCGCCTCGTCAAGAATCAAAATGCGCGGGTTAGCAAGCATTGTACGCGCAAAGGATATTAGCTGCTTTTGCCCGGCGGACAAGCGACTGCCCCTCTCATTAAGCTCGGTATGATAGCCTTTTTCCATTTCTATAATAAAATCATGGGCATGTACTGCTTTTGCCGCTGCAATAATCTCTTCTTCAGTGGCGTCAAGGCGTCCGTATCGTATGTTATCCATTACTGTACCACTAAAAATAAAGCTGTCCTGCATCATAATACCCATTTGAGAGCGCAGCGAGTGGAGTGTTACACGTGAGATGTCATATTTGCCGTCAAGCAAAATTTCACCACCGGTTAGATTATAAAACCGGCTTAATAAGTTGACAACAGTGGTTTTGCCGGCACCGGTCGGACCGACAAGTGCAATGCTTTCACCCGCTTCAACGGTAAAGCTTATGTTCTCAAGAACCGGCACACCCGGTTCATAACCGAAAGACACCCCTCGAAACTCCACCTGCCCACTAACAGGCGGCAGCTCGATAGCCCCCGGCATATTGTCAACAGTAACAGGTTCATCCATAGTCTCAAAAATGCGCTCAAGATATGCAATATTATTAATGAACATATTATAAATATTTGCAAGGTTCAAAATCGGTTGCCAAAACCTGCTTACATACTGCCCCATGGCAAGTATGACACCAAACGATACAATAGCGCCGCCCATCCAGTAAACTCCAGCGATATACATCACGGTAAAAACAATTTGTGTCAACAGCTCTACGCTCACCCAAACAGAGTTGCTTATAATTATGGCTTTCATCCACGCTGCACGGCATGCGGCTGCAAGGCGCGCGAATATTCCTATGTTTATTTGCTGCCGGACAAAAAGCTGGCTGACGTGCACACCGTCAATGCTTTCGGCAAGATAGGCATTATAATTGGAATTTTTATTTGATTGCTGTTGCCATGCCCGGCGCTGTTTAGGCTTTATTACTACAATAAACAATACGAATATAGGTAAGCCCGCGACAATTACCAACGAAAGAGTTGCGTTTGTACTAAACATAAACACAACAATAAATATTATATTTATAACTTCCAAAATACTGTTTATAATGCCGTTAGACAGCATATCCGCAACCGAATTTACATAATTGATAACGCGTACAAGTATCTTTCCGGCCGGGCGGCTGTCATAATAGCTGAACGGCAGCTTTTGCAGGTGCGCAAACAAATCTTCGCGTATGTCATAAATAATATCCTGACTTACACGCGCCATAATGTGCGATCTTACGGTGGTAAACAATATGGAAATTGCCAAAATGCAAATATATAGAAGAGCAAGCAGAGCCAGCATAGAAATATCCTTATTAGGTACTGCGTCGTCAAGCGTCCATTGCATAATCTTCGGGCCAAAAAGCCCGGCAACACTCGCCATGCCGCTTAGCATCAGTGCGAAAAACATCTTTAAGCGGTGCCGGCGGATATATGTAAAAGAGCGTTTGAGATGCGCCATACTAAACGGTGATTCAAGCTTTTCATCAATGTCAAATTTATTGCGTGCCACAATTGAACACCGCCTTTTCATCAACCGATATATCATTTTGCAGCTCATAGGTCTGCCGGTAATATCCGTTACGCTTTAATAGCTGCTCATGTGTGCCGCGTTCGGTGATTATCCCCTGCTCGAGTACTATAATCTCATCTGCATTTTTAACTGATGAAATACGTTGAGCTATAATGATTTTGGTGCACTTAAACGGCAGATTGTCAATCTGATGCTGTATGAGCTTTTCGGTTTCCATATCCAATGCGGAAGTCGTGTCATCCAGCACCAATATTGCGGGTTGTACTGCCATTGCGCGCGCCAATGCAATGCGCTGCCTTTGCCCGCCGGAAAGTCCAACGCCGCGCTCGCCTATAATCGTTTCGTATCCTTCGGGCATTTTTTGTATAAATTCATCAGCCGCCGCACGGCGTGCAAAATCGTGTACCTCTTGTTCGGTAAGTGCCTGGTTGCCAAAGGCGATATTGCCCTTAACCGAGTCCGAAAATAAAAACACTTCCTGCGTAGCGGTGCCGATTGCGCTGCGAAGCTGCTGTAGCTTCCACAGCTTTACGTTACAGCCGTCTAACAAAATCTCCCCTCTATCGGCATCGTATAACCGCGCCAGCAAATTTATAATCATGGTTTTGCCCGAGCCGGTAGGGCCAATAATTGCGAGAGTTTGCCCCGGTTCAACTTTAAAGCTGATATCCTTCAAAATCGGAACCTTGTTAAACGAAAAGCTCACATTTCGAAATTCAATATGTCCCTTTACCCGGTCATGCAAAACGGCGTCACTACGGTCAACTATAAGAGGGCGCGAATAATATATCTCAATAACCTTGTTTGCAGATGTAAAAAACCTCTGAATATCGTTGATCAGCACGCCTAAATTGCGCATCGGAGCAGCAAGCGCCCAAGTAAGCGAAGTGAAAATAGCCAGCTCACCGGCGGTTATGCTGCCCCTGATAATAAACAGACCCCCGACAAAAACAGTAATCAGTGTCATAAAATTAGCCAGCGCTTCGATAAACGGATAGAACTTTAGCCAAAGCCGGTTTATCCCGAGGTTCGCATCACGAAAATTGCGATTGCACTCTTTAAATTTCTCCCGTTCATAGGCTTCACGAGCGAAGGCCTTTACCACTCGATTACCCGCTATGTTTTCCTGAGCGGCAGTGTTCATTTCGGACAGGCGCTCACGCATCAAAATAAAATGCGGCCGCACTTTATTTGAATATTTTTGAGTAATAAATAAAAGCAGCGGCGTTACAGCGACAAGCGCCAACGTCAGCTGCCAATCAATCAATAAAAAGAATATAAGTGTCGAAACAAACATCACAACGGCGTCTGTTATCTGATGTGAAATAAAGCATACAAAATGTCGGCAAAACTCCAAGTCACCGGTCATTCTTGTCATTAAATCCCCGGTGCGGTTGCGGCTGAAAAAGCTGCCTTCTTGATTTTGCAGCGTTTTAAACAAGCTACATCGCAGGTTGTACATCATATGCTGTGATGAAGTCTCAAGCAGCATGTGCATTGAAAACCGCATACCCATCCGCAAAACCTGCACAATCATCATCGCCGCAAGAATGGGAACTAAAAATTCAGTATTCTTACCCACAATGACATTGTCAATCAACAGTGAGGTCATATACGGGTTTATAAGCAACATACAGCTTACAACCACCGAAATTGCAAGACCTGCAATTAGCATAACCCGATGACGGCCATTGATGTTTTTCCAAATCCATCGTATTTGAAACATGGAATCACCATTCTTTACAGAACAATAGTCGATTGTGAAATGCACGGGCGACCACAGGTTGCTGCTACAAGTTGTGGTTGTATTAAAAACTCGCTCAATATACTGTAGGGGCGAACTGCGTTCGCCCGCAAAGCAGTGAATTTCGCAATCAGCTATTTACAGTACAAGAAAACTTTGACAACATCAAAAGTTTTAATGTTATAACATTATACAAAACATTGAAAATAATACCAGTGTTAATATTAAAAAACAGTAACAAACATTTCGTTTTATTTTGTATAATATCACTTCAGCAACTTACAAACTTCATCGCAAAGCGCTTTTAGGTCATCGAGTGTCTTAATTTGCACGGCTTTTGCTCTAAGAGCGGCAGCGCCGGGAAGACCGCGCATATAATAGGCGGCATGACGGCGTGACTCGAGCAGGGCTATGCGTTCCCCTTTTAAACGCACAGCCAGTGTCACCTGCCTTAACAGTACCTGCATGCGTTTTGACACAGGCGGATCAGGCAGCAGCGTTCCGTTAGTAAGGTATTCCTCAATTTGTGAAAAAATCCATGGTGCGCCAAGAGCCCCTCTGCCTACCATTATAAGATCACAGCCCGTCTGTTCATACAGGCGGGCTGCCTCTTTTGCTGAATTTATGTCCCCGTTCCCGATTACCGGAATTCGCAAAGACTCTTTAACCCTGCGGATTATATCCCAGTCGACGGGGGGAGCATACATCTGGTCCCGGGTGCGTCCATGCACAGTCACTGCAGCAGCACCGCCCTCCTGACATGCCAACGCGACTTCCACAGCGTTAACGGTGTTACTGTCAAATCCTTTTCGTATTTTTGCCGTGACAGGAACATTTACTGCACTTGAAACCGCGGACACGATGTCAAAGCATAACGAGGGGCTGCGCATCAATGCGCAGCCGCTGCTGTTGCCGGTAATTTTTGGCGCCGGACAACCCATATTGATATCAATAATTTCGGGCTTATACTGCATTGCAATAGTGGCGGCACGCGCCATTATTTCGGGATTGTCACCGAAAAGCTGGATTGCGGCGGGCCGCTCGGCGTCGTCAAGTGTAAGAAGCTCGGCACTTTTTTTGTCGCCATGGCACAATCCTTTGCTGCTTACCATCTCGCCGACAACATAAGCCGCGCCAAACTCGACACAAATCAGTCTCATTGCCCTGTCCGCTACACCGGCCATTGGAGCCAACGCTGCATGCCCGTTTATTTTTACTGTGCCAATTTGCATGGGTTTCCTCCGATTAATTAATGACGCTGGCGGCAGCGTTTTTTTCTGAACAAGGCCGACACCACTGCATTGCCGCACCTTGCAGGAATGCGAATAAACCGGTCGTACCAGTGTTGACGCACACGGTTTGCCGTATGGAAATACAGCTCAACCACACCCTGTAATTTAGAATCCTCAATAGAGGCAAAACCAAATTTTGCCGTTTCATCTAAGCAAAGCAAGTGCTGCAGCCTTTCAAAGCCCTCGTCCGGATTTTCCCTTGCCTGTAAAAATGCAGACGAAAGCTCTCGCAAGCTAACATCTTTGCGTAATATTGAATGCCATCTAACCGCATGACCGGGGCAAGCGACACGCCCTGTTGTCCTTGTCTTAAAAAATGAACGCGGCTGTGTACTGAAAGTATCCCGAAGCACACCGTCACAGTACAATTTTAATATAAATCCGTTTTTTAATCCCATAATGGCAACTGCGCGTGTTCTAAGCCTCGCTGTCAGACAGCGGGCAAGTCCGTGAAGAGCATGTATATCAAGTCTGTCGGCGCAATCATCAAAAATTGACCAGCCGTTCTTAACCCGGGCAAATGCCACCGTGCGTTCAGCGCTTTCACGCCCGCATGGCACGAACCCTTGAGCTTCCATATAAGCGGTGACGGTATAAATAATGCGCTCGCGTGCCGCTTCGACCCTATCGTCAAGCAGCAGCTGTATATTGGCGTATTCACGCATATCCAAACCCTGCCTTCCAGTCTGTGCGTTTTTGTCATAATTTTTGCGCAGCCCATTGTAATAATATGATACCCCGCATTATAAAAAAAAGCAAGATTAATACTATTCTCCAATTACAAAAAAAATATATTTTCTACTTGACATTAATATCCAATGCTAATACAATATATAGTACCTTTCAGAGTATCAAGACACCATTATATAGTTATATATAGTATATAGTACTTCATAGTACAGGAAGGGGAAAACATAATGGAATTGACCCAAAACGCTCTCACAGTGCTCGAAAGGAGGTATCTGGCAAAGGATGAAAACGGAAATTTAACCGAAACAGTTGAGGATATGTTTCGCCGCGTTGCACACGCGATAGCTGCCTCGGATTTGAAGTATTCCAAGGACGCCGATGTTAAGGCAACTGAACAGGAATTTTTCGAACTGATGACAAATCTTGAATTTTTGCCTAATTCTCCGACTTTGATGAATGCCGGTCGTCCGCTTGGACAGTTATCGGCATGTTTTGTGCTCCCAATTGAAGATAGCATGGAAGCAATTTTTGAAGCGGTAAAACAGGCTGCACTAATTCACAAATCAGGTGGCGGTACCGGATTTTCATTCTCACGTCTTCGCCCTGCAGGAAGCGTCGTTAATTCGACCGGTGGCGTTGCAAGCGGCCCCATAAGCTTTATGCGCGTTTTCAATATGGCTACAGAAGCAGTAAAGCAGGGGGGTACACGACGTGGCGCCAATATGGGCATTTTACGCGTTGACCATCCGGACATTCTGCAATTTATTGACTGTAAAAAAGACAATTCGGACATAACTAACTTTAATATATCGGTCGGCATCACCGAAGCCTTTATGAACGCTGTGGAAGCTAATGAGGAATACAACCTTATTGACCCCAGCACAAAAAAACCAACCGGCCGACTTAACGCCCGACAGGTTTTTGATAAAATTGTGCATTCGGCTTGGCGCAACGGCGAACCGGGAATTGTTTTTCTCGACAGACTTAACCGTGACAATGTTGTTCCGTCACAGGGTGAAATCGAATCAACCAATCCTTGCGGTGAGCAGCCGTTGCTTCCAAACGAAAGCTGCAACCTTGGCTCAATTAATCTTGTAAAAATGCTTCGAGTTTCGGGCAAAAAAGCGGTCATAGACTGGGACAAGCTTGCAACCACAGTGGAAAAAGCCGTGCATTTTCTCGACAATGTGATTGACGCCAATAAATATCCCCTCAAAATTATTGAAAAAACTACTCGCCAAACGCGAAAAATCGGTTTGGGGGTTATGGGCTGGGCCGATATGCTGCTGTATCTCGGTATCCCCTACAATTCGGACGAAGCCGTAGCACTTGCAAGCAAGCTAATGGAGTTTATAACAACAAACGGAAGAAAAGCCAGTGCAAATCTTGCAAAATCCCGCGGTCCTTTTCCACTTTTCAGCCAAAGCATCTACAAGGACGGCGAGCCGCTTAGAAATGCCACGATAACAACTATTGCACCAACGGGCACGCTGTCTATTATTGCAGGTGTATCCTCAGGTATTGAACCGGTCTTTTCCTATGTGTATATACGAAATGTTATGGACAAAACCGAAATGCTTGAAGTAAATCCGGTATTGCGTGACTTGCTCCAGAAAAACGAATTGTATTCAGAAGAACTGATGAAAGAAATAGCCGAGCAGGGCACGATTGCACATATTGAGAGTATACCCGAAGATATCCGACGCGTTTTTGTGTCGGCTCACGATATAACTCCGCTGTTTCATGTCAAAATGCAGGCTGCATTCCAAAATCATACCGACAACGCCGTTTCAAAAACAGTAAACTTCCCGCACACCGCCACAGAGGATGATGTTGCACAAGTTTACAAGCTGTCATACAAGCTCGGATGCAAGGGCGCAACAATTTACCGCGATGGCAGCCGCGATTCCCAAGTATTAAACCTTGTTGCCAAAACCGATAAAAATGATGAAAAACAAAATGACAAGGGCTCTTCCGCCTATGTAATCATTCCCCGTCCGCGTCCTGATGTTACACAGGGCATGACAGAAAAAATGACAATTGGCTGTGGAAACCTTTATATTACAGTAAACTACGACGAACACGGCATTTGCGAGGTATTTACCAATACCGGCAAAGCAGGCGGCTGCCCCTCGCAGTCAGAGGCAACAGCTCGGCTGGTTTCGCTTTCGCTGCGCTCGGGCATTGATGTCAAAACAATCACAAGTCAATTGCGAGGCATACGCTGCCCGTCCACAATACGCCAACAAGGTATGAAATGCACTTCTTGCCCGGACGCCATCGCACGAGTTATTGAAAAAGTGGTGGCTTCAAACGGTTTTAAAGAAGGCGGCGTGCAAGTGGCCAAAGTAACACCCAAACAAGACGAACCTGCATGTGCCGCACAGATTAGAAAATGCCCTGAATGCGGTGCAAAAGTGGAGCATGAGGGCGGCTGCGTCATATGCCGCGACTGTGGATATTCAAAATGCGGATAAAATAAAATAATTTTTTTAATCGGCGGCGGGATATGTTAATCCCGCCGCCGATTTTTGTTAAGAGCTTTTTGTGGTGTGTGGTATTTTTAGCATACATGCATTATTTGGTTGTTGACGGGAAACATATTTTAAATTGGTTAGATGAAAGGAGGATGGACTGTCACACGTTTACTTAGCTTAATGCGATTATGGCGATTGTGACAGTTCTGTCAAGTAGTTTCCTATGGATTTGAACTCTCCCGACAAAATACCAAATTGCGATAACGTCGGCGATAACAGCTCATTTTACGAATCGCTGGCGCAGCAGTTCATGTCTACAGACCAAAAACAATATAATATGCGACCTCTGCGGCGGCAGGTGCGAAGTGCATTGCACACGCTAAAGCTTGCATGCCGAAAATCCACTTCGTCACGCATAACCGACAGTGACAGTGGTTACCGTGAGTGGCTTAACGACAATTATTATCTTCTTGTTCGTGAAGGCGCCAATGTGATTAACGGGCTGAAGCACGCCGATAATCAACCCGGTGACGGCAGAATTCCCGCAACTTGCGCCCTTTTGCGTGAAGTGGTTCACAAAACAGGTGTGCCGGATGCAGAGGAATTTGACCGGCTTATTGAAATCATTCAACAAGTTCGCCCCCTTACGGTTTTCGAGCTTGAACAGTTGCCGCTTTGTTTAAGGGCAGCTCTTGTTCTGATTGCAGCTGAGGCCTGCAAAAAAAGCGGAAATGAAGCTGAACGGCTAATTTCATTGTCAGTACACGGTCTTCATCGAGCGGTTGGGCTTGACTTTGCCAGCTTAACTGAGCGGCACAGCATTGTTGAGCGTATTCTTCGTGATGATCCTGCCGGCATTTATCCTCGTATGGATCAAAAGTCTCGTGCCGATTATCGAAGACGTACTGCATTGGCAGCCTTAAGAAGCGGGCGTAGCGAAACGTCGACTGCTGCTGCTTTTATAGAGCAGGCTAAGAAAAACTCGACTGAACGCGAACGACATGTCGGGTTTCCTTTAATGGCGATTAAAGATAAAACCGACCCTCGTACTCGCGGGCGCGTTTTACTGCTTTGCACAATGCTGATACCGGCGGCGGCTTCAATTCTCTTGGCCGTATTGGTGCAAATCCCTTTTATCGCACTGCTTTTATACCTCCCATTAATTGAATTGTTCCGACCGATTATTCAACAGATTTTATTGCACAGAATAACACCCCGCCGGCTGCCCCGAATCGAGCTTAACGGCATAATACCCGAGGAGGGGCGAACAGTTATCGCAGTTTCAACCCTGCTGCCCGGAGCACAACAGGCTGCCAAAACTGCTGAAAAACTTTATAATCTTTATAACACCAACGGACAGGGAGCCGTACAGATATGTCTGCTGGCAGATTTGTCACAGGCTGATTATCCCACAAAGCCACGTGATGCAGCCGATATCAGCGCAATGAGGCGTGAAATACGCCGCCTTAATGCCCGTACAAACGGCAGCTTTATACTTGTGGTACGTCCCCGTGTCTATAGCCGCACGATGAAAGCGTATACCGGAAAGGAGCGCAAGCGTGGAGCGATTGGCGAGCTAATACGTGTGATACGCGGAGGCAAGCCGCAATATCTTGCATTCGAAGGAGATTTAAGCAGGTTAAGGCGCGCTCGATTTCTGCTTGCGCTGGATGCAGACACCGGCATGCTTCTTGACACGGCCGCCGATTTAGTCGGTACGGCACTTCACCCGCTTGTAAAGGCACAACTATCAGACGACAAACGAAGTATCACCGGCGGCTTTGGAGTGCTTGTGCCGCGTCTTTCAGCCGAGCTTCATTCCTCAAACCGCACTGCATTTTCACGTGCGATGGCAGGTATGGGCGGTATAACACCATATGATATGCCGGTTGGCGATTTGTATATGGACTTGTTTTCGTCTGCCATTTTCGCCGGAAAAGGTCTTATCGATATAGAAGCTTTTAGTGTACTTGATTCTGCTGATCTTCCGCCCGAGCAAATTCTCAGTCACGATATACTTGAAGGCTGCCTTATGCGCACAGGGTTAGTCTCGGATGTTGAAATGACAGACGGATACCCTTCTTCTATAAACAGTTGGTTAAACAGGCTGCATCGCTGGGTGCGGGGTGACTGGCAAAATATGCCCTTTGCATTTGGGCGTCGATTAAATCTTTCGCGTCTTGACCGCTGGAAGCTCATCGACAACCTGCGCCGATCACTGACTCCGCCTGCGGCATTAGCATTGATTATATTGTCAACACAATTTCGCGGTTGGACCGGATTTCTTCTTGCCCTTACCGGACTTATTTCACCAATTTCCGGCAACCTGATGTCGGCTTTTCTTTCATTAGTACACGGGGGCTGGATGACGCTCGGCTGCAAATACTATTCGCGTGTTATGCCCCGTGCATTAGGCGCACTGACGCAGGCGTGGTTTACGATAATCATGCTGCCTGCTACGGCATTGACAACACTGGGCGCTGCTATAAGAGCGGTTGTAAGGCTTATAACACGCCGCCGTATGCTCGAATGGACAACGGCGGCTCAATCTGATAAGCACCAGGGAGGCTTTGCCGCTTCATTGCGCCGATTATGGCCGACACTAATAATATCTGCTTTTCTCATTTACTATGGCACGGATTTTGCAAGACTGGGCGGCATTTTGTTTGCATTGCTCATTCCGTTAGCAGTATATTCCAGACGGTCGAGCACGCCCTTTAGGACAGCTTCACTGTCTCATGAGCAGCAGGAGCAAATCGTAGCCTATGCATCGGCAATGTGGCGATATTATGAAGAGCAATGTACAGCCGAGAATAATTATCTTCCACCTGACAATGTACAGGAGTCACCTGTATGGCGCGTAGCTCACCGCACATCCCCGACCAATATAGGGCTTTATCTGTTAAGTATTGCAGCAGCACATGATTTTGGATTTTTAGATGCCGACGGATTGCTCACGCGAATCGAACGCACATTGACTACAATAGAAAGATTAGAAAAATGGAACGGCAATTTGCTTAATTGGTACGACACCCGCACATTACGCCCTCTGTCACCGCGATATGTTTCAACAGTCGACAGCGGCAATTTTGCATGCTGCCTCGTTGCTTTGCGCCAATCGCTCGCCGAACTTGATGGTGCCCGTGCAAAATCGTTAGCAGCACATGCCAAAAAACTTCAGCAAGCTATAGATCTGACGCCGATGTTTGACAAAGACCGTCTATTGTTTCACATCGGTCTTGACCCTGATAGCGGCAAGCTAAGCACATCATATTACGATCTTTTAATGAGCGAAAGCCGCATGTCCGGCTATTATGCGATAGCGATGCGTGATGTACCAAAAAAGCATTGGGGCGCACTCGGTCGCACCCTTACAAAGTCTGGCAATTCTATCGGACCGGTATCCTGGACAGGCTCCATGTTCGAATATTTTATGCCCCGCTTGATGCTACCGTCGGAAGAGGGCACGATGAGTTATGAGGCGTTAAGGTTTTGTCTTAACTGCCAGCGCAAACGCCCCCCACGCGGTGTTCCGTGGGGTATAAGTGAAAGTGGCTTTTATGCATTTGACAGCAATTTAAATTATCAATATAAGGCACACGGAGTCCCTCGTCTTGCTCTCAAGCACGGACTGGGAGCCGAGCTTGTAATATCTCCATATTCAAGCTTTTTAACGCTGACGACCGACCCCGGCGCCTCTTTGCGCAACCTCGCACGACTTGAGCGCCTTGGAATGACGGGAGCTTGGGGATTTTATGAAGCCGCAGATTTCACACAAGGACGAACTGCGCGCGGCGGATATTCTATAGTACGCAGCTATATGGCACACCATATCGGCATGAGCCTTATATCCTGCGCTAACGCGGTTATGGATGACTTGTTTGTCAAGCGCTTTTTACGCGATGATGATATGTCCCGCGCCGTCGAGCTGTGCCATGAAAAGGCGCCGTCGGCCGGAACTGTATTTGAGCCTATTCGTGAAAATAATGTTCCGGAGGTACCCGGCCGTACACGACCAATGACAGAGGAAATACGTCACATTAATCCGCGAACTCCGCGTATGTATTTGCTGTCAGGTGCCGAATGGCAGCTTGCAATAACCGATACGGGTGCAGGCATATCAACTTCTCACGGGCTGGATATCCATCGCTTTAGCGAGGATTTGCTGCGCAATCCACAAGGTATTTTTGCTGTTGTAGATGCAGGCGAGGGGGCATTTTCGATTACGGCGGCGCCGGACTATGCTAAGCCCTCGGACGAGCAAAGCGGACATCAAAATAAGCAAAAGCACAAAAGTGCGATTGGTACAACAAAGCGTTATGCCGAGTTTGATACAGGTGCTGCAATTTTCACTGCAGAGCACGGGCATATCGAAGCAGGCATGAGAGCAATGGTGCACCCAAGGCTGCCTTGCGAGCAGCGGCAAGTGGTGCTCAAAAACCATGCTAACCACAGAATTTCAGCTACGATACTTTTATACTTTGAACCAACCCTTGCACGTAGGGAGGATGCGCTTGCACACCCTGCATTTTCACGCATTTTCCTATCAGCTTATAAAGACGATGCCATGCAGGCATTGTTTATATCACGCAGACAGCGTCTGGGAGAACCACCCGCCTGTCTTGCAGCAGGATTGCTTGACGGACTCGAATTTGAATACGAACCGCACCGTGAATTGCTGCTTGAACGCCCGCTTGGCGTTACTTCAATCCTAAATGCAGTGAATAAACCGTTTTCCTCAAGCGGACAGGGTATACCCGACTGTGCCGTTGCAATGCGTGTAGCAATTGAGCTGCCAGCACATTCTCAAAAATCAATAACATTGGTGTTGACTGCTGCCCCTACCATGGCTGCTGCAGCCAACAGGCTGATTGAGGTGCGGCGCGAGGGTATGCTTTCAAATGATGTCTCTGCATTGTCGCCGTTTGGTGGAGTCGAGGCCGAGCTTGCGGCACAAATCTTACCCGATTTGTTTTATCCGCCGCGTATATCGCGTGAATGGGCAACAGCCGCAAGGAATAACACCCACGGACTTCAGGAATTGTGGAAACTGGGAATATCGGGAGATTTCCCACTGTTGCTAATTGAAATACACAATGCAGCAGACGCTTCACGTGCCGAGCCCTATATGAGGCTGCATCGTTCGCTAAGACTGGGCGGTGTTATAACAGAAGTAGCAATAGCCTACCGTGAAGGCGGAGAGTACGACGCCCCGATTTTAGAAGCGCTGCGAGAAGCCGCACGCAATGCAAATTGTGTAGATGTTCTCGGCAAACGAGGTGGCATACACCCTGTCAACTTGATTACCCATGGTGAGCAAACACTTGATTTTCTTACAGCCGTTTGCGCTCATAACTGCGCCAGGGACTTAAAGCGGGCAGGCATTCTTCCGGCTGATTACAGCGCCGCCGCAATACTCAAAGCCGAGCCGGTAAATCGTCACGAGAATACAAGTGAAGACATTGCAATTAAAGGCGGATTGTTCAGCGGTGATAAATTTATAATTACCGACATTCCAAGTTTGCCGTGGTGCCATGTAATTGCTAACGAAAAATTCGGCACATTGGTCTCCGACAAGGCATTGGGATTTACGTGGGCAATTAATTCACGCGAAAACAAGCTTACTCCATGGATTAACGACACCGCATCGGACAACCGCGGCGAAATGCTGCTTGTGCGTGTGGGCGGCACCATATACGACACCGTTTGGGGCTCCACCCCAGAATATGGCGACGGGTATGCTCGCTATAGCGGGAAATGCGGCATGCTTAATACCAGCGTTACTGTGCGAATTCCATCGACAGGATTATGGAAAACGGTTGAACTGTCTGTTGAAAACACAGGAGATGAGCCTATGGAAATGCAGGCCGCCTATTACACTGAACCGGTTCTTGGCGTCAACCGCCGCAATGCCCGTCATACCGTGGCACAGTGGGAAAACGGCGCACTTGTGTTACGAAACCCGTTTGCAACTATTCACGGCAGTGCGATTTTGACTGCAGTGGGCGGCGCCGACAACTGCGATTGCGATCGAGGAAGCTTTTTGTCAGGTTCATGGGGCGGCGGCACACTGTCTCCCCTGCCCGATCCGTGTGCTGCTGTTATAATACGAAAAAAACTGCCACCAAAGCGAAATGAAACCATAACATTTGTGCTGGGATTTGTAGAAGAACAAAATATAGCACAAAACGAAAACCTAATAACTCAATTCATTGAAAACGCAGTAAAAACTCCGGCGCTATCAATGCAATTTCCCCGTATACGCACACCCGATAAGCTGCTTAATACAATGGTATCACGCTGGATACCGTGGCAAGCTGCTGTCTGCCGAATCTACGCACGCACGGGTTTTTATCAAAACAGTGGAGCGTGGGGATATCGCGACCAGCTTCAGGATTCGCTTGCAACGCTGTGGTTTGACCCTTCAATCACAAGAAAACAGCTTATCCGCTGTGCAACGGTGCAATTCGAGGAAGGCGATGTGTTACACTGGTGGTATGATTTGCCCGGCATGTTCCAGGGAGTGCGTACACGTTGTTCTGACGACCTGGCGTGGCTTGCATATGTGACAGCCGTATATGTTGATTTCACGGGCGACAAAAATGTGCTCGACGAGCAGGCCGAATGGCTAATCGGCGAACCGCTTGCACCTGAAGAAAACGAAAGATACTTTAAGCCGCAAAAATCAAAATATACCAATTCCCTATATGAGCACTGCGTCCGTGCACTTGACAGAGCCTGCACGCACGGTGAGCATGGACTGCCTTTAATCGGCTCTGGAGACTGGAATGACGGGTTCAACCTTATTGGAGCAAAAGGGCGTGGCGAAAGTGTCTGGATGGCAATGTTCCTTTCTATTGTACTTGACAAATTCGCACCGCTATGTGAATACAAGGGTGAAGAAAATCGAGCCGCCGAATACCGCAAATTAGCTGCAGAATACCGAAGTGCTGCTGATGCCTGTTTTTCCGGCGACCGATACCTGCGCGCATTTTTTGACGACGGAACACCGTTGGGGGCGCCCGACAGCGGTGACGGTGAAATTGACAGTCTGCCTCAAAGCTTTTCGGTGCTGAGCGGATTACCGTATGAAAGAACATCTGTTGCGCTGGATACTGCACTCAATAAATTAGTTGACAGAGAAAATGGAATAATTAAGCTGCTCGCTCCCCCGTTTGCCCGCTCCCATGCCGAAGAGAGACTCGATGATCGTCAAAGACCCGTCGGCTATATTACTGCATATCCTCCCGGTCTTAGAGAAAACGGAGGTCAGTATACGCATGCGGCCGCTTGGCTTGTAATCGCTTTGTTCAAATCGGGGCGTGCCGATGAGGCAATTGATTTGCTGCGAATTATTAGCACAGCTCACAAATATAAAGACAGTCTTGGTGAAAAATACAAAGGGGAACCGTACGCCCTTGCCGGCGATGTGTATTCGCATCCCGAGTGCCCCGGTCGTGCAGGATGGACACAGTATACCGGATCGGCAGGATGGTTTTATACCGCCGTTTTACGCTATCTTATCGGACTGCAACCTCGCGGCGACAAGCTGTATTTAAGTCCTAATCTGCCATCCGAGTGGAATGAGTGTGAAGTTTCAATAACATTAAACAACACGCCTTTGGAAATTATTATTCGCCGCGGGTCACCTGGATTAAATGTAAACGGAGTGCCGGCAGGCTATGTGCCGCTTCATGGAACACCGAACAAGGTTATAGTTACTATTCCACCGCCGGCATGATACGGGTTTTAAAAATTACTTTCTAAAATACGCTTTTCATTACAAGCAAATTTTGGTATAATGCTTTTATTCGGTTTGGATTAGAAAAAGCAAGAATGTTTTTTGTCTTTATAAGGGAGTTGATATGATTGCAGCCTGTACGCCATCCGCTTGCCGAGGGTGTCAATTTTTTGGGCATCACGGATGACAGGTTTAAAACAGCACAGCTAACAGTGGCACTACTGCTTCCCCTGCAAGAACAAACGGCATCTTCATATGCGATTTTGCCTTTTCTGTTGCGTCGTAACTGCGGTGAATACCCGGATTTTTCTGCTCTGCAGCGTCGCTTAAACCAGCTATACGGTGCGCGCATACTGGCAGATGTGATTCGTATCGGCAGCAATCAGGCTCTTATACTCACAGCAGTATCAATAGACGACCGTTTTGCTCTAAACCGTGAGGCAATTACACAGCAATGTGCCGAACTGCTGCGCTCAATGATTTTTGAACCGGCTTTTAAAGACGGACACTTTAATGATGACGACACTGAACTGGAAAAACGCTGCCTTGTTGAGCTAATTCAATCAGAAATTAATGATAAAAGGCTATATTCCCGTCAACGTTGCGAACAGATTTTATGCGAGGGCGAGGGATATGCCGTTAATCGCTACGGCACCATTGACGGTGTCGGGGCATTGACGCCCGAACATGTGACTAACGCATGGAAACGGGCATTACAGAGTGCGCAGGTGTGTATTGTTTATCAGGCAACAAGCTGTGGTGCAATTGCTGACAACTTGGCCAAAAGCTTTGCGGCGGCTGCGGGACGCGCTCCTACTCCCTTAATTACAGCCGAGAAACGTACGATTAAAAATAAACGCGAGGTTGTCGAAAGGCTTGATGTTAACCAGGCAAAGTTAGTTTTAGGGTTTAAAGCTTATAATTCGGCGGGAGACGACATTGCTGCAATGCGGCTTATGAATGCACTGCTTGGCGGTACTCCTCATTCGCTTTTATTCAAAAATGTGCGCGAAAAGCTGAGCTTATGTTATTACTGCTCTTCGTCTTACGATAGATTTGGACGCGTGCTTTTGATTGACAGCGGCGTCGATGAGCAAAACGCAAAAAAAGCACAGGAGCAAATAATTAAGCAATATGACGCAGTATGCCGCGGTGACTTTACCGACGGCGATATAGAATCGGCCCGTACCAGTCTTGAAAACCAATTCAGGTCTATTGAAGACCATCAATCCTCTTTGGCTACATGGTATATCGGCCAAAGTCTTGATAATAATATTTCCACACCAGCACAGGCAGCCGATGAGCTTTACAGTGTAACACGCGACCGCATTGTTAATGCTGCACGAAGTATCAGCTTGGAAGCTGTCTACATGCTTGCCGCAAAGGAGGGTGAACATGCCGGGAAGTAATAGTCATTGGCAGGAAATATGCGAACGCCATACCGGCGAGTGTTGCTTTAAAATGGTTCACCCAACCGGTCTTCCAATATTTGTATGTCCGAAAAAGGGATATCGTTCAAGCTATGCCGTGTTCGGAACACGTTACGGTTCGATAGACACCTTATTTTACACAACCGGTGACGATAAACCGACCGAGCTGCCTGCCGGTATCGCTCATTTTCTTGAACACAAGCTGTTCGAAAACGAGGATAGTGACGCATTTTCACGCTATGCCAAAACCGGAGCATCGGCAAACGCTTATACAAGCTTTGACCGCACTGCATATTTGTTTAACTGCACCGATAAATTCGAAGAATCGCTCCATATTCTTCTTGACTTTGTCCAAACACCTTATTTTACCGAACAGACGGTACGCAAGGAACAGGGAATAATCAGCCAAGAAATACGCATGGGTGAGGATTCTCCTTCGCGCCGCGTGCTGTTTAATTTGTTGCGGTCGCTTTATCATAAGCACCCTGTACAGATAGACATAGCCGGCACGATCGACTCAATTGCACAAATTACGCCTGAACTGCTGTATGGCTGCTACAACACTTTTTATAATCCTCACAACATGGTTCTCGTAGTATCGGGCAACGTCACGCCCGAACAGGTTTTGGCGGTTGCTGACAAAACGCTCAAACCATCTGATTTTAGCAGCGTCGAACGCGCAGCAATTGACGAGCCTAAAGAGGTAGTAAAGCCGCGCATCGAACAGAATATGCCTGTTGCTTCGCCGCTGTTCTATTATGGCTACAAAGATTATATTCCCGACGGCAAATCCTACCGCACGCCCGAACAGCTTGTCGCTGCGGGTGTACTGCTTGAGGTAATTGCCGGTCGATCCTCACAGTTATACAACCGTTTAATGAATCAGGGATTAATTAATTCATCCTTTAGCTTTGATTATTTTGATGGTCCCGGCTATGGTGTATGGATATTTGGAGGCGAATCGGCAAACCCTGACGCTGTCGCATCTTCAATAAGTGATGAAATTGCACGTTTGCGTACGGACGGTGTTTCCGAGGATGCTTTTGAGTCCGCTCGCAACGCTTTATACGGAAAACAAGTTGCCTCGCTTAACGATGTTGACAATGTGTCAGACAGCTTAATGATTGACTATTTTGCCGGCAGGCCACCTTTCTCGGCAGTGGAAGCAGCGGCATCTATATCTCGACAAGCAGTATTAAAATTGCTGGACACCTGCTTTGACGAGAGTCAGGCATCACTGTCGTTAATTTTGCCATCCGGACATTGACAACAATATTTGCAATCAAACGGGAGACTGTCCTTTTGTCTCCCGTGTTATTGAATATTTAATTTACATATGAAAGGACGATGACCAAAGCATGAATGATTTTGTTTCATTCCCCGCGCTTAATCTTAAGTTCAACATTTCCGACATCATTGTGCAATTTAAGCTTTTTGGCATTGATTTTGCCCTGAGATGGTATGGTTTGCTTATCGCCGTCGGCTTTTTGCTTGCTGTAATCTATGCCCTGCGGCGGGCACGACATTTCGATATTGACCCCGACAGAATGATTGATGTAACGCTTGTGTCAGCATTATTCGCATTTGTCGGCGCCCGTCTTTATTATGTATTGTTTTCACCCGACGTCTCTTATTATTTTGAAAAGCCTGCCCGCATATTTCAGGTCTGGGAAGGCGGGCTTGCAATTTACGGCGGCATTATATTCGCATTTGCAACCGCAATCTGGATGTGCCGTGTGCGCAAGGTAAACACGCTTGCAATGTTCGATATTGCCTCGATTGGCTTTTTTATCGGCCAGGGCATAGGTCGCTGGGGCAATTTTTTTAACCAAGAGGCTTTTGGCGGCAACACCACTTTGCCGTGGGGTATGACGGGTTCAATTATCCAACAGGAAGGTCTAAACGGGACAGGATATGATGGCTCACTGCCCGTTCATCCGACATTTTTGTATGAATCACTCTGGTGCCTGATTGGTTTTTTAATTTTACATTTTGTATCAAAAAAAGCCTATAAATTTAAAGGTCAAATTTTTTCGATGTATATTATGTGGTACGGGCTTGGACGCTTTATGATCGAAGGACTGCGTACCGACAGCCTGATGCTGGGCACAATGCGTGTGTCACAAATTATCGCCGCACTCTCTATCTTAGGTGGAGCTGCACTGTTTTTCGTGCTGCGCGCCCGACATAATTCGCTGCCGGCAGATTTGTTTGAAGAGCCCGGGGACAACGGTGAAGCAATTGAAGCATCAGAAGAAACAGCCGATGACAAAACCGATGAAGAAATATTCGATGATAATGCCGGTGATGAAATGCCCAATACTGAAACCGGTCAAGCTGACAACGAAATTAGTGAAGAGACCGCCAACGAAATCGTGGAAGAGTCTGATGGCGAGGGCAGTACAACAGACGGTATAAGCGTTGATGACCAAAACCAAAGTGACCAAATTAATTCTCAAGGCGATAATGACGAAAATTAAGGAGACACAAAATGGCAGTTATTATAGACGGCAAAGCAACAGCGATGCGCATTCGATCACAAATCAAGGACGAGGTTGCAAGCCTTAAACATAAAGGTATTGTTCCGGGGCTTGCGGTTATCATTGTAGGAGACGATGCTGCCTCCCGCGTATATGTCAACAACAAGAAAAAAGCCTGCGCCGAGGCAGGCATATATTCCGAGGAAATAGCACTGCCCAAGGATACACCACAGGATCAGCTTTTGGCAACGATTGCAAGCTTAAACAACCGCAGCGATATTAACGGTATTTTGTGCCAGCTTCCGTTGCCCTCACATATAGACGACAGGGCGGTTATAGCCGCAATTTCCCCAAACAAGGATGTGGATGCATTCCATGCCGCTAATGTCGGGCATATAATGATCGGAGACTATAATTTTGTGCCATGCACTCCGGCCGGAGTTATGGAGTTAATTCACGGCACGGGCACCACAGTAGAGGGCAAAAGTTGTGTGGTTATAGGGCGCAGCAATATTGTGGGCAAACCGATGGCTATGCTTTTGATGCACGAAAACGGCACTGTAACAGTATGCCATTCAAAAACCCGTAATCTTAAGGAAATATGCAAGAATGCGGATATACTCGTGGCTGCGGTAGGACGCGCAAAATTTGTGACAAAAGATATGGTAAAACCGGGTGCCGTTGTGATTGACGTCGGCATGAACCGAGATGAAAATGGCAAGCTGTGCGGAGATGTTGACACTGAGGCCGTAAAGGAAATTGCCGGCTACATAACGCCTGTACCGGGCGGTGTCGGCCCCATGACAATTGCAATGCTATTGAAAAACACCGTAATGGCTGCAAAGCTGCAAAACGCGTTTTGACCTATTTTTTGAATAAATACTGTTGAGTAATCCGTAAAAGGGCGCGATGAGGGCATCGCGCCCTACTTTATATGTAAAAATAAGCGCAATATCCCCTTGTTATTGCGCCAATATCAGTCCAGGCGCTGTATCACCGCGCCCGTATTGCGCAGATTTTGTTCAAAATTATCATAGCCGCGGTCAATGTGATGGAGCTCTAACACCTCGGTTGTGCCCTCAGCTGCAAGACCTGCAATTACCAAAGCTGCGCCTCCCCTAAGATCGGTGCATTTTACCTGTGCACCCGAAAGACGGGGAACTCCCTCGACAATTGCCACTCTGCCTTCAATTTTTATTTTGGCTCCCAGTCGCATAAGTTCACTTGCATGCTTAAACCGGCTTTCAAATATATTTTCTACAAAAACGCTTGTACCGTCGGCAACACACATCATAGCCATCGTCGGGGCCTGCGCATCTGTCGGAAAACCGGGATAGGGCATAGTGCGTATTGAGCGAATGCGTTGAAGACGCTGCGGAGCCTTGATTAACAGCTCGTTTTTTTTGCAATCAATCCGGCAGCCTGCCTCCTCAAAGGTCGGAATTACGGTTGCTATATGCTCGGGACAAATATTATTTAGCACAAGCGAACCGCCGGTAATTGCTGCTGCAGCCATATAAGTTGCGGTTTCAATGCGGTCGGGAATAACAGTGTGCGAACAGCCATATAATGCATCAACACCCTCTATGGTTATGGCGCTTTCTCCCGCTCCTGCTATACGTGCACCGCAACGCGTCAAGTAATTGCATAGGTCGGTTATTTCAGGTTCCCGCGCGGCATTTAGAATTGAAGTCGTTCCCTCTGCCGTTACTGACGCCAACAAAATGTTTTCGGTTGCCCCGACACTTGGAAAAGACAGTGCAATAGTCGTGCCCTTAAGCCTACCGGGAACTCGGCACTCAAGACGTCCGCGCTCCTCCAATATTTCCATGCCTAATTGACGCAGCGCCGACAAATGCAAATCAATCGGACGTGTACCAAGCTCACAGCCACCCGGAAATGAAATATGCGCCTCTCCCGTACGTGCGGCAATTGCACCCAGAAAAACAATTGACGAACGCATTTCGCGCATAAGGTTATCGGGTATGTCGCTTCGATTAAGTCCGATTGAATCAACTGTAATACAACCGTTTGAACGACTGACCGAGCATCCTAAATATCTTAGTATACGCACCGAGGCAGCTACATCGGTGAGCATTGGACAATTATGTATTTCACTTTTACCCCTTGCCAGAAGCGTTGCAGCCAGTACCGGGAGCGCACTGTTTTTTGCACCGTGAATATTTACAACGCCGTTCAATCTATGGTTGCCTTCAATAATCAGTCTCGACATAACATGCACCCTTTCGCTTTGGAGAGAGCGTGACGGGGCAACTGCAGCCCCAAAACTCGCAAGCAAGCCTGCAAGTAACACGCGCCTGCAAACCTATCCTATGCAAAAAAGAGTGCATGGGTGAATGATGCAAAAAAAACCGTCGAATAAGCATATCGGTTTTTTAAATTCTCATTACCGATATGCCCTTGACGGTTAAATTTTTGTATCATTTAATGCTGCTATAAGTTATTCAGTGGGTATTATTTATTACGATTTTTTAAAGTGTTTATTATAACATCATAAATTCTGTCTGCCGCATCATATATTGCGGCACGGCTGGCATTCTCAGCCATCCTTTTCATTTGGACAGGTGATGATGTTATTTTTTCTATCTCTCTCCACAAAACATCTGTTGTCAATTGCTTTTCGACAATACACACTGCCGCTCCCTTATTAACCAGCGCCATTGCATTATGATACTGGTGGTTCTCTGCAACATTGGGCGACGGTATCAGTATTGACGGCCGCCCCGCTGCCGGCAGTTCACTTAATGTCATTGCACCGCAGCGTGAAATTACAAGATCAGCCGCAGCCATGCAGCGTGCCATATCGTTTATGTACTTAAGCACCCTGATTCCCGGAGTATTGTCGGTGACTCCGAGCTGTTGAAGTTTTTTGCGCATATCCTCATAACCGTTGTGTCCGGTCGCGTGTATATGCTGAAGCCGTCCTTGTATTGCACTTTTGGCTAACACTCCGGCCATCGCATCATTTATGCGTTCAGCACCAAGACTACCCCCGAAAGACAGTACCATCGGCCGCTCATCCAGCCCGAGTTCACGCCTTGCGGTATCTTTGTCAAGCAGTAAAAACTCCTCGCGCAAAGGATTTCCTGTCACCAAAACCTTCGCATTGTCCGGCAAATATTTTCGTGCCGATTCTTCGGCAATCATTATTACATCGGCATATTTGGCAAGCATTCTCACAGTTATACCGGGATAAGCATTGGATTCGTGAACCAGCACGGGAATGCCCATTTTTGCCGCCTTGCGTAAAAT
The DNA here is from genome assembly GCA_028697255.1 of Oscillospiraceae bacterium. GTDB lineage: Bacteria > Bacillota > Clostridia > Oscillospirales > Acutalibacteraceae > Avimonas. The sequence continues at coordinate 24,753 of JAQVFM010000008.1, forward strand.
CGGGCCGCTGACATATCCACCTGTGCCTATTGCAATATCCGGCTCAAAGCTTTTTAAAATTTGTTTGCAATCGGCACCCGCCACAACCGCATGATATGCTGCCGATATATTCCGTCCAATATTTTTAACCGAAATCCGCCGCTGAAATCCCCTGACATCCACTGTTTTTATTTTGTATCCGGCCGCAGGCACAAGCTGTGTTTCCATGCGTCCCTTTGCACCGACAAAAAGTATTTGGGCATCGGGCATTTCTTTTTTTATTTTTGCGGCAATTGCGAGCGCCGGATTTATATGGCCCGCCGTCCCGCCTCCGGTCATTAAAACGCGCAATGGGCGTTCCTCCCTTACACTACTTACTATAGCGATTGCAAGATACACTGCTTTACGGGCGAGCACAGTACGCCCCTACAGCTTTTTGTTAATATAAATAAATAATTCGAGAATTAAGCTTTAAGTGTCCCCTATATTTGACTGGCGCGAAACTGAAAGTACAACACCCATTTGGGCTAACAACATTACAAGCGATGTGCCCCCGTAACTGAAAAACGGCAGGCTTATGCCGGTATTGGGTATCGTGTTTGTAACAACCGCCATATTTAATATTGCTTGCAAACCGATCTGTATGGTAAGCCCAATAGCCAGCATGGAACCGAATTTGTCCTGTGATTTCATGCCGATAGTAATACCGCGCCATACAAGCAGTGCAAACAATAAAATTATTAACACCGCACCGACAAATCCAAGCTCTTCGCAAATTACCGAAAAAATAAAATCATTATGTGGCTCAGGCAAAAAAAGATGCTTTTGACGAGAATTGCCGAGCCCCTGTCCCATCAGTCCGCCCGAACCGATAGCAAAAAGCGACTGCACCGTTTGCCAGGCCTCATTCCTGTTTGTCGCATAGGTGCCAATCGGGTCAAGCCATACATTTATTCTGTCTAATTCATATTTTTCTACAAACACCATATAGAAAAATGCGCCTGCCCCCAAGCCAATTGTTCCAAAAAGGTAACCAAGCCTCGTGCCGCCCACAAACATCATAAAAATCCCGATGCAAAGGAGCAATATCGTGCCTGACAGGTGAGGCTCGATAAATACCAATCCACATGTTATGCCTAATATTAACATAAACGGCAAGAAACCGGCCGTAAAGGTTTTCATCCTTTTATGGTTTATTGAAATAAGGTGCGCAAACAGCAGTATAAGCGCAAACTTTGCGATTTCTGAGGGTTGGAATTGAAAGCCGGGCAGACGTATCCACCTGTGAACCCCGGTTGAAGACGGCATCATAAGAACAACCCCAAGCAAAATATACGACACAACCATAAGCGGTATTGCAAAGTGATGTAAAATATGATAATCGACTGCCGACACAATTAGCATTATTACTATTCCGAGCAATGCGAAAACAAGCTGTCGTTTTATATAATAAAAGCTGTCGCCGTCATTCCAGTAATATGAATACGCAAAGCTTGCCGAAAAAAGGCTGATAAGCCCTACGACAAGTATAAGCATCAATATAATAAAAAACGGTAAATCAAACCCTTGTGAAACCGAAAAAAGGCGTAGCCGCTTTTTAGGTTTGCTATTTACATATGCCGTATTGCGAACCGCCATCGAATCGACCCGGCCTTTCCATTTCTTTATGTCAACCGATAAACACCCCTGATTCAGTATACCGGAGTTTTAACGGTAATATGCGTTAATATTTTCAATGAAGAATAGTATTAAATTTCATGCGTATAAGAGCAGCGCAAAAGCCGCAATGCAGCCCATGATTGTAATTAGTGAAAATGCAAAAACAATTTTGTTTTCACTCCATCCCGACATTTCAAAGTGGTGGTGAAGCGGACTCATTTTGAACAGACGCCTACCCTTTGTCGCCTTAAAATACAGCACTTGCAGCACCACTGACAGCATTTCGATGATATAAACTATACTTACCGGAACCAACAAAAACGGTTGGTTTATACCAAATGCAAGAGCCGTAAGCATTCCTCCGATGAATAATGCGCCTGTATCCCCCATTATAACCTTTGCGGGATACAGATTCCAAACTAAAAAACCTGCGAGTGCACCGGCAGCCGGTGCGGCAAATATGCTTTGGCCGATATATCCCGTCACGCCGGCCGCAACAATAAAAAACAAAGTGGCAACAAAGCTCACCGTTCCGCAAAGACCGTCTATTCCATCAGTAAGATTTACGGCATTGGTCATGCAAAGAATTACAAACATGCAAAATGGTATAAACCAAAGTCCTATTTGCTTATAACCGATAAACGGAATGTTAATTGCAGTGCCGTCGGCCATATACAGCGAAATTGCATATCCCAGTGCAACAAGCAGCTGCCCAAACAATTTTTGTCTTGCAGTAAGTCCAAGATTGCGTTTTTTAACCACCTTGATATAATCGTCGGCAAAGCCCAAAGCGCCGCACATAACTGCCATCATTACGCCCCCGAACAAACGGGTCAATGTCAGCGGTGTTGCACTGAACAATTTTATCCCGAGAAAAAACTCGCAAACCGTAACTGCTCCCGCAAAGGTCAACACCGTTGCCCCAATAAAAAGTATGCCCCCCATGGTCGGCGTACCCTGCTTTTTTTTATGCCATACGGGACCTATGTCACGAATTGTCTGTCCAAATTTCATTTTGTGAAGCATCGGGATAACGAAACGTCCGCAAAACGCCGCTATAAGAAACGATATCAAAGCCGATGCCGATAGAACGGTTATTGTTAAAATATCCATTTTAATCCTGCCTTATACGTTATTATGCCCCATTTAATTTTCTTAAAGCATCGGCAACCACTTCACGCTCATCAAGATGAATGCACCCGTCGGCAAGTATTTGATATGTTTCGTGCCCCTTGCCCGCAAGCAAAATCGTGTCGTTGGGTTTTGCATTTTTAATCGCCCAATGTATTGCCTCAATGCGGTTAGCGATAACAATATGCGGAACAGAATCTTTATCTATCCCCTTTAATATATCATCGATTATTGACAGCGGGTTTTCAGAACGCGGATTATCCGATGTGATAATCAAAAAATCCGAAAGTGAAGCAGCAATTTTGCCCATCAACGGACGCTTTTCTCTGTCACGGTCGCCGCCGCAACCGAACAGTGTCACAAGACGTCCGCGGCTGCACTCTTTCATTGTTTTGCAAATCTTTTCAAGCCCGTCAGGCGTATGGGCATAGTCGATTACGACCGTAAAATCGTGTCCGGTGTGCACAACTTCGGCACGCCCCTTAACGCCTTTGACCTGCGGGAGCGCTGTTATCAAATGCTCAAACGGCATATTCAGTGAAAGCGCGCATGACGCTGCCGCAAGCGCATTGTAAACCGAAAACATTCCCGGCAAAGGCAGACGAACCCGTCCGATTTCACCCGTTCCGACAAGCTCGAAATCTATCCCGTCGGGACGCGGTCTAATATTTCGGGCCGTATAGTTTGCTTCATCATTATAGGCAGAGTATGTCATAACGGGACAGCTTAAACCCTTTATCAGCTCTTTGCTCCACTCGTCGTCAATGTTAATGACGGCACAGCGGCTTTGTGTAAACAGCTTTTTTTTGGTTTCCATATAGCTTTGCATTGTAACGTGGTAGTCCAAATGATCCTGTGTCAGGTTTGTAAACACTGCCGAGTCAAATTCAAGTCCAAGCACACGCTGCTGGTCAAGCGCGTGGGACGAAACCTCCATCACGGCATAGCTGCACCCCTCGGCAACCATCAGCGCGAACATGCTGTGTAAATCATACGGGTCGGGCGTTGTGTGAGATGTCGGAAGTATCCGTTCACCAATCATGTTTTGAATTGTGCCTATCAGTCCTGCCTTGTATCCACACGATTCGAGCAAGGATTTTATCAAATATGTTGTAGATGTTTTTCCGTTTGTACCTGTTACACCTACAAGATGAAGCCGCTTAGCCGGGTTATTAAACCAGTTGGCACACATCAAGGTCCATGCCTTGCGTGTTGACGGAACAATAATCTGAGGTGCACAGCCCGTATCCTCCTCGGCAATAATAAGTGACGCACCCGCCTCTTTTGCCTGTGCGGCAAACTTATGACCGTCCGCCGTCGCGCCCCGAATGCAGACAAAAGCCCATCCGTCAGCCACACGGCGTGAATCGCATGTTATGCCCGTAATCTCCAAATCAATATCAGAGGGTATGCTAATACCCTTCATAAGCTGTGGCAGCCTCATACCCTACCTCCTAAATTTGGGGTAAATTTAATAAGGTAAATCACCTAATTTGATCTTCGTACACAAAATCCACCTTAACAACCGTGCCGAGCGGCACCTGCTGGCCTGCTTCAATGCTCTGCTTTGATGCCTTTGCCTCTCCGCTTTCCAGTCCTAACCCGCTTATCTGTATGTTAATGCGGGCGTTGGCAGCGGCTATATTTGCCTGGCTCATTGTCTTGCCGGTAAAGTCTGGCACAACCGTGGTTTTTGAAAGCTCGGTTTCATCGGTATATAATACTACCGTACCGTTTCTGGGGATGCTTTCACCTTTGTCGGGCACCTGCTTTATGACTGTATCTCCGTTTCCTACAACATGGCACTGAAGATTAAGGTTGCTTAGCATTGTTCGTGCGACGGATACCTTTTTGCCCTTTACGCTTGGTGTTGTTCTGTCCATCGCGGCAATTTCCTCTTCGGTATATTTTGGCTCTACTCCGAGATAAGGAAGCGCCTCGGAAAATATTTTTTGTGCAACCGGAGCTGCTAATGTTCCGCCAAAGCGTATTGCAGTCTGCGGCTCGTCAAGCATAACCAGTATCGCATATTTCGGATCGTCGGCAGGCGCAAATCCCGAAAAAGACGCGATAACATTATCTGTCCCTTGTGTGTTTTTCTGGTCGGTTTTTACCGAAGTGCCCGTCTTGCCAGCCATACGATATCCTGCAATATACGAATTTTTTGCACCGCCGCCGATTACCGAATCTGCCATCATTTTGTTAAGCTTTGCGGCAGAGCTTTCGGATATAACCTGCCGCTTTACTACAGGCTGTGTGTTGGAAATTACATTACCTTGCGCATCAAGTATCTGCTGAACCACATAGGGCTGCATCAACTTACCGCCGTTGGCAACTGCCGACATTGCAGTAATCATTTGTATCGGAGTCACCTTAAATGTCTGTCCAAAAGCCGAAACAGCAAGCTGAATCGGACCCAGTTCGCTTTCGTCATGAAATAATAAATCAGTTACCTTAGATTCGCTTAACATGTCAATACCGGTGCGATCGGTAAATCCAAATCCGGTAAAATATTTATAAAACAGTGTGCGCCCCAAATCCAGCCCCACAGTTACAAACGCCGGATTGCATGAATTTGACAGCACCTGTGAAAAATTTTGGGAACCGTGTCCTCCATACTTGTGGCAGTTAATTTTCTTTGTACCGGGCACCGCGACTATACTGCCTTTGCAGTAATAACTCCAATTGTCGGGAATCCTGCCCTCCTCGAGTGCCATAGCGGCCGTAAATGTCTTAAAAACCGAACCCGGTTCATAGAAATCCGAAATAGGTTTGTTTACCCATTGTTCTTCGCGTGCTTTCTTAACGGCGGCTGCACGTTCGTCACCCGAAAGCAATGCAATTTTGGTAAGATCGTCCGGATCGGTAATTGTCATAGGCTCATTAGGGTCAAAGTCTCCTTTTGTAGCCATAGCAATGATTGCACCGGTATCTACCTCCATTACGATAACTGAACCACGGTTGGTACATCCTGTTTCCTTAACGGCAATTTCAAGATGCTTTTCGGCATAATACTGCACTACGCTGTCTATTGTTAGCACAAGAGAGTTGCCGTCCTGCGCGTCAACCGTTTTTTCAAACTTTAGCTTGTTGGGCATATCGTCGCCCCAGCCGTTCTTTGCGGTTACTATGCGTCCGGGCTTGCCTGCAAGCGTTTTTTCATAATAAGCCTCCAGACCGTACAATCCGTTGTTGTCGGTTCCGGTGAACCCTAAAACGGCAGATGCCAAATTATTAAGAGGATAATATCTTTTATAGTCCTCTATTATGCGAAACACTCCGGTCAGCTTATTATCTTGTATCCATGTGGATAAAGTTTGGGCCAACGGGTATTCAATTTTCGGCTTTACAACTTCATATTGAGAGTTTACCTTAAGCGTTTTTTCATAAAGCTTATCTCTGTCAACCTCAAGGAGTTCTGACAGCTCGTCGGCGATTTTTACGCGAACACCCTCATCAGTTATATCCTTTGGCGACATAATAACCGTCCAAACGGTAGCTGACAGCGAAAGCACCGTCATGTTGGTATCATATATAGTTCCTCGTTTGGGTGATATAAAGCTGTCCCTCATCTGCTGCTTAACTGCTTCTTCTCTTAAAAAATCGGCCTGGGCAATCTGAATAATCGACAGCTTTCCGATAATGCCGATGCAAAATAATATAAGTATCACAAGCACGACGACTGACCGGCGCCACATTTGGCGTGTTGGTGCTTTGGTAGTAACCTTATTCTTCACTTTACCAGCCATAACCATCCCCCTTGAAATAAAAGAGAGTCAAGAATAATATCCCAACTCCCAGCGCGACTTGTGAGAACCCGCTGAACCGCCCTCACCTCATACTTATTGAATTAATCAAAGAGGTATGCCAATTGAGTGAAAAATTTTATAATAGCTTGTCCGGCAGCTTTTAAAAAACCGGAATTCTCTTTGTTCGCCACAACTGCCTTGTCGGTATTTTCCGATTCTATATACTCAATTTGCGTCGAGTCTACCTTTTGCATTCCCAGCGTTTCATAAGCATATTCCTCGACGCTTTTTGTCGAAGTTTTGCGTGCCAGCTCGTCGGTTAACCTCGTTTTTTCGCTTTGAAGAACTATGAGCTGCTTTTCCATACTGTTTATTTTATCATCCATTTCGGTCAGTCGTACCCGGCTTACGATAAGCATTCCGATAACAGTTACAGCCAATGCAGCTACACAGATTGTCGCTGTTGTATTAATGATAGACTGTATGACGTTTTTTCTTTTTTGAGCCTTTTGCAGCTTTTTATTAGTTTTTAATTTTACAACCTTAGCCGGACGCGGTTCAAACAGCGATAAATCATAAGCTTCAGTTCTGTTATTCATTGCCACTGTAATCTCTACTTTCCTTTAAAATTTTAAGGGTTTTTTTCGACACAGCGCAGTTTGGCACTGCGGCTTCTTGGATTTGATTCGAGTTCAGCCCCCGACGGTTGCACCGGCTTTTTAAATATAAGATGTGCAGCCGGTTTTTTGCCGCAAACACATACGGGAAAATCAGGAGGGCAAACGCAGCCCTTACACCACTGTGCAAAACGGCGTTTGACAATGCGATCTTCAAGCGAATGAAACGTTATAACAGCCAGCCGTCCATTAGGCGAAAGATATGAAAATGCAGTATCAAGTGCAGACGACAGCCCGCTTAGTTCGTCGTTTACCTCAATACGCAGTGCCTGAAACACTCGCCTTGCCGGGTGTCCCTGCCTGCGGTATTTAGCAGGCACGGCATTTTTAATAATTTCGGCAAGCCTGCCGGTTGTTGTTATCTCTTCAATTGCGCGTTCACGAATAATTGCACGCGCAATATTGCGCGAATATTTTTCCTCTCCATATTTAAAGAAAATATCTGTTAGCTGCTGCTCGTCCAATGTATTAATGAGTTGAGCTGCAGTTTTACCGCTTTGACTCATGCGCATATCCAAAGGTGCATCGACATGATATGAAAAACCACGCTCGGGCGCATCAAGCTGGTGTGACGACACGCCAATATCCATTAATATTCCATCAACTGTTTCGATGCCTTGTTCATGGAGTACCGACGCCATTTCAGTATAGTTGGCTAAAACGACTGTTGCTCTAAGACCTTCAAGCCTTTTAGATGCCTCTTTAACCGCATCGGGATCACGGTCCAGCGCAATCAGCCTGCCGGCAGTTAATTTCGATGCTATTGCAAATGCGTGTCCTCCGCCTCCTGCAGTTGCATCAATATAAAAGCCGTCGGCACGTATATTCAGCGCATTTATAGCTTCATTTAATAAAACCGGTATATGGTATGACATATTTAAAATCCTAATTCCATAAATTCATGCTCGACTTCCTCCGGCGTCATTAGTCCGCTTTCTTTTTCATAATTTTCCGGGTTCCAAATTTCTGCACGGTTGCCTGCACCGATGACCAAAGCAGCCTTTTCAAGGAAAGCATAAGTTAACAAATGGCGGGGCAGTAATATACGCCCCTGTGAATCGACCTGCACGTCGGCGGCGTTTGAGGAAAGATACCGTTGAAGCTTGCGCGCCTTGGTGAACGGCATATCGGCCAGTCCCTGTTGAAGTTTGCCCCATTCCTCCATAGAATACAAGCTGATGCAATGATCCATTACGGCCGCAGCGATAAAGTTGTCGCCCAGCTTTTCGCGAAGCTTAGCGGGCACAAAAATGCGCCCCTTAGCATCAATATTGTGTTTGTAGCGTCCGTACAGCATGTATTAACCTCGTTTATAAAACTTGTATATCGGAATGACTGTTGAAAACTCTGTTGAAAGTGTGGAAATCCACCACTAACCACCACTGACCACTACTTCGCACCACTTTGGCAACATTATAAAACTATTATTAAAAAAAATCAAGTATTAAAGCTGCTTTTTTCACAAGTTTATTTGATTAAATTATTATTCTTTCGTCATTTTATCGTCAAAAGCAAATAAATAACTGGTACTCCAATCAAAAACAGCAAAAAAATACCCGCACTTAATGCACGGGTAACCAATATACTAATATCCGGCAAAAAACTTATATCTTTTAATCTGATATCAGTATTGCTTGTTTAGTTTTACATTTAATGTATAATAATCACATAATGAAATTTAAGTATAGGTGGATGGGTAAGTATGAGATTTATTGATTTAGCAAAAAAAAGATATTCAGCGCGCAGCTATCATAACAGGCCAGTGGAGCCCGAAAAGCTGAACGAAATACTTGAAGCCGGGCGTGTTGCACCGACTGCATGTAACAACCAGCCTCAGAGAATTATCGCGGTTCAATCTCCTAAAGGACTTGATAAAATAAAAAAGGCGTACAAAACCTTTGGTGCACCGCTTGCGTTGATTGTATGTGCCGATCATCAATCAAGCTGGAAGCGCCGTTATGACGGCAAGGATTCGGCCGATATTGATACATCGATTATAACCTGTCATATGATGCTGTGTGCTGCCGATTTAGGATTGGACAGTGTTTGGGTATGTGCATTTGATCCCGAAATAATAAAAAAGGAGTTCAACATCCCCAATCATATCGAGCCCGTAAATATCCTTCTTATCGGTTACGCAGACGCAGAACCAAAATCCCCGCAGCGCCATGACGAACACCGAAAGCCATTGAATGAAACAGTTTTTTACGAAACATTTTAATTAATATTTCATCATTCATTATTTATTACAAAAATTCTTTTAATGAATGATGAACAATGCACAACAAAAATCCTACCGATAAAATTCGGCAGGATTTTTGTTTTGGTGGACCCGAAGAGGATCGAACTCTCGACCTCCGCATTGCGAACGCGGCGCTCTCCCAGCTGAGCTACGGGCCCATTTTCAATTTTTCGCACCCGTATATATTAGACGAAAACTACTGTCTTGTCAATACCGGAAAACGATTTTCATGCTTTTTACTTTCCGCACACTAACTCACGATTTTGAATAGTATGTATATATAATATTTGTCGATTAGTCGATTTCACAATATACTCATTTGCGGGCGAACACAGTTCGACCCTACAATATGTTTAGCGCACTTTTGATGAAGCCACAGCCTGTAGGGGACGAGTGATCGTCCGTGCATTTCACAATCGGCTATATTTATAATACAGAGGGGGACTATGGGCATGAGAACATTGCGCATTGGCATGTCGGGCACAGATGTGATGGAAATACAGGCAATGCTGCAAAAGCTGGGCTATTACACCGGTGCTATAGACGGAATATTCGGACCTCAAATGCAGCAGGCGGTAATTGCGTTTCAGCGCCAATTTGGGTTGACTCCCGACGGAGTCATCGGCCCTAACACACACTTTGCAATGCAGCGGTATCTTGTTGGCTATGATACATACACAATACAAAGCGGCGATACGCTTTATGATATTGCCGCAAGGTACAACACATCTGTCGCTTTGATTATTGCCGCCAATCCGGGAATAATGCCAAACAGTTTAAGGGTGGGGCAGCAAATAACAGTACCATTCGGATTCCCTGTCGTGGATACCAATATTGATTATACATACGAAGTTTTGCAAAGGGATATCGAAGGGTTAAGGGCGCGCTATCCGTTTTTGGAAACCGGGTCGGCCGGTCGTAGTTCGCTTGGAAGAAACCTTTACTATATACGTTTGGGCACCGGTCCCAATCAGGTTTTCTATAACGGCGCACACCATGCTCTTGAATGGATAACAACACCTGTATTAATGAAATTTGTCGAAGATTTTTCCAGAAGCTATGCCGAAGGGCGCATGTTGGGCGGATATGACACGTCCGAAATATGGGATGCCGCAAGCATATACATAGTCCCAATGGTTAATCCTGACGGCATTGATCTTGTGCTCAACGGACTGCAGCCGGATAACCCAAACTATGATGAGCTGATACAATGGAACAACGGCAGCACAGATTTTTCAACCGTTTGGCAGGCGAACAACAGAGGAGTGGATTTAAACCATAATTATAACGCCGGCTGGGAGCAATCCAAAGAGGCCGAGCAGGCAGCCGGTATAACAGGCCCCGGGCCGACACGATATTCCGGACCATTCCCGGAATCCGAGCCGGAAGTGCAATCAATGGTTGCTTTTACACGTGCACTTGATTTCAGTCTTGTGCTGGCATATCACAGTCAGGGAGAGGTAATATACTGGGATTTTCAAAACTTAGCCCCGCCAGAGGCACTTACAATCGGCAGAGCATTTGCCAATGTTAGCGGGTACACACTTGAGGAAATATCGGGAATTGCAGCTTATGCGGGATATAAGGATTGGTTTATACAAGATTTTCGTCGCCCGGGGTATACAATCGAAGTCGGGTTAGGTACCAACCCGCTCCCCATAACACAGTTTGACGAAATATATGCCGACAACCTGCCGCTCCTTCTTCTTGCTTCGATTATTCAAGCGTAGAAAATTAAATAATTACATAAACGTCCGCAGAAAATGCCGGGCGTTTTTTTATGAAAACTCTACGGTGGGCATTGCAGCCATACACATAACCATCTGAGTTATCGTACGCAAGGATATATAATCATAATATTTTTATTTTTTCGGGGTATTAATAAAAAGAGGTGATAAAAATGGCATCTTATGTCGATCCCAGTATCCGAGAAAAATTTGAAACACTCTCGGTGGATTTGAAAAATGCAATCTTAGAACGAAATGTACGCCTAAACTCAATCCATGACCTGATTCGCGTTCTTGAAGAAATTGTAGCCGAGGGAAGCTGACGACTGTATTACCCGCTCAAACTGATTGCGCTGTTCTTTAGTATTAAAAGTCTGAATATATAAACTATTATGAAGGCGGCAATTATTATTACCCATAATACCGCCCTTACTTTTTTGATTGCTAAGGGACCTTTTTTTACTATCAGCAACACCGGTATTAAAGGCATCAACACTATAAGCGGGTGGTAATAAAGGGCAGCTGCCAAGTCGAGTTTTATTATCGATATAACCGAGCGTGTCATGCCACACCCGGCGCACGGAATTCCTGTTATTAAACGGATTGGGCATCCTGCCCCTAAAAACGCTAAAGTAGCATACAGCATAGCCGCAATAACAAATCCGCCAAATTTAAGCCATGTGTTTTTTATTTTCAAATGCCCCACCGCCATATTAACTCAAAGCTTGAAGTGATTTTACAATCGCTTTTGACGCCAAATTTGCAGATGCCCATGCCCATTGCAGATTAAATCCTCCGCAATCTCCGTCAACATTCAACACCTCGCCCGCCGCATACAGATTGGGAACTATTTTTGATTGCATCGTTGTTGGGTTAAATTCTGCAGTTGAAATTCCGCCTGCGGTTACTTGTGCACCCGCCATTCCGCGCGTGCCCAAAACTTGAGCTTTAAATTGCTTAATTTGTTTTGCAATCAACTCTATATCCCCATCGCTTAGCGATTCGGTTTGCATGTTAAGTGAAAACCCGGCAGATCTAATCACTGTCTGTCCAACCCTTTTTTGCAAAAGGCCTGTTAAAACGTCCCCCATCGTACGCCCCGGCATTGCCAATCGGCGTCTTAAGGATTTTATTAAGTCTGCATAATCCATTTGCGGTATTAAATCAATCACCGCAACCATTCTCCCCTGCTTTTTAAGCTCCCATTCGGCAACTGCTCGAGAAATTTGCATAACTGCCGGACCGGAAAGCCCATATTCGGTAAACAGGATTTCACCTTTATACTCTGCCAGACATCTGCCTTCATGCAAAAATGAAATAGAAGCATCAACGCGTATACCCTTCAGCGCCTTTATAAATTGCGTATCGGTGCGAACCTGCACAATTGACGGAAAAAGGGTGGTGCGCGTGTGCCCAAGTGATGTAAGCAGCCGGTATGCATCCGGCGAGCCGCCGAGCGAAGGTGACGCCATTCCGCCCGTACACACAAGCACATAACGTGCGCTAAAATACCCTGTTGCAGTTTTCAGTTTAAAAGCTGAGTCTGTTGCCTCAATATCCAACACTTCGGCATCACAGATTTCATGTGCTCCGAGAGCTGCCATTTCAAGCCTGAGACAGTCAAGCACAGCGCCTGCGTGCTTGCATATCGGATAAATTCGGCCATTCTCGCGCACAGTACATTCGACGCCTATCGAGTTAAAGAACTCACATGTCTTTTCGGGCAAAAAAGAATTTAGCGCGTGCTTTGCAAATGACAGATCGCCGTGATAACAAGCCGGGGTTGTGTGAAAATTGCTTAAGTTACAGGTTCCATTTCCCGTTGCAAGCAGCTTTCGTCCCGTGCGGGGTGATTTTTCGAGTATTGCCGTAGAAACCCCGCAGGTCTGGCGCATAATAAAAATCGACGCTGCAAGCCCGGCTGCTCCTCCGCCCACTATAATCACATCATACGGGTGTTTAAAATCCGATTTTGCCATACGGCAACTTCTCCTTCATAGCCGGTTGCGCAATATACGGATTGCGGGCGAACTGCCGCAATCGGCTAAACAATAATTGTCCCATATCGAATTATACCCATAAAAACTCCGCATTACAAGACAATTAAGCAATGCAATATAAAGTGTAATGGTTAAAATAATATTTATTTTTGTTTTATTCTTCCAAATTACATATAAATACATTATAATAGTCCCATACGATATTTGAGGGGGATCTTCGTTGATTTGGCATAGTAACACACCGGATCAAGTTGCAAAAGAACTGCGCACCGATCTTGAAAAAGGTTTAAATGAAAAAGAAGCTGACAAGCGGCTTGAAAGCTATGGAGAAAACAAGTTAAACGAAAAGCCGCCGCGCACATATCTGCAGCGTTTTTTTGACCAGATGAAAGACGTAATGGTCATTATCCTAATAGTTGCTGCTGCAGTATCGCTGGGACTCAGCATTTACCATGCCTTGACGGGTGGGCAAGCCGATTGGATTGAACCAATAGCTATAATACTGATTGTGATAATAAACGGAGTTCTGGGCGTTGTCCAGGAAAGTAAAGCCGAGGCAGCGCTTGAAGCATTAAAAAATATGTCAGCTCCTTCTGCACGCGTATTGCGCGAAGGAGTTTTAAAGTCGATAAAGTCTACACAGCTTGTACCCGGCGACATAATTGAAATAGAGGCAGGAGACATGGTTCCGGCCGATTGTCGGCTTATATCGTCGGCCAGTCTGCGTTGTGACGAGGCTTCATTAACGGGTGAATCGGTGCCGGTCGAAAAGAATGCATCAGCCGATATCCCGGATATTGCGCCGCTTGGCGACAGACTCAATATGGTATATGCCGGTTGCGCAGTATCCTATGGACATGCGCGCGCCATCGTTGTTGATACCGCAATGGAAACAGAAATGGGCAAAATTGCCACAATGCTGGAGGATGAAAACGAGGGTGTTACACCTCTTCAGCTTAAGCTTGCCCGGCTTGGTAAAACGCTGGGCTTTCTGGCTCTTGGTATATGCGCGGTGATATTTATATTCGGACTAATTTACGGTCTTAACCCGCTTAGTATGTTTATGACCGCGGTATCATTAGCGGTGGCCGCTATTCCCGAAGGTCTGCCCGCAATAGTGACAATTGTGCTTGCAATCGGTGTGCAGCGCCTTGTTGCCAAAAACGCTATTATACGCCGTTTGCCCGCAGTGGAAACTCTGGGCAGCGCCTCGGTAATCTGCTCAGATAAAACCGGCACGCTAACGCAAAACCGTATGACACTGGTCAAGATTTTTAATGGCAGAAAGATAATACCCATTGATGACCAAATGCCTGACAGTGCAAAAGCGCTTATCAGACTTGCAACCCTGTGCACGGACGGCAGTGTTACGATTGAAAACGGTGTTGAAAAGCACATTGGTGACCCTACTGAAACAGCTATTGTGGCAGCGGCGCTGCGCTGCGGATTTGTTAAGGAGGAGCTTAACACAGAACATCCGCGCGTCGGTGAAATACCCTTTGACTCTGATCGCAAGCTGATGACAACAATTAACCTGATTGAAGGCAAAAATGTGGTTATTGTAAAAGGTGCTCCCGACATCCTGTTCGGACGATGCATATGGGATAACGACGACAGCCTTAAAGCTGCCGAAGAGGCCAATAGAAGCATGGCACAAGATGCGCTTCGCGTACTCGCAATAGGGTATAAAACAATCGATGAAATGCCGGCCGAGCATATTCCCGCCGAGCTGGAAAACAAGTTAACATTCGGCGGGCTTGTCGGAATGATTGACCCGCCACGTCCCGAAGTGATGCACTCAATTGACGAATGCAAGACTGCCGGCATTCGCACTGTTATGATAACAGGCGACCATGTGGTCACTGCTTCGGCTATTGCTGATGAGCTCGGAATTATTGAAGATGAAAGTGAGGCCATAACAGGTTCACAGCTTGCAAATCTCAGTGATGATGAGCTTTTTGAAAACATTCGGCATTACAGGGTATATGCGCGCGTCACACCGTCTGACAAAATACGAATTGTAAAGGCCTGGCAGCGTGCCGGAGAAGTTGTAGCAATGACGGGCGACGGTGTCAACGACGCGCCGGCACTTAAAGCTGCCGATATAGGCTGCGCAATGGGCATAACCGGTACTGATGTTGCAAAAGGTGCCGCAGACATGACACTTACCGATGATAACTTTGCAACTATTGTGACTGCAGTAAGAGAAGGTCGCGGCATATACGATAATATCCGCAAAGCAGTTCATTTCCTGCTTTCCTGCAATCTTGGCGAAATCATAACCGTGTTTGTTTCCATGCTGCTATGGAAGGAATCACCGCTTATGCCGATACAGCTTTTGTGGGTTAACCTGGTTACTGACAGCCTGCCCGCCATTGCGCTTGGAATGGAACCGGTTGAATATGACGTAATGAACCGGCGCCCGCGCTCTAAAGATGAAAGTATTTTCGCCCGTGGTGTTGGGGTAATGGCACTTTTTCAAGGGGCAATGATTGGCATTTTGACTTTGATTGCATACTTTGTTGGCTCGCGTGTTTTCTCGCTGCAAGGCGGCGCTCCAAACATTCCGCTCGGCGAAAGCATGGCGTTTGCAACTCTTGCACTTTCTCAGCTTGTTCACGCATTCAATGTGCGTTCGACACACTCAATTTTTAAAATCGGTATCCATACGAACAAATATATGCTCGGAGCGTTTGCCGCTTCGCTTACACTAATGCTCTCGGTATTGTTCTTGCCGCCGCTGCAAAGCATTTTCGAAGTTATCCCAATGACAGGCAACCATTGGGGAATTGTCGCTGCACTTTCGTTTGCACCTTTTGTTATCGTCGAGATTTCAAAAGCTGTTATAGGCATTATAAAAAGATTTAAACCTAAAGATTAAATTTATCTACTAAAAAGGGGCGGAATATTATGACAAATGAATCAGAAATAAGAAAGACACCCGCGCGTACCGAGCCATTTGCATGGTTTACGCTTGAGAGATGCCTTAACGGACTTTTGATTGCATCGGTGGTTCAGCTAATATTGGCTTTAATGATTTATCTGCTTGCATCGGTTTCATTTTATATATTGCTAATAGAGGCTGTTATTTGCATATCACTCGCCCTGTTTTCACATTACAAAGCTTACACTTCTCGATGGTCTCGTATAGTTCTTCGTGTATTATTTTCTGTCTATATTGCAGCCGTAGTTACATTCGGAGCGGTAGCCGTATTGTTGGTATATTCAAAGCTATCATCCACGGGCGATGCCCAAACAATGCTGATGACACAAACCATGCTGTGGATAGCGGTAGCAATGTTAGTTCTGCCCGCCTTGCTGTTTTTGCAGCCTGCCCTGTCTGTGGGCGCAAAGCATCGCCGCCCCTTTGACCTGATTTTCATGCGAATAGTGGCCATTTTTGTTTTTATCCTGTCAATTTTGCTATGTGTTTATGCACTCGAATTCAGCCTATTCGGTGACAGCAATTTTATCCTCACTTCGGTCAAATACACGCCCGTGATCTTGGGACATGAATTTACAATTTCTATTAACATTGACAACATTCTGACACGCATACTTTTCTGTGCGTGCAGTGCGGCATTTGTTTTATTCTCCTTTCTTGTGCGCCCTAAATCAAAACAGGCATTGGACAAGACCGATACTGATATCGAATTAAAAGATTGATATAAATTAATAGCTGCCAAGCAAAAAAATTGCCCGGCAATGCCGGGCAATTTTTAGTTACTTATTATTCAACTTTGTTTCAGCACTTTTTAATAAATTGAACAGCGAAGAAGCAAACAGCGGGTAATCAGCGGATATTTTATCTGATGAAATAATCGGTGCTTCGTCAAGCCCGCTTTCATCATTAACCTTGCCGCCTGCTGCCAAGTGTCCAACAGTGGCGACCGTACGGGCAAGCTCGCCGGTCACTGCCGGCTGGTATAAATAACGCGGAATTGAAAACAACGCTTGTGGGTTTTTGGGGTTGGCAGAGTAAAGTTGGCGAAAAACCGAGTACACAGTAAGCATAAAGGCAGCAGACGCTTCGGTAGTCATGGCTTTGTTGTCGCAGCGCTGCAACAGATCGAAAATGATATGTAGCGAATTTATTATAAGCTTTTTGTTAAGTACGGGCAAAACACTTTTTCTATATTGGTTTTCCTTAACAGACGGATCATTTTCGGGTATCTCATCCACTGCAATCATTGCGCCGGTTTTGTCGGGAGTGCGACCAAGTAAATAATCACATGAAACACGATAAAAATCGGCAGCCCTCACAACAAATTCCAGCCCGCATTCCCGAATCCCCTTTTCATAATGGGAGAGCAACGCTTGTGAAACTTTAAGCTCACTTGCAGCATTTTTCTGGCTTATGCCCCGCTCTTTTCGAAGCAATGTCAAAATTCTTGGGAATGCGGTATTCATTACATGCACCTCAAAATATTTATTGCCAACCATATCGACCGATAATAACAGATAGGAAAAAATATACTGTTTGTTTATGATTATAACCTATTTACTGTCTGTTTGTAAATCGGCAATTTGTGATATTTTGGAATTTATTTTTATTATATTCTACAAAAATCACAATATATACAAATTGTCTTTTTGATTTGTATTGATTGGCAATTGTTTTCGAGGCATTAGCTAAACGACGCGACGAGGTTTAGCGCATACATAAATAGAGTTATGTAAAGTTGGCGGGACACGATCTAATCCCGCCAAATAATTATTAATACAGCAAAAATTAAATCAAAATCTCTTGTTATTGCGGCTTTTATAAAACTACTTATCCCCTTGAACCAGGTTTTCGGCATATCGGCTAAGCACATCCACCGAAGTGATATTTTCTTTGCGCTGCCGTATCATGTCCTGTACATAAGAGGGCAATGATTCAAAAAGGTCACCTGCCTGCTTATTGCGCGCCAACAAATCATCAAGCCCGTTATATTTCTGCTTGTTCAAACTAACTCCCCCTAAGGTTAATATTCTTATACATACTGTAATTAATCGGGTCAATTTAATTTAACCTTATAATTTATAAATTCTCGCCAATCTTGTCTCCTTTTTAATCTGAGAATAGTATTAGTTTTAACACAGGGCAGCAATATAATTACGGTAATATTTGTTTAAATTTTAATTGAGGACATTGGTTTTTTTCAAAAACAATGGGAGCGGTTTAATGCCGCTCCCGGATTTTATACTACTAATTTTATACTGCTATTAGATCCATACAAAACTTGTCATGCTGCTCAAGCCAATGCGCGCCAAGCTTTGATTTCAAAACAGAACGCGCTTTATCCCACCTCGAAGCTCTTATATCTAAGTTGTGAAAATCACTTCCGAATACCACAGGATAATCCTGATTTATAAGCTTAATCACTGCGCGGCGTGTATAACGGTCAAACAATGCTTTTTGATTAAATTGAAACACCGCATTATCAAATTTCAGTATTTCTTCAACTTCATCCTTTGTATACATTTTCATATACCTGTCAAGGTGTGCAAATATCGGTTTGATTGATTGGCTGATGCTCAGGTTATAAACCTCTTCGAGTGACCAGCTTTGGTATGTATACGGCAGCTCGACCAATAACAAATCGGTATTTTCAAAGCAAAGAGGTCGTAAGTCTAATTGCTGTATATCTCTTTCGACATAGACTTCGGCTGCCAGCATTATTTTTGGCGTGTCTTCCGCTTGTTGGCTCTCAAGCTCCTTAAACACCTGCTGCCGCTCTTGTAAAAACTCGGTCAATGGTTGGCGGTGTGCGTAAAAGTGGGGTGTTGCGGCAACAATCCCCACCTCCTGTTTTTTTAATATAGCCAGCATTTCAAGCGCCACATCCAAATCATGTGCGCCGTCATCTATGCCGGGAAGAATATGAGCATGAAAATCAACAATCAT
>JAQVFM010000008.1:43906-45376 GCA_028697255.1 Oscillospiraceae bacterium
GCAAACTCACAGCTTTCAATGCATTTTTGAAGATGCTCATGCCGTGATTGATCTTGTCTAACGATTAACACAACGCCTGCGGTCTGCTTTGCAACTATAACAGCATCGGATACTAAATTCATGGGTGATGCGTCTAAAATCACATAGTCATACGCCTTTTGCACAATATCCAGCAAATCCTTCATTCGTGACGATCCCAAAAGCTCAGAAGGGTTAGGTGACAAAGGCCCGGCAGTAATAATATCAAGATTTGGAGCCACATTTTCATGCAAAGCTTGCTCGATTGTATCGATACCGCACAATATGCTTGTAACTCCCTTGCCGGTGGTTAATCGAAAAAGTCGATGAACCGTAGGTTTGCGCAAATCGCAGTCCATCAACAGCACCTGTGCACCGGTCTGTGCAAGGACAATTGCAAGGTTTGCAGACGCGGTTGACTTGCCCTCGTTAGGCATGGCGCTCGCAATGACGATGCTCTTTTTATCACTTGTTGCAAGGGCAAATTGGAGGTTTGTCCTTATCGTCTTGAACGCCTCCCTGACATGGAACGACGAAGACTCTGAAATCAGTTTATTGTCCGCGCGACCGCCCCTCTTGCCGGCCAACGTATGGGCCACATTCGTGCCGCTTGTATTAATACTCATGCCGAATATCCCCCTTTAGTCTGCGATCCAAGAACCGGAATAGAACCAAGAACCGGGATATCATAGTGCTTTCTGATATCGTCTTCTCCTTTAATGTGTGTATCCATCATATCCTTAAGAATTATATATAACACGGCAATAAATGCGCCGAGTAAAAATCCGATTAAACTGTTCATCATAGTGTTTGGTGACGATGGATTAAGATTTGGGACGGCCTGGTCTACCACTTCGACTGTACCTGCTTTTGTAATCTTCTTAATTGATTCGGGTGCAATCTGTGCAATTGCATTTGCAATTTTAGCCGACAATTGCGGATTATCGGTGGTAACTAATATTTCCATGATTTCGGTGCCGTCAACAGACCTGACCGAAAGCATTCTTTTAAGCCTGTCCGTAGTATATTGCAGACTTTCGGACGCAATAACTTGACTTAGCACCTGATTGCTCCGTATTATAACTCCATATGTACTAACCAGCTTTTGAGAAGCCGTAATATCGTTATAATTGATTCTATCCTGAGTATCAATTATTTTTGCGTTGCTTACATACAATTGAACCGACGAAGTGTATTTTGGAGTTATAAACAGCTTAGTAAAGCCAAACGCCCCAAGTAAACCGATTGCCGAAACCAAAACGATAATCCAAAACTTTTTTATCAGCAGACGGATAAGATCTATCAAATCTAAGGAACCCTGCACTTAATTTGCCTCCTTTAACCCTTATACAAAGGCACAATCTTTATTTTTATAACATCTCGGTTTCTGTATTATAGCATACAATATAACTTAATGAAATAGATTTTTTTGCTTTTTATGGTTTATCATAT
>JAQVFM010000077.1 GCA_028697255.1 Oscillospiraceae bacterium
TAATTTAAAATTAGATGTCCAAAAGAAAGCGGAACGCCGAGCTACACGATTTCGGCGGTGGTTTTTATGCCGCCCCGTCATGCCGTAGCAGGTTAAAATGATGCGGTTTATTGTCATTTTATCTTATTTAAACATTCGGCAAAATCTTTTATCGGCGGCATAACATTGTGTGTCTCAACATAATCCGGTCCTAAATAACATGCAAACGAAGTTATGTATTCAAAGCCAAAGCCGGCATACATTTTTGCATCTGCGCACAAAACCGGCACATCTAAATTGAACAATGCGGGCGGTTTTTTCCATCCAGAGAACAACGAGTTATCCATCCAATAGTCCAGCGCGGTGGCGTCTGCTTTGCCAAAACAATCAAGCAGTTTTGCAATCACTTGGAATTGATTTTTATTTTTTTCATTAAGGCTGTCGGCAAGTGGCCGGTGATAGTTTCGATCCATTGGTGCAAATTCAAGGAAAATTCCATTATCGGGTGCAACGCGCTTTGGCGGCTCAAGCGTATCGTAATAGGCAAGATACGAAAGCTTTGCCTTTGGGTCGGCACGCCTGATACCCTTAAGAATAACATTGAGCACCCGCATCTGGTTATCAGACGGCGAATAGTTTAAACACTCATGACAATAGCACCTGCCTGATGCAGCATCGTCAGCCCAAAAATGATAGCGGTGGTTGTCGGTGTAAAGCAGTTCGCAAAGTGTAGATGATTGCTGTTCCAGAAAAGCCATTGCCTCTGAATTTGATGGACAAAAGTTTTTATCAGCACTACGCTGTCCGTCGTCATTGACGCGAAACCACTCAGGGCGCTGTTCAAATAATTTGCGGGGCAAAAGCCACGACAAAGCGTGCAAGCAATATTCAACTTGTATTCCGCTTTTTTTAAGTTGATTTAAATGACCTAAAAACTCTTTGCTTTTTAATAGTTGCAGCAGATTATCTAATGACGAGCAAGCTTCCTCTCCTCCGACCGGGTGCAACCCGATCACATCAAGCTTTGCATCAACAGCCCATTTAATCCAATCATTACACAATTCCTCCGGGTGTATCAGCAAACCCTTATAAAAAGACAAGTTTTAGCCCCCCATTTTATTAATTGCGAAATGCACGGGCGACCACAGGTCGCCCGCAATTCTATATTATGCAATCGAATGAAATTATCAATTAGTATGCTTTAATCTAAAATCAAACTGTGCCGGAGGCTTTAATTTTTTCACATCAAATGCTTCGCCTCGTAATTCAGCCTTTTTCCGTTCGATATCAAACCAAAGCTGAGTTATTGATAACTCGCCCTCGCGAATGTCGGGTATTATAAGACCTCCGTCACTGTAAAGTATTTCCTCGGCCTTTGCAATACAATTTAATTCTACAAGTGATTTTACTCTATAAAATCCGATTCTGCCATCTTTTGCAATTTCTTCATTTAATACATACGGTTCAATTACACTAAGCAGCTCCTTATATGCATTAAAGTGCAGCAACAGCTTGCCTGCATCCCTGATTACCGAAACCCGTCCACCGCATAAATTAATCGACTGCTTTGCGTGGTATATACATTTTTCCTTATCGTCCAAATAGCAAAAAACAACCGCAAGTCCGTAATGCGCCCATCCGTTATTTTCCAATTCGATGCTTTTTGCAAAATATTGCAAAGCGACCTGCCAATCGGTTTTGGACATTGCAATAACACCCATTTGATAATAGGTATACCAATCCCTGTCAGCGACAGGAATATTGTTTACTTTTTGCTCCCAAACCTTTGATACGCAATATGACTGCGGTGTGTCTTTTACATCTTTTTTCGGAAATTTTCCATGCTTGAGCAAATAGAGCCAATCGCTTTGTTCGTCTTGCAAAGTGCCAAAATCAAGATGTGGTTCAAGCGGCTGCTCGTTATCTAATTTGCGACGCATTTGCTCTAAAGCTGCCCAGCCGTCCCCAAATATTACTGTTTTACCTTTTTTGAGAGCAACGGACTCTTTGCTTTTTTCGAGATACTGTTCAAGCTCTTCCTCGCCGATAACCGACTCTATTTGCCGAAGTGTTTCGTTTTGTGCCTTTTCCCAGTCACCAAAAACCGACGACGGCTCTGCCTGCAATGCGCCATAAGCCTCGGTCCACTCCCAAGCGGCCAAGGGCGGCATCGGAATGCACTCATACTGTGTTTGTCCAAGTCCGGCCTGCAGCTCAACATACCTATCGTCTTTATAATTTAACCAGTGTTGCCATGTGTCACTGCCTGCCCCCTGCCCCCATACAAACAGCTTGCGCCCTTTTTGACGAAATGTAGAGGTTTGGAAAAAACCACTGCCATCGGGTTGAAAATAAGCAATATACTTTCTTTTTCGGGGATTAATTCTGTAAAAATAATCCTTTGAATCCATTGTGTTTGTAGGATATGAAATGTCAACACCATTTTCATCAAACGGCAACGATGTATACCCAATACCTTTGTCGGCACCCATAAATGATGAGTTTGCCGGCACCACAACCCGTGCGCCTTTGTTTTCCGGCAACGCCATATTACTCCACCAATACATTGGTATTGTCTTATGATGTGGGTTTCTGATTCTTATCCTTGCGAGCAAAGCATTACTTCCATCGGGCAGACTGAAATCCATTTGATACACAATTTCTCGTATCCGTTCAAACGCATAGATCG
>JAQVFM010000009.1 GCA_028697255.1 Oscillospiraceae bacterium
CGATTGGATTTACCAAAAAGGAAATTGCACAGGTTGAAATGCTGGGATTACAGCCAAAACGGATATTATTTTATAACCGTTTGTACACAAAATAGACGCAATATCCTTGCAACCGTAGAGGACGCCGTCCTCGGCGTTCCGTGCATGATGTGGTGCACATTATAACTTATCAAGGGTGCTAAAGGTATACCCCTTTGATTTCCATTTTGTCAATAGCTCATCTAAAATTTCTGCATTGGTTTTTGATGTGCTATGCAACAAAACAACGGCACCGGGGTGTATTCGAGGCAGCAGCTTTTCAAAAGCCTGTTCACGCGTTGGCTGCTTATCGTCATACCAATCAACATATGCAAGACTCCAAAACACCGTCTTGTACCCAAGCTCTTTTGCCATTTTCAAATTACTTTCACTATATTTTCCCTGAGGCGGGCGGTAAAGCTTTGGCATTTCTTTTCCTGTAATCTGTTTATAAAGTTCTTCGAGCGATTGCAGCTCCTGCACAAACTTCTCGCGATTTATTATTTTTGACATATCCGGATGGTTAAACGTGTGATTTCCCACAAGATGACCCTCGTCGCACATGCGCTTGACAAGCTCGGGGTTCTTATTAAGATAATTTCCCACAAGAAAAAATGCGGCTTTTACATTATGTTTTTTAAGAACATCTAAAATTGTCGGAGTATATCCGTTTTCATATCCTGCATCAAATGTGAGGTAAATTATCTTTTTATCCGGGTTTCCAACATAAAATGAGTTGTATTGGCTCAGATATTCTGCTGACGCATTGCCTTCGGGAGCCTTGCCCGGCTGCCGGAAGCTCAGGCCCCAATTTGTATTGTCAGTCGAAGTCGTTACGTTGGTTGCACCGGCAATATAAGCAACTGTAGCAATTGAGGCTGCTACCACCAAAACACAAAGAAAAAGTGCCGACAGCACTTTTTTGCCTTTTATTATAATATACATACCCGCCCCTCCATTTCTTTAATAAAAGTATATGGTGGGACGGGCAACAATTATGTTAGTTTTCAAGCTGTGAGGTGCAATGTGGACAACGTGAAGCTTTAATGCTTATTTCGCTTTGACAATACTCACACAGCTTTGTAACAGCGGGCGGCGGTGTTTCGTCGCCCTTTTTAACTATTTCGGAAATACGATTAACCAGCTTAACCATAAAAAATATGACTATCGCCATAATCAAAAAATCCAAAACTGCCGTCAAAAAAGCTCCGTAATTCAAGGTCGAAACACCAAGCTCTTTCGCCATTTCAAGTGATGTAATGTCACTTGCCTTTACACCATCCGGCTTACTTAACACTGCAAAACGGTCGTTAAAGTTGATACTGCCGGTCATAAAACCAATCAGAGGCATTATTAAATCGTTTACAATTGACGATACGATTTTTTGGAATGCTCCTCCGATAATCACACCAACAGCCAAATCTATTACATTACCGCGAAGTGCAAACTTTTTGAACTCATTAACGAATTTTATACCACTCTTTGAAATTAATTTTCCTACATTCTTATTACTCATTACTTCTCACAATCCTCTTGCGGCTTTTGCACAAGCTTGCGTGTTGTTTGTGCGCCATCGTATTTAAGCTTGATTTGTACGCGTGCCGCATATTTTGTACCGCACCCTCCGCACAAAAAATCGGCAAAAAATGCACGGCTGCAAAACCTCCATTGTCCTATACGTCTTAACCGGCGGTTGCATTTTTCACACCTAAAACGCAAATCAGACTTTTTAACATGTACGTTTTTTATATCACTGATAATTACATTTTTGAATGTCAACCGTTCATAAAATTCCGTACCTGCGGGGCGCACCTGCAAATTAAACGACTGTGGTTCATAGACACCGGCAAACACCTTTCCGGTTAGAATACTGTCGTCGAGTGCGCGGTGATTTTCTAAATCGCCCGTATCAATACCTAACAGCTCACAAGCTTTAAAAAGGCCAAGCTGCTGAGTTTCGCCGTAATCAAGGCGCGTTTGACAATAGTGTTGCAAATCAACATAATAGTTTAAAAACGGTATGCGCTGATCTTTGAAAAAATGCCGGCAGTTTTCGATTAGCACGAGTAAATCAGTTGTACTCCATGTCATTACAACTGCATCAGGGTCGCAAATCCACTTTTTAAGCAGTGAAATTGCGCGTGTAAACGGCTGACCATCTTTAAGCTCCTGCTCGTCAATACCGGTAAGATTGGTTACTATATGAGACAGCTTTCGGCTAAAAACCGGCTTTATTACCGCCCTGAATTCATCAACCTGGTTCAAAGAGCTGTCGATTTTAACGGCACCAATTTCAATAATCTCATTAAAATAACCCTTTAACTTCCGTGAGTATACACCGTTCCATTCTAAATCCAATATAATGTAGGTCATGCGTTCACCTTATTTTTATTTTTATGCTAACATTTAGCCTAATAGAAATAAAAAGCTAAAGCAATTATTGATTGATACCATTAAAAAAGACGATGATGCAGCCGGCAAAACAAAAGCCATTGCTATTTGGTTAACTGAATATTGGCATTATGCCATTGCGCCGAGAACACCGCCGGCGAGCACATGAAAATGCAGATGAAATACCGTCTGTCCGGCATCTGTGCCGCTGTTGGTCACGACCCGGAATGATTTTAGCTTTAACTCGTCTGCAAGCTTTGAAATAATTTCGAAGATATGGGCAATAAGCTTGCTGTTTTGAGACGTGACACAACCCGCATTTTCAATATGGTCTTTTGGTATCACCAAAAAATGCACGGGCGCTTGCGGTTCAATATCATAGAACGCCAACACGCTTTCATCTTCGTAAATTTTTTTAGAAGGTATTTCCCCTGCCACAATTTTGCAAAAAACACAGTTTGCCAAACCTAACACACCTTTCTATTATATTATTAATTTTATTTTAAATATTGCTCAACAATTCCGGCGAACGCATCAAGAGCAAAACTTACCTTCTCGGCGTTTTTGCCACCGGCCATAGCCATATCGGGCCTGCCTCCCCCATTTCCGCCGCACATCTGTGCAACCTCGCGGACAATATTTCCGGCGTGGGCACCTGCTGCCACAGCGTCTTTGCCGCAGTAGCAGCCAAAAGTCACTTTGTCCTTATCAATTCCAGCAATCAGAATAACAGCATCACTTGGCGCATTGTCACGGCATGAATCGCACATGCTTCGCACACCGCCACCGTCAACGCCCTTAAACGCCGATGATGCAACACGAACATTACCTACCGGCGAAAGATTACTTATCAGTCTTGAAACCTTATCGGCAGATATCTTTAATTTTAGCATATCTATTTCGCGGCGAGCGTCTTTCAATTCGGCTGCAATACCCGAAACACGGCTCGGCAGCTCGTCAATGCCGGTTTTTAAGGTTTGGGCAGATTCTTCAAGAAGTCTGCGGTACCCATTGATTGTATGAAGCACATTCTCTCCTGTTACCGCTTCAATACGCCGCACACCGGCCGCAATAGAGCTGTCGTGCAGTATACAAAACAAACCCAATTTTGAAGTATTGTCCACATGTGTACCACCGCAAAGCTCAACTGATATCGGCTGTTTGCCGTCTGATTTATTAATGCTTACAACTCGCACAATATCGTCATACTTTTCGCCGAAAAGTGCAATTGCACCGAGTTTCTTTGCTTCATTAATCGGCATTTCTCTAATATCGGCTGTCAGACTTTCGAAAATCCATGTGTTAACCAAAGCTTCTACCTGTGAAAGCTCGTCGGCTGTCAAAGCCGAAAAGTGAGAAAAGTCAAACCTCATTCTGTTCGCATCAACAAGCTGACCCGCCTGTTCAACATGATTGCCGAGCACACGACGAAGCGCCGCCTGAAGCAGGTGTGCAGCGGTATGGTTTCTCATTGTTGCAAAACGCCGTCTTTTATCTACATCCGCAGTTACGACATCGCCAACACACAATTCCCCTTTTGTCATAGTGCCAATATGAATAAATACGCCGTTTTCACTTTTTACGGTATCGGTCACTTCAAAAGTGGCATCATCGCTGTGAATAATGCCGCCGTCCCCCGCCTGCCCGCCGCTTTCGGCGTAAAACGGCGTTACGTCAAGTACAACGGCTGCTTTTTCGCCTTTTGTAAGGCTTTCGGTTAGTTCCTCTTTGCGTATCAAAGCTATCACCTTTGCTTTTGTGCAAAGCGACTGATAGCCGGTAAAGCGCCCGGGCATAAGCTGTTCTGCCACACCGGCGCTGCCTTTCCACGCATCCTTGTCATTCTTGCGTGCCGCACGAGCGCGGGCGCGTTGCTCGGCCATAAGCCTGTTAAATCCGTCCTCGTCTATCGATATGCCCTTTTCTTCTAAAATGTCACACGTCAAATCAAGTGGAAAACCATAGGTGTCATAAAGTTTGAAAGCGTCCTGACCAGACAACACTGTACCGTCAAGAGATGCTATCATTTCATCTAACATTGTTAATCCACTATCTATGGTTTTTTCAAATGACTGTTCTTCAACTTTTATTATTTTCTCAATAAACTCTTTCTTCTCTTTAAGCTCGGGATATGCATTCGCATTCTCTCTTATTACAGATTCGCATACCTCAAATAAAAACGGACGGTTAATTGAAAGCAGTCTACCGTGGCGTGCCGCGCGCCTCAGCAGACGACGAACTACATAACCTCTGCCCTCGTTTGACGGCATAACTCCGTCGCCTATCATAAATGTTATAGAGCGAACATGGTCGGTTATGACACGTAGCGATACATCTGCTTTTTTATCGTTGCCATATTTCACACCTGCTATTTGTCCGATATGCTTCATGATGTTTTGTACAGTATCAACCTCGAAAAGACTGTCTACCCCCTGCATAATGCAGGCAAGCCGTTCCAGCCCCATGCCCGTGTCAATGTTTGGATGCTCAAGCGGCGTATAATTGCCGTTTCCGTCGCTATCAAACTGAGTAAACACGATATTCCAAAACTCTACATACCTGTCACATTCGCAACCAACACCGCAATTTTGCGAACCGCAGCCGTATTTCTCTCCCCTGTCGAAATATATTTCAGAACACGGGCCGCACGGACCTGTACCATGTTCCCAGAAATTATCCTCCTTGCCCATGCGCACAATACGCTCAGGATGGACTCCAACCACTTTTGCCCATATGTCAAAGGCCTCATCGTCATTTTCATAAATACTGACCCAAAGTCGTTGAGTCGGCATTAAAAGCACCTTTGTGCAAAACTCCCAAGCCCATGGTATTGCATCACGTTTGAAATAATCGCCAAAGCTGAAATTGCCCAGCATTTCAAAATAAGTGCCGTGTCGCGAAGTCTTGCCTACACGCTCGATATCAGGCGTGCGTATGCATTTTTGGCAGGTTGTTACGCGCTTGCTCGGTGGCGTCAACTCTCCGGTAAAATATTTTTTCATCGGCGCCATGCCGGCATTGATAAGCAGCAGTGATTTGTCGTTTTGAGGAATCAGCGAAAAACTTGGCAACCGCAGGTGCCCTTTACTCTCAAAAAAAGAAAGATATTTTTCCCTAAGTTCATTCAGTCCGGTCCATTGCATACGTCTTTTCTATCCTTTCACAATTGTTTTTAAAAAGAAAAATACCCCCGCCCGAATATGGGACGGAGGATTCCGTGGTACCACCCAAATTGCACCGAAAAGTGCCACTCAAATCCTTAACGCGGAAAACGTTGCCGTTCATCACAGCAAAACTCAGGGATGGCTTTCCGGTTTGGAAACATAGGCACACTTTCAGCCGTTGATGCGCCCTCTCTAAATGCACCGCAGCCGGTTTATTCCCGTCATAGTTAATAGTAAATATTTTGAATTTCTTATGCTATTATATCCCGACACTTTATCAAAGTCAAGAACAGCTTAGGTGTATTATGTCAGCTCTATTACAACCTGACAAGCTTTGCTTATCCGCGTTTCCATGTTCTTGGATTTAATAGTACAAGCACCGGAAAAATTTCAAGACGTCCCATTATCATTCCTATGCTCAAAATAAAGGTGGTAAGGTTGTCAAAGCCCTCATAACTCCCGCTGGGTCCAACTGCATCAAAACCGGGGCCAATGTTGTTAAAAGTAGCGGCAACCGCACTGAAAGCAGTAAAAAATGTTTGAGACGAAAGTGTTGTTATCAATAATAGAATCATAAATACAATAGTATAAGTCGTAAGATAGAAGCTGAGTTGCCGAAGGAGGCCTGAATTTAAGGTTTTGCCCTCAAACTTAACGGGTAAGCGACGGTTTGGGCTTACATTTTTCCTGATTTCCTGTATTGCGGATTTAATATATATAGCAAAACGGCTTACCTTTAAACCTCCGGCTGTTGAACCTGCCATTCCACCGACAAACATCAGCAATAATAAACATACCTTGCTGAACAAAGGCCATCGGTTGAAGTCCGCAGTAGAGTAACCGGTGGTTGTAATAATTGATGAAACAGAAAAAAACACATCACGAACCATTTTTGATACAGAATCATACAGATGGCTTATGTTTATACAAATTGAAATAATTGCAAATGCAATAATCCCAAGATACCAACGCAGCTCCTCATTTTTTAAAACACCTTTTATATGTTTAAAAATCATAAAATAATACAGATTAAAGTTTACACCAAAAAGCAACATTCCAACGCCTATTACATATTCAATATAAGCACTGTTGTAATAAGCTACGGAATTGGCTTTTATGCCGAAGCCGCCTGTCCCGGCAGTGCCAAAGGCGTGAAGAAAACTATCAAATAATGGCATACCTCCCAAAAATAGCAGAATAACAACTGCTGCGGTCATGGAAAGGTATATAATATAAAGAATACGGGCAGAGCTTCTTAGCTTTGCCCTTATCTTTCCAAAGGTCGGTCCCGGAACTTCGGCTTTCATTGCATAGACATCTTCGGATTTTATGTTAGGCATAACTGCTAAAGCAAAGACAAGAACACCCATACCGCCTATTAAATGCGTGAAGCTGCGCCACCATAAGATTGATTTTGAAGTAGACTCCACATCGGTCATTATGCTTGCACCCGTGGTCGTAAATCCGCTCGCAGTTTCAAAAAAAGCGTTGACAGGGTTAACAATTGTTCCGCTAAACAAGAAAGGAAGACATCCAAAAACAGATAATGCCAACCATGATAATGCAACAATGACAAACCCCTCGCGAGCAAAATAACTTGTGTTTTCCGGGCGTTTAAAACCCATTATTAGCCCAAACCCACCGGTTATCAAAATACTTAACAAAAACGGCCAAAGTCCTTGCCATCCCTCTGAATAAATCAGTGCAACAAAAAGTGAAGGCGCCATAAGTAACGCAGTAATGCAAAGTATGCGTCCAAGAGTAAATCTGACTATACCGTAATTCATATGAGACCTCAATTATTTTATAATATCATCAATATTCTGAAAATTTTTATTTGTTGTGACTATTATCACATCGTCGCCCGGTAATATCATATCAGACCCGCTGGGATATATTAAAGAATTTTCCCGTATAATGCAGGCAATTAGCAGTCCGGGCTTTATCGACAATTCAGTTAACGGAGTATAAAGCGTTCGGCTTGTCTCTTTTACATGAAATTGTAATACCTCAACGCGCCCATTCGCCAAACGATAAAAAGCGTTAATGTTTGACCCGAGCGTGTTCTCGGTAGACCTGACAAAGCGAATAATCTGATCGGCAATAAGCTGCTGCGGAGTAACGATAGATTGTAATCCAACATTATCCAAAACCTTTAACAAATCTGTACGATTAACCTTTGTAATTGTCTTTTCAACACCCATTCGTGAAGCATAAATTGAAATAAGTATATTCTCTTCATCTATTCCTAAAAGCGAAATAACTGAATCATAATCAGTAAACCTTTCTTCATTAAGAAACATTTGCTTTGTACCGTCGCCAAAGATTATTTCTGCCTGAGGAAAGTCGGCGGCAAGCTTATCTGCAATAGATGAGTCAGCCTCAATCACTTTAATGCGTATTTGCGTTTTTACAAGCAGCGACAATAAATAATGGGTGAGCTTTCCGCCACCGATAATCAGAACCGAGCTTATCTTTGATAACCTGTGCTGGTTGTGCCTGCAAAATGTTGTCACATCGGCATTGCTTCCCGTAACCATAACATGATCTCCCGCCTCAAGGCGTGTTTCGCCATCGGGAATCAGAACCTTGTCTCCCCTGACAACAATACATATAAGCACATTTCCATATCGTCCATTATAATCCTTTAGCTTCATACCGGCCATCGGTGCATCGCTTTGTAAGACTACTTCAACCATGTTGACACGGCCTTGTTCAAAATATTCTACATTTAATGCCGCCGGAAACATCAGCATACGGACTATATCGTGAGCAGCTTCAAGCTCGGGATTAATCATCATTGAAATCCCTAAGCTCTCTCTAAGAAAATTCATTTGCTTAAAATAATCAGGGTTGCGCACTCGAGCTATCGTATATTTAGCGCCCAACTTTTTTGCTGTAATAGCGGCTATAATATTGGTTTCATCGTTTGGAGTAACAGCAATAAAAATATCACAATCGTTAACACCGGCTTCTGCTTGAACATCATAAATCCCGCCGTTACCAAGCACACCGCCTATATCATACATATTGGTTAATTGGTCAAGGCGTGTTTCATTTAATTCAATCAAAATAATATTGTGATTTTCTTTAGATAAATCACAGCAAAGCTCCTCGCCAACCTTTCCGGCTCCCGCAATAACAATATCCATAGTATCTCCCTTGCATAATAAACGGTTTTACAGGCGAACACAGTTCGCCCCTACAAAATGAGTGCATTTTTCAATCTTTTTTATCGAATATTAGTATACGCCTGTTATAAACAAATTTCAATAAATTTCATTAGAATTTAAATTGGGAGCCGTTTGAAAAAATACAATCAAACGGCTCCCAATTTATTATTACAGTTACATTGCCGGCAATGTGTTATCCCGTTAATTTTTTTCGCATAAGCGCGAGTATCGCACGTTCGCGCCTGGATACCTGCACTTGGGTCATACCCAGCTTTTCGGCTGTAGATTGCTGTGTGTTGCTTTTTAGATACCTCAGCACAATTAAAGTCCTGTCAAGCGAGTCGAGCTCACATAAAACCTGCCGAAGTGCGAGCGTATCTGTTAGCATTTCTTCAGGAGGTGATACCGGCACGTCAATCTGCTCACCATCGTCATCTTCACCGCTACGAGTTAGCGACAGAGGAGGCATTGCTGCGCTCAATGCTTCTGCCGCCTGCTCTACATCCACGCCTAATAAATCCGCCATTTCACTGACAGTGGGTTCCCGTCCTTCGCTGCACATAAAGCTGTCTCGCTCACGCATGGCGCGCAGCGACAGCTCCTTCAATGAGCGTCCCACCTTAACAGCTCCGCCGTCGCGGAAAAGACGGCGTATTTCACCCAATATTACGGGTACTGCATAAGTCGAAAAGCGTAGACCGCGTGATTCATCAAAGCCGTCAGCCGCCTTTACCAGCCCCATACATCCGGCCTGAAATAAATCATCGTATTCAATTCCCCGTCCTGTGAAGCGACGTGCGCACGAGTGTACAAGTCCGATGTTGCTGCAGATGAATTCCTCCCGATCGCTCAAGACTGCTTCGCCTGCCTCTGTTTTAATGTTATGTATTTTTCAAGCGTGACCACAGTCCCTTTGCCTTCTCTTGAAACCACCCTTAACTTATCGGTAAAACTTTGCATAACCGAAAATCCAAGCCCCGACCTTTCCTCTCCTCCTGTTGTGTATAATGGCTCCATTGCTTTTTCTACGTCGTCAATTCCACACCCTTTATCGCTAATTTTAATTACCACGCGCCCTGTCGAATACAATCGCGCTGTTATCGTAATTTCGCCAATTTTATCGGGATAAGCGTGTATAATACAATTTGTGACCGCCTCAGATACAGCCGTTCTGATATCAATAAGCTCGTCGACAGCCGGATCGAGTTGCGTGACAAAAGCAGCTATAACCGAACGCGCGAGGCTTTCATTAGAAGAACGACTTGGAAATGTGATTTTCATTTTATTTATTGCTTTCATAAAAATACCTTGCCTTTCCGATTTAGAATATTTTTAGCGGGAGACTCCCGTATTTTCACAAAAAATTCCCAGACGCTCAATTCCTGCCAAGCTTATTACTTTTTTAACACGCTCAGATGCACCTATGATTTTCATCTTACCTCCATAAATTTGCATCAACTTATAGCGTCCCATTATTAAACCAACGCCCGAGCTGTCCATAAACAAAACCTGCTCAAAATCCATTAATAATTTTTTTGGTCTTGTTTTTTCGATTTCGGCGTCAATTTTTTCTCGTATTTGACGCGCAGAATGATGGTCAATTTCTCCTGATAGCCGTGCAATTAACCCGTCCGGAGAGCTTTCTATGTTCACTCCCATGAACGTTACCCCCTTTTTTATTTTCCTCAAAAGCTTAGTATTCCCATAATTTTCAAAAATATTCTTCTATTCTCTTTTTAAGAATAAATGCAAAGCCACGCGCATTTTGCCGAATTTCGCTTAAAGGTAAAAAAAAGCCGCCGATTTTTTAATCGGCGGGCTAAACCACAAAACATATTGTCGGTGCGAACTGTTTTCGACGGTCAAATCTTATCCTTTTAAGATTACTTTATTCTTCTACTCTTAGCGGCAGCAATAAATTTGCAAGAACACCGACAATAACAGCTATGAAAAGTCCCGAAAACGACATATCTATTTTACCGAATGAAACCGAAACACCTGTGGTTGTAAAGTTTAGCGGGTCATATGTTGCAATATTTATGCCAAGACCTACGACAAGTATCAATGCCACAATAATCAAATTCCGGCTGTGTGTAAAATCGAGATCAGCATCGGCTAAAGTGCGGATACCAATCGAAGCAATCATGCCGAACAACACAATTTCCACACCGCCTTTTACCGGTGCGGGTATTGTCTGGAGTATTGCGCCAAACTTGCCGAATAAGCCTAATATAATTGCAAATACAGCCGTCAAACGCAGGATTTTTGGGTTATAATTCTTAGTGGTGGCCAATACGCCTGTATTTTCCGAATATGTGGTGTTGGCGGGTCCGCCTATAAATCCGGCAAAAGCGGTTGCAATACCATCACCCAACAAGGTTCTGTGCAGTCCGGGATCGTTAAAAAAGTTTTGACCTACTACCGTGCCGTTTGTTGTTATGTCTCCGATATGCTCCATAAAAGTAACAATTGCAACCGGAGCAATTGTCAAAATTGCCGTCCAGCTAAACGACGGCAATGTAAAAAAGCCTTCGCTCACATATGGAATATTAACCCAAGGAGCATCTGCAACAGGTGAAAAATCCATCGTGAAAAGACCTGCAAGGTTTAAAATAACACAGAGAATATATCCGGCAATAATGCCAAAAAGAATGGGAATGAGTCTGAAAAACCCCTTTAAAAACACCGAAACACAAACAACCACAATGACAACGAACAACGAAATCAACAAGCTTTTAATGTCAAAGTTAAGTGTGCTTGAAAAGGCTCCTGCATCGGATACATCGAATACGCGTACAAGGCCCAACGAATCATTTATTGCGGCATAGCTGAGGCCCAGCCCGATAACAATAATAACAGGCCCCGTTACAACCGGCGGAAAAATTCTTTTAATCCGGTCGGGACCTATCAAAAATGCTATAAGGGCAAACACAATATACAAAGCACCTGCGACAATAATACCGCCCTGTGCAGCAGGTATTCCTTGAGTTGCAACGATTGTTGCAACCGGCGCTATAAAAGCGAAAGATGAACCTAAAAATACAGGCACCTTGAATTTCGTGCAAACATGAAATATCAAAGTACCTATTCCTGCCGAAACCAAAGCTAAGGCAGGGTTAAAACCTGTGACAAGCGGAACTAAAACGGTTGCGCCGAACATAGCAAATAAATGTTGAATACCCAGCACATAGTCCGACGCTTTAAGACGACCATTGCTTTTTTGCATTTACTTTTCCTCCCTAAACCACCGAGCAAATTGTTAAATTTTTTATATTATGACATAAAACTATTTCGATGTAAATAAGATAATGTAATATTGTGTCATTTTTTGTAGTTAAAAAGTATTTTGCATGACAGTTCTTTTCCCATTGACTTTTTATCCCTTATTGTTTAGTATAAAATGTATTGCAGATAATTTTTTAAAACCCGCTGTTGGCTGAAAGGATGTCGTCAATACATGAAAAACTCTGAAAAAACCATGGAAAAAATTGTGGCTCTGTGCAAGGGCAGAGGTTTTGTATTTCCCGGTTCTGATATATATGGAGGACTTGCAAACACTTGGGACTACGGACCGCTTGGGGTAGAGCTCAAAAACAATATTAAGCGCGCATGGTGGAAAAAGTTTGTGCAGCAAAGTTCGTATAATGTGGGACTGGACAGCGCAATTCTTATGAATCCGAAAACATGGGAGGCATCGGGCCATGTCGGCAGTTTTTCCGACCCGTTAATGGATTGCAAAAGCTGCAAAACACGCCATCGCGCCGATAATTTGATCGAAGAACACGGAGTTAACCCGGTAGGCTGGGATTTTGATCAAATGACAAGCTACATTAACGAGCATGACTTAAAATGCCCAAACTGCGGTAAACATGATTTTACAGATATTCGCACCTTTAATTTGATGTTCAAGACTTTTCAAGGGGTCACGGAAGACGCCAAAAATGAAATATATTTGCGCCCGGAAACAGCACAGGGCATTTTTGTGAACTTTTCACACATTCAGCGTACAACGCGTAAAAAAATACCGTTTGGCGTTGCACAAATAGGAAAAAGCTTTCGCAACGAGATTACGCCGGGCAATTTTACATTTAGAACCCGTGAGTTCGAGCAAATGGAGCTTGAATTTTTTTGCAAACCCGGTACTGACACCGAATGGTTTTTATATTGGAAAGAGTTTTGCAAAAATTGGCTTATAACGCTTGGCATAAGGGAAGAAAACCTGCGTATGCGCGACCATGATCCTGAGGAGCTGTCGCATTATTCAAAAGCCACAACCGACTTTGAATTTTTATTCCCGT
Organism: Oscillospiraceae bacterium; assembly: GCA_028697255.1. GTDB lineage: Bacteria > Bacillota > Clostridia > Oscillospirales > Acutalibacteraceae > Avimonas. The sequence goes on from JAQVFM010000009.1 coordinate 13,045, forward strand.
TTGGGTGGGGAGAGCTTTGGGGTATCGCCAACCGTACCGATTATGATCTTTCACAGCATTCCAAACATTCGGGTCAAAGGCTTGATTATTTTGACAGCGAAACCGGCGAACGCTATACTCCATATGTAATTGAACCGTCACTGGGCGCGGATAGAGTGACTTTAGCATTTTTGTGCGATGCCTATGACGAGGAGGTTATCGACAACAAGGAAACGCGCGTCGTTTTGCGTTTGCACCGTGCACTTGCGCCTTTTAAGGCTGCCGTACTGCCACTATCTAAAAAGCTGGGCGCCGAAGCGTTAAAAGTATATGAAATGCTGTCAAGCCATTTTATGACCGATTATGACGAAACCGGATCAATCGGTAAACGTTATAGACGTCAGGATGAAATCGGAACCCCATATTGCATCACCTATGACTTTGACAGCGAAAAAGACGGTTGTGTTACTGTACGGGATCGTGATACAATGCAGCAGGAACGCATACAAATTGATTTGCTTCCTGATTATCTTTTGAAAAAAATTGAGTTTTAATGCCTAACTACGGCAGGAGTGGATATATGAAAAACAGAAAACCTTCGTTCCGTTACAGTATTGTACGGATAAGGCGACCACGAAAATCCGCCCTCATACGAAATATCATGGTTTCATCAATAGCCGTACTGATTTTAATAATGTCAGTCGCTATTGCATATTGGATGGATAAACCTAAATCAATTGCAGTTCAGTCATCACAATCTACGCGGCATTTTACGACTGCTGCAACTTATTTAACAGAAGAAGAAACAACAGTAACTCAAGCCCCAACCGAAAATTCAACTACTGCTCTTACAGAAATTGCAACTGTTGCGGTCGGCGACGAGTATTTTGCAGATGCCTGCTTTATCGGAGATTCCCGTACACAAGGGCTCATGATGTATTCTGCGCCCGAATCGGCAACTTTTCTTGCATTAAAAGGCATGACCGTTGAAAGTTTTTTCAAAAATAAGGCTTTTGAAAAAAAGACAAAAACGGCTGAACAAATGCTTAAAAAGCACAAGTTTGGCAAAATTTATATAATGCTGGGATTGAACGAGCTTGGCTGGTCATACAGCAATTTATTTATTAAACGATACGGCGAGCTAATTGACTCGATTAAGGAATCGCAGCCGAAGGCGAAAATTTTTGTGCAATCGATATTGCCTGTGTCTGCTGACAAATCCTCAAGCCATAAAAGCTTTAACAACCCGAGAATTATGGAGTATAACCGGATGGTATTCAATATGTGCGTCGAAAAGCAGGTTATTTATCTCAATGTTCGTGAATCGGTTGAGGATAAAAAAGGCAATCTGCCCAAAGAGGCAACCACCGATGGAATCCACATGAACAAGGCGTATTGCGACAAATGGATGCAATATCTGCGCACACATACCGATGCTTCTGTCGCTCAAAAGCAAGAAGTGGCAAGTACATCGACTGATACAACTAACGCGGCTTCGACGGCACCAACCGTAGCCACCGACTCAACTGAAAAAACGAAATAGAAGGGATGAACATCTATGAAAAAAGGAGCTGTTCTAACTGCTGTCATCGCATTGACAGTGGTAATTTTTGCAGGCTGCCAAAAAAAGGATGTTGTTATCGATGTCGCGGCGCTTGCCGACGATCTTAAAAACAGCGTACCGTTCGTCGACACACTTGACCAGCCAAGCGACGCGGCGTTTAAGCAAATTTATCAAATAGACGATGTTGATATTGCTGAAAAAAAAGTATATGTCAGCTCGGGCGCCACAGCCGAAGAAATTGCGGTGTTTGAATCTGTTAGCGAAGATGCCGCCGAACGCATACATGAAGCGGTCAATACCCGTATCGCCGATAATCTCGAAAGCTTTGAGGATTATAACCCCGAAGAACAAAAAAAATTAAGCGATCCTGTTATTGTGGTAACCGGCAAATACGTTATTCTCTGCGTATCAGATGACAACGACGCTGCAAAACAGTGCATTGATAAATACACAAAATAATCCGGAGGATTTTTATGGTTTTTAGCAGTCCGGTTTTCCTTTTCTATTTCCTGCCGGCAGTCCTTTGCCTTTATTTTTTGGTGCCGAAAGGTTTAAAAAACACATTGCTGCTTGCCTTCAGCCTGTTCTTTTATGCTTGGGGCGAGCCGGTTTATGTTTTGCTGATGATCGCAGTAATAGTTATCAACTATTTGTTCGGTCTGTGGGTATCGCACTTAAAAGATGCAGGGCGGCCAAAGGCCGCCCGCTTTGCGTTAATTGCTTGTGTAATTATAAACATAGGCATTTTAGGATTTTTCAAATATGCTGATTTTTTAATAACAAACATAAACTTTATCCCTGCAGTATCTGTTCCGCTGCTTAGAATTGCGTTGCCAATCGGAATATCATTTTATATTTTTCAATCGCTGTCATACACTATTGACGTTTACCGAGGCATTGTAAAACCGCAGCGCAACATAATAAACTTCGGTACCTATATTGCACTTTTTCCTCAATTAATAGCCGGCCCGATTGTGCAATACAAAACTATCGAAGGTCAGCTTGAATCGCGCACTCACAGCTATGATAGGTTTGGCGACGGAGTGTGGCGTTTTGTCGTGGGGCTTGGCAAAAAAGTGCTGCTTGCAAACAACTTCGGCTTAGTGTGGGACAAGGTTTCGGGTATGGAAGCTTCTTCGGTTGCGGTGCTTACATCATGGATAGGCATACTATCCTTTGCATTTCAGATATATTTTGATTTTTCGGGTTACTCGGATATGGCAATCGGGATTGGAAAAATGTTTGGTTTTGAGTTTTTAGAAAATTTTAATTATCCGTACATGTCAAAAAGCATTACCGAATTTTGGAGGCGCTGGCATATATCACTGAGTACGTGGTTTCGGGATTATGTATACATCCCGCTGGGCGGCAACCGACGTGGCCTTGCGCTTCAGCTTAGAAACTTAATTTTAGTGTGGTTACTTACCGGAATATGGCACGGGGCAAGCTGGAATTTTGTTATCTGGGGACTGTATTTTGGTGTCCTGCTAATCTTGGAAAAGTTGTTTTTGCTCAAAGTACTTCAGAGGATTCATAAGTTTTTCTCCCATACTTATACCATGCTGCTTGTAATTATTAGCTGGGCCATATTCGCGTTTGATAGCCTTAAACAGGGTGTTTACTTTATCGGCTCCATGTTTGGCGTGTATAAAGCGTCAATCGCCGACAACGTGTCAATTTATCTGCTGCTTACCAACGGTATTTTACTGCTTATCGGCATTGCGGGCAGCACTGATTACCCAAAACGTGCGCTAAAATTTCTTCAAGCTTATCTTCACAAAAAACCTGCACTGGCAACAGCTGGAGCATGTGTACTGTTACTTATAATATCATTACTGAGTGTCGCGTATGTAGTCGATGCGTCGTATAATCCGTTTTTGTATTTTCGCTTTTAATACTCGTTAAATCGGCGAATTAAAGCAGCGAACAACATCGGAGCTGTTCGCTTAGAAGATGAGTATAAATGAAAGGCAGGTTTTGAATATACATGAATAAAAAGCTTATATCAATAGGTTTTGTCACGCTGTTGTTTTCTGTATCCCTCATAAATATTATAAAACCTCAGCGTGAATTTTCTGAAAATGAAAACCGTTATCTTCAAAAGCTGCCTAAGTCCGGTATTTCTAAAATATTTTCGGGTAAATTTTCAATGGATTTTGAAGAATACGCAGCGGATCAATTTATTGGGCGAGACGGTTGGATAACGCTTAAAACTTTAGCCGAGCTTGCCATTTTAAAAAAGGATAACGGACGCATATATTTTGGCAAAGACGGCACTTTGTTTGATGCAACCGAAACAGTTGATAGCGATGTCCTTGAAGATAATGCGGTCTATGTGAAAAATTTTATTAATAAACTTCGCTCAAAAACACCAGAGTTAGATGCTTCGATATTGCTTGTACCCACGGCAACCGAAATATATAATGAAAAGCTCCCTCGCTTTGCGCCGGTACCCGACCAACAGTCAGCAATAAATAGGGTTTCTAAAATTTTTGACAATGACGCGATTTTACTGGATACGATTGATTTATTAAAATCTAATAAAGGTAAATACCTTTACTATCGCACCGACCACCACTGGACAACCGATGCCGCGTATATAGTTTATTGTGAATGGGCGCGCAAAGTTGGGCTCACTCCCCTCTCTTTGAACGCATTTTCCGTAAAGAATGTGTCAACTGCATTTTATGGCACATTATATTCCAAGGCAAACCTCGTTACTTTAAAGCCGGATACTGTAAAGGCATATCACTTTAATGACGCAGTTTCGGTATCGGCTGATTTGGGTAGCGGCAAAACCTCGAACACACTTTATTTTGATGAATATTTGAACAAAAAGGATAAGTATTCGTATTTTTTAGGCAGCAACCGTCCGTTGATTGAAATTGAAACGGGCACAAAAAACGGGTATAACCTGTTGCTTATTCAGGATTCCTATGCCCATTGCTTTGTACCTTTCTTGACACAGCATTTTGAAAAAATATCAGTAGTTGATTTGCGCTATCTTACAATCGATCTTTATGAATATGCCATTAAAAATGATATAACCGATGTTCTTGTGCTTTATAACCTGCCCGGTTTTGCAACCGAAAAAACAATATCAAGATTGGAATGGGAAAATTAGGCGGGATAGGGGCCCGCACTGCTTTTGGTAAAGGTATTGAAATTGAAACCAGCGCGATGACACGCATCGCGCTGGTTTTTCATATATTTAAAAATCGTTTGTACGCTTCTCTAAGCTCGGCGGCTGTATCCTCCGGGCATGTCGGGTTGCAATGCGCCCACGCGCCCGTTTCGCTTGATGCATTATATTTTATCTTTTCGGCACTGCGCATCGGCGGATAAAATGCTATGTGGAAATGGAAATAATCCGACGCGTCCTCCCCGTTTACCGGCTGATTATACATGCACATCATGTACGGAAACTTCATATCAAACAAGCTGTCGAGCATACCGCAGGTTAAGCGCAGAGTTTCTGCAAGTGCCATGCGTTGCTCGTCATCAAATTTTGTAATGTCCGGAACATGTTTGTTGCTCATTATATATACGCCGTAAGGGTATTCGGTGAAAAACGGTAAAAATGTTGTAAAATGCTCATTTTTGAAAATAACGCGTTTTTCAAACGATATTTCCTCGCTTAGCATATCACAAAACAAGCACTTAGTTTTCTCTTCAAAATAACGGCGTGAATTTTCAAGCTCCAGTTCAAGCTTTTTGGGAATAAATGAATAGCCGTAAATTTGTCCGTGCGGGTGTGGCATTGTAACGCCAACAACATCGCCACGGTTTTCAAAAATAAAGATATATTTTATCTTTTCATCCCGACTTAAATCCTCAAACCGTTCAACCCATAAATCGACAAGCTTTCGGATATGATCAGTCGAAAGTTCAGGCAGCGTTACGGTATGCTCGGGAGAATATAAAATAACCTCACATTTGCCGTATGCCGGTGCTGTTTCAAAAAAATCGGTGTCTACGCTATCGGGCTGCGGCGGGTTTTGTGACAGCGCGGGAAAATCATTGTCATATTTATAAACATCGTAGTTGTCGGGCACTTTTCCTGACCCCGGGCAAAATGGGCAATAATCTTTTGGCATCTGCGGCCGGCTTTGACGGTGAGATGCAATCATAACCCAATCGTTTGTAAGCGGGTGTTTTCTAAGTTCTGCCATCGAAAAATATATTCCTTTCTCATTAGTTTAAGCTATCCAGACAAACGCCGCCAACCGGTCGAATTGTCAACACATGACAGCTACCCTTGCCAAATACACTTTCGATTTGGCTGTAAAACATCGGCAGCAGACTTGACGGCACAAAATTCTGCGTAGTTCCCGCAAAACCTCCACCGTGTACCCGCCATGCTCCCTTGCCATCAAGCATGCCCTGAGCAAGACAAAGTGCCAGCGAAAGTCCCTGCTCGTTTGCATTGCAAGAGGAATATACGTTCTGCAGGTATTCAAATGACGAATGCCCCGATTCGATTATTAGACGCAAAAACTTGTCAAAATCACCAGACTCAAGTGCTTTAACCTGATAACTCACGCGTTGGTTATCACGCAGGAAGTGTATTGCACGTAATACAGCACGGTCTCCGTGTTTTTTGCGAAGTAACGACAAGTTTTTAAGTAACGTATCCATGTCGGTTTCGCGAAGATAATTAACACCGAGAGACTTTGAAACAGCTTTCATATCAACTGTTATCGACGCATATTCGTGCGTCAGGTCGGCATGGTCGCCTCCGGTATCAACAATGCACAGATTATATCCGGTGTCTGCAAAATTAAAATCCACCTTTTTTATCAATGGGTTTTTTATATCAGCAAAATCTATTGTGATTATTCCGCCCACAGCCGAGGCAGTCTGATCCATCAGACCACACGGTTTGCCAAAATGCACGTTTTCTGCATATTGTGCCATTTTAGCAATTTCAACGTTACCGACATTGCCGTTATTATACAAATGATTTAATACTGTACCGACAAGCACCTCGAACGCTGCCGAGGATGAAAGCCCCGATCCTTTAAGCACATTTGATGTCGTATAAGCGTCAAAGCCGCCGATTTTATAATTATTATTAGAGAACTTTTCGGCTAAACCCCGTATTAAAGAGCTTGAACGCCCTTGATCTTCCTGCTTTGCCGACAAATCATCAAGCAGCACCGTATCCTCTTCAAATCCTTCGGATTTAATCCGAATTACATTTTTGTCCGACATAGACGCAACGGCAATTATATCAAGGTTGACGCTTGCCGCCAATACACGACCGTGGTTATGGTCAGTGTGATTGCCACCGATTTCTGTGCGCCCCGGCGCAGAAAAAAGTACGACCTTGCGCTCACTTCCATATATTTCGCTAAATTTAAGCACCGCCTGTCTATAACGATTTCTTTGCTTTTCTATTTCGTTTGTGTACAGGCGTGCAAAAGAACGGTCATAATGTCCCGAATCGATACGTTTTAGCAGCATGTCCACCGTATACATAAGCGTTACTCACATCCTTAATAGCTCTTTTTGCCTATTGCAAAATATACGGATTTGCGGGCGAACACATATCGCCTCTACAGTATATTGAGCGAGTTTTTGAGGAAACCGCAACTTGTACGGGCAACCTGTGGTCGCCCGTGAATTTCGCAATTGGCCATTAATAGGTTTTCATTTAATTATTATATATAAACCGCAACAATTCAATTATTTTATCCACCCATTGTATGGACTTTTGTTGCAGGATATCTTATAATCAACTATATCATAAAATATATTACTCTTAAATATTAATTTTGGGGCATTATTATGGAAAGCAACAAGCATCAATTTAAAAGCACAACGCTCGAAAATCTTAGTCTTGCCGTTTACAATACGGGCTATCAAAAATGCGACAGCAGCCATACTTGGGGGCCTGCGACGCGTGACCATTACCTTATACACTACATAGCTTCGGGCAAGGGTGTCTTTAATTCTCAAAACCGGTTATATTCGCTTTGCTCGGGTGAGATGTTTTTGATATTTCCCGGACAAATCGCATCATACTCGGCGGACAGCACTGACCCTTGGGAATATTACTGGGTCGGGTTTAACGGTACTGAGGCTCACCGACTTGTAAATCTTTCAGGGTTCACAAAGGAGACTCCCGTATTAAAACTCCCCCAAATTGATGAGATAAAACCGCTCTTACTTAATATATATCAAAAAAGCGGCTTTTCACCGGCATCCGAGGCTGAAATGACAGGCAATCTCTATATTTTCTTAAGCAAGCTTATGCGCGTGCAGAGTGAAAAACGGCTATCATATGACATTCGCGATTATCTCGCACAAGCACTTAGGTTTATTCAGCACAATTTTGCGGACAGTATCAGCGTTTCGGATATAGCATCATTTGTGGGTATCAGCCGCAGTCAGCTATACCGTGCATTTATCGAGTTTTTCAATATATCCCCAAATGAATATCTTCAAAAATACCGATTGAACGAGGCATGCAGCCTGCTGCATGATGGTTCGCTGTCAATATCTGCGGTTGCAAGCTCTGTTGGTTATGCCGACCCGCTTTATTTTTCACGAGTATTCAAAAAGCGTAAAGGCTTAACTCCGACAGAATATAGGTTAAACTCTCTGTCCTTATAAATGGTGTTGTCTATGCATGTTTTCTATGCATGTTTAAAGTTAATAGATAAAATGTTACAAGTTAAAAAACTCAAACGGTTGCACTTGACCAATCGCTGTTCGGTCTGTATAATATTCGGTTAGATAGATACAGACGAGTTTTGCCCGTCAACATACCTTAACAGTTTAATCTCAATAAATTATCGGAGGTAACCGCATGGAAAATACGGCCTATTTACTGCTTGAAAACGGACGGGTTTTTGAAGGAAAGCGATTTGGCGCGCAGGGAGATATTACCGGGGAAATAGTTTTCACCACATCAATGACCGGTTATCTTGAAACGCTAACCGACCCTAATTATTTCGGTCAAATGGTGGTTCAAACATTTCCGCTAATCGGCAATTACGGCGTTATCCCATCTGATTTTGAAAGCAATCACCCGCACTTAAAAGCATATATTGTTAGGGAATGGTGTCAAGAACCCTCAAATTACAGAAGCGAGGGCAATCTTGATGCTTTTTTAAAATATAACAATATTATAGGCCTTTATGATATTGACACCCGTGAGCTGACACGAATAATACGCGAACACGGTGTAATGAATGCAAGAATAGCATCCTCAATAAGTGACCTGCAGGCGGAAAAGGACAAATTGAAAGGATACAAAATCACCAATGCCGTTTTGTCGGTAGGCTGCAAGGAAATGCAAATCGCCCAGCCTGATGATTCCGAATATCATGTCGTGCTTTGGGATTTTGGTGTCAAGTCCAAAATTCTCAAATCACTTAAATCATTGAACTGCCGCGTTACGATCGTGCCGCCTTTCTCGACGGCCGAACAAATCATTGCATTAAAGCCGAACGGCATAACAATGTCAAACGGACCGGGCGACCCTGCCGAAAATACAGGCATTATCAATGAAATAAAAAAGCTGTGCAATTTAAAGATGCCGATATTTGGCATAGGACTCGGCCACCAGCTTCTTGCTTTGTCACAGGGCGCAAAGACCACAAAGCTCAAATACGGGCACCGGGGCGCTAACCAGCCCACTAAATATATGAAAACGGGACTAATTTACATCACGAGCCAAAATCACGGATATGCGGTGGTTGCCGATTCTCTGCCCAAAAATGCCGTCTTGAGTTTTACGAACGTAAATGACGGATCCGCCGAGGGCATTAATTACTCAGACATGCCCGCTTTTTCGGTTCAATTTCACCCTGACGCTGCGTCGGGACCGCTTGACACCGGGTTTTTGTTCACACGCTTTATTGAACTGATGAAGGAGGGCTGCTGAAGATGCCGCTTAACAAGGATATAAAAAAGATAATGGTTATTGGTTCGGGCCCTATAATTATCGGACAGGCTGCCGAATTTGACTACGCCGGAACACAGGCTTGCCGTGCGCTTAAGGAGGAAGGCCTTGAGGTTGTTTTAGTCAACTCAAACCCTGCAACGATAATGACCGACAATGCAATGGCCGACAAAATATATATTGAGCCGTTAACACTTGATACATTAAAACGCATAATACTAATTGAAAAGCCCGACAGTATTTTGTCCACACTGGGCGGGCAGACCGGGCTTACTTTGTCAATGCAGCTTGCCAGGGAAGGTTTTTTGGAACAAAATAATGTTCGTTTGCTCGGAGCCGACCCGGTAACTATCGACAAGGCTGAGGACAGACAACTGTTTAAAGACACCATGCTCCAAATCGGTGAGCCGGTAATCCCCTCTCAGGTCGTAAATGATGTTGATTCGGCACTAAGCTTTGCGAATGAAATCGGATACCCGGTAATTATACGCCCCGCCTTTACATTAGGCGGCACCGGTGGCGGCATTGTTAATAACGATCATGAGCTAAGGGAAATTGCTTCAAATGGTCTGCGCCTCTCCCCCATCACCCAAATTCTTGTGGAAAAATGTGTATCCGGATGGAAAGAAATCGAGTTTGAAGTCATTCGCGACAGCGTCGGCAATGCAATTACGGTATGCAGCATGGAAAACTTTGATCCTGTGGGTGTGCATACCGGCGATAGCATTGTTATTGCCCCTGCCGTTACACTCTCGGACAAGGAATATCAGATGCTGCGTTCAGCGGCACTTAACATTATTACTGCGCTCAAAATTGAGGGCGGTTGCAACTGCCAGTTTGCACTTAATCCTAAAAGCAATGAATATGCGGTCATAGAAGTCAATCCGCGTGTATCGCGTTCCTCGGCGTTGGCATCCAAGGCAAGCGGTTATCCAATTGCGAAAGTGGCGGCAAAAATCGCAATAGGCTATACGCTTGATGAAATTCCCAACGCAGTTACAGGCAAATCCAACGCCTGTTTTGAACCTGTACTTGATTATGTAGTAGTAAAGCTACCAAAATGGCCATTTGATAAATTTGTGTATGCAAAACGCACGCTGGGCACACAGATGAAAGCCACCGGAGAGGTTATGGCAATTGGCGTCAGCTTTGAGCAAGCAATTATGAAAGCCGTGCGCGGTGCAGAAATTTCGCTTGACAGCCTAAATTTGCCTAAATTTGCGGAGCTCAGCGACGACGAAGTTAAAAATCGTCTTTATATCTGTGATGATGAGCGCCTGTTCACGGTTTTTGAAGCACTTAAGCGGGGCATATCCTGCAAAGAAATAAACGAAATTACTATGATTGATCCGTGGTTTATAAGCAAGCTTCAAAACCTTGCAAACCTTGAAATAAAAATGGCTAAGGGTCTAAATGATACACTATACAAAGAAGCCAAAAAACGCGGATATCCCGATAAGGTAATCGAGCGCATATCAGGCAAAAAAATAGAAAAGCCTTTAAACGCCGTTTTTAAAATGGTAGACACCTGTGCAGCCGAGTTTGATGCCGTGACTCCCTACTTTTATTCTACCTATGACAATGAAAATGAGGCAGAACAATTTATTAAGCACAGCGGTAAAGATAAAAAAACAGTTATTGTATTCGGCTCAGGTCCCATTAGAATCGGACAAGGGATTGAATTTGATTACGCCTCGGTCCATTGCGTATGGGCTCTTAAGCAAGCGGGCTACGAAGTCGTAATAGTCAACAACAATCCCGAAACAGTCTCGACTGACTTCGATACAGCCGACAGGCTATACTTTGAGCCGCTAACTACCGAGGATGTTATGAATGTTATAAACACCGAAAAGCCTTACGGTGTCGTTGTGGCGTTTGGCGGCCAGACAGCAATAAAACTGGCAAATTTCCTTGAATCACAGGGTGTGCGCATATTGGGCACCCCTGCTGACAGTATTGACGCCGCCGAAGACAGGGAACGCTTTGACGAATTGCTGGAACATCTCGGTATCAGTCGCCCGAAGGGCACCACCGTCATGACTACTGAGGACGCGTTAAATGCAGCAAATGCATTAGGCTATCCCGTACTGATGCGTCCGTCATATGTGCTCGGCGGCCAAAACATGATTATTGCGTTTTGCGATGAAGATATTGAGGAATATATGAGCATAATTTTATCGCACGGCATTGAAAACCCGGTGCTCATCGACAAATATCTGATGGGCATTGAAATTGAAGTTGATGCAATCTGCGACCAAGAGGATATACTAATCCCCGGCATAATGGAGCATATAGAGCGCGCGGGTATACATTCGGGCGATTCAATTGCCGTATATCCCTCTTGGAATGTCAGCGGTCCTCAAATCGAGCGTATTTTACAGTACACAAAGGATCTTGCGGTTTCATTAAAAACACAGGGACTGATAAATATTCAGTATGTAATTCACGAAAACGAAATTAATGTAATCGAGGTCAATCCCCGTTCTTCGCGTACAATTCCGTATATCAGCAAGGTGACAGGTGTTCCTATGGTGGATTTAGCGACCCGAGCAATGCTTGGTGAAAAGCTGTCCGACATGGGCTATGGCACAGGGCTTTACCGCACTCCACCATATATCGCAGTCAAGGTTCCTGTGTTTTCGTTTGAAAAGTTAATTGATGTGGACACCCATTTGGGACCCGAAATGAAATCGACGGGCGAAGTGCTGGGTATAGGCAAAACACTTGACGAGGCTTTGTATAAAGGCTTGGTGGCAGCGGGGTATAAGATGGAAAAACACGGCGGAGTGCTTATCACGGTGAGGGACACGGACAAAACCGAAATTGTTGAAACTGCAAAAAGATACGTCGAGCTTGGCTTTAAGCTATATGCAACCAAAGGTACAACTCAAATTCTTGGTGAAGCCGGAATACACGCAACACCCGTCAATAAAATACATGAATCTAACGACAATGTAATCACACTGCTTGAAAGCGGAAAGGTAAATTACATCATATCTACATCATCCAAGGGCAGACTGCCCAGTAGAGATAGTGTAAAAATCAGGCGCAAGGCTGTGGAGCTTGCTATTCCCTGCCTCACTTCGATTGACACTGCAAATGCTCTTGCGAATAGTCTTCGCAGCCGTTATACACAAAAAAGCACCGAGCTTGTGGACATTAATAATATGAGAAGCGATCATATAAAGCTTAACTTTACAAAAATGCACGGTTGCGGAAACGACTATATCTATTTTAACTGCTTTGACCAGCAAATCACCAGTCCGGAATCACTCAGCGTATACCTATCAGACAGGCATTTCGGAATCGGAGGTGACGGTGTTGTTTTAATATGCCCATCTAAGGTTGCCGATGCAAAAATGCGTATGTTTAACCTTGACGGCAGCGAAGGCAAAATGTGCGGCAATGCAATACGGTGCGTTGCCAAATACCTGTATGATAACGGAATGGTTAAAAAAGATGAAATCAGTATAGAAACATTAAGCGGTATTAAAAAGCTTAAGCTGTATTTCCAAAACGGCAAGGTAAGTACAGCCACCGTGGATATGGGTCCCGCCTTGCTCAAGCCCGCTGAAATACCGGTTAAGCTTGACGGTGATAATGTTATTTCCCGCTCTGTAAATATCGGCGGCAAGGACTATGACATCACTTGCGTATCAATGGGTAATCCGCATTGTGTTGTTTTCATGGAACACCTTGATAATCTTAATATTAATGAAATCGGTCCCCTGTTTGAATATGACCCGATTTTCCCCGAGCGCGTAAACACCGAATTTGTCACTGTTGTAAACCGTACAACGCTCAAAATGCGTGTCTGGGAACGTGGCAGCGGTGAAACCTGGGCATGCGGCACCGGCGCCTGTGCCGCAGCCGTCGCAGCCGTTCTTAACGGTCACTGCCCTGAAAACGAGGAAATAACGGTTCGCCTTAAAGGTGGCAATTTGTCTATCCGCTATACAAAGGATACTGTTTTCATGACAGGCAATGCCGTTAAGGTGTTCGAAGGCACCGTGGAAATTTAGTAAATACTAAAAGATTGCCAAATCCACCGGACAACCGTGTTCGACTGAAACTAACTAAAAAAACTTATAGGAGAAGTGAAATGAATATCAACACTAACTTTTTAAAACTCAAAGACAGCTACCTTTTTTCGACAATTGCAAGAAAAATTGCTTCATACTCAAAAGCCAATCCCGAAAAGAAAATCATTCGCATGGGCATAGGAGACGTCACACTGCCACTTTGCAAAGCGGTAATTGACGAGATGCAGGCAGCCGTTTGTGAAATGGGCAATAAGCAGACTTTCCGTGGATACGGTCCGGAACAGGGCTATGATTTTTTGGCACAAAAAATCTGTGAATACTATGCGCGGCTCGGCACACAAATTGAACGAGACGAAGTGTTTATAAGCGACGGCGCAAAAAGTGATATCGGCAATATACTTGATTTGTTTTCTGTCGACAATACGGTGTTGATACCTGATCCGGTATACCCGGTTTATGTTGACACCAACATTATCGCCGGACACAATATCATATACATGGATGCAACCGCCGAAAACGAGTTTCTGCCGATGCCCGACCAAAATGTTAAGGCTGATTTGATTTACCTGTGTTCACCAAACAACCCCACAGGTGCCGTCTATAACAGACAGCAGCTTAAAGAATGGGTGGACTATGCACTTAATACAGGCGCGGTAATACTTTTTGACGCTGCCTACGAAGCCTTTATCTCTGATGACAGTCTGCCTAAAAGCATATTTGAAATTGAGGGCGCAAAGCGCTGTGCCATAGAGTTTTGTTCGCTTTCTAAAACAGCCGGATTTACCGGAACACGCTGCGGTTACACCGTGGTACCGATGGCGCTTGAAAAAGACGGTACCAAGCTAAATAGACTTTGGCTGCGCCGCCAAACTACAAAGTTTAACGGTGTTCCCTATATTGTACAGCGCGGTGCCGCCGCCGTTTTCACACAAGAGGGACAATCTCAGATAAAGCAAAATATCAACTATTATTTGGGCAACGCAAAAATCATTGCCGATGCACTTCAAAAGAAAGGTATATGGTTTACGGGCGGCCACAATTCACCTTATATCTGGTTAAAGTGCCCTAACAACATGGGCTCATGGGATTATTTCGATTTTCTATTAGAAAATGCACAGGTTGCGGGTACACCGGGTGCCGGATTCGGCAAAAATGGTGAAGGCTATTTCCGATTGTCGGCTTTCGGCGACCGCGACGATACACATGAAGCCGTAAAAAGAATTTTATCTTTATAAATTATTAACGGGTCTGTTGCAAAATTAACTTTATTGCAGCAGACCCGTTTTAACACTGTTTAATCTTATACTATTCTCAGATTAAACCGAGAGAATAGTATTAATAATTTCTTCTTCTGCGACGAAACAGCTCTGAAAGTATTAAAATTTCAATGATATCCCTAAGAAGTCCCCTACGCCTGAACCTGCCTCGAAAAGGGGCTTGAACCTCGGTCACTGCAGGAATAGAGCTTGCTTTTCTTTCCTGCTCATGAGCATATTCAACCATGTCAGGATACATCCGACGCACATCATTGTAAATGCTATCGGCCATTTTCTCAATCATTTCCTGATTTATTATTCCATGCGCATCCATTTCGTCGCACGCCATTAAAACAAAGGGCTGTAGTTTGTAAAATATTTCCGGATATACAACACGATATGTAATCATATCCGACAGCTCTGATCGAAAATCCGGTTCATTATTGTTGGGCGGTATGTTTCTGTTTGAATAAGGTCTTTGATTCATATAATCGTTTTGCACAATATCCCCTCCAATTGGATTAATAACTATTTATACAGTATATGATATACCGACATATGTTGTTATTAATCAGCTAAAAAATATCCGAGGTTAAACCTCGGCTATCTCATTGGATAGGATTAATTGCCCAAAATGCCATATTTTATAAAACAGGTGAAATCGGCTTATCCTGCTCCAGCATAGAAAGCAGTTGCTCACAAATCATAAGGCAGCGCGGCAGATGATACGGACCTTTCCACATCGAGCCTTTCTGCGTATGCGAGATGGTGCCATCACGGTGAAGATAGCCGAACCATTCGCCATACTCTTTATCATGAAAATGCGAAAAAGCATATTCATGTGTTTTTTCAAACCAACGCCAATATTTTTCATCTTTTGTTAAGCCGTATGCCATCAGGGTTGCTATAAGCACTTCATTATGGACCCACCACAACTTCATATCCCACTCAAGCTGCTCGCATGGGCGGCCATCAACATCAGTAAAATAAAACATGCCGCCATACTCCTTATCCCAGCCGCGTTCAAGCGACCCGTCAAGGATATTAAGGCACTTTTTTAAAAGCTCATCATCGGATGAATAAATAGCCTCGTTCATCATAAACCAGGCGTTTTCGCATGAATGTCCCGGATTTATCGTGCGCCCGGCCGGATTGTCAATCCGCGCCCCGTCGGACAGCACGGTTTCGAGCACGCACTCAAGTTCTGGTTTGTAGTGATAATTGATAATATCATCGGTAATTTCGCGGACAATGCCTGAATAATATTCGCTTTTTTCAGGATTGCAGCGGCGAAGAATCTGGGCGGTGCTTACAAGAACCATAGGCACCGCAACAGCTCTTTCGCTGCGCGTGGTCGCATATACTTTGGGTGTGATTTTATAAGGGTCACGCTCGGGTATACGATAAAGCATCAACATCAACTCAAAGCATTGCTCAGCTTTTTCAAGCGCACTCCTGTCGCCGGTCAATGCTGAATACTCTGCCATACCCACAACAAAAAAACTCTCGGAAAACATGTATCTACGCTTGCGCAGAGGCTTGCCCTCTCTTGTAACCTGAAAAAACATTCGACCATCGTTATCGGTACCGTATTTTTTCAAAAAGTCTTTCCCGGACTCTGCTGCTTTAATCCACTCTAAACGGTTTTGGTAAAGGCGGCACAAAGCTGAAAATGTCCATAACCCACGCCCCTGAAACCATATTGATTTGTCGGTATTATAGCTTTTTCCCATCCTGTCAACAGAAGTAATATACCCGCCAAAATCTCTATCAATTAAATCGCTTTTCATCCAAAACGGAATGCAATCCTGAAGCAGGTGGTCTTTGTAAAAATTGCGATATTTTGAAAACTGTGCTTTATCCATATACAATCTTCTCCTTTTGTTCTTTAGAAATTAGAATTGCGAAATGCACTTGTGGTTTCATCAAAAACTTACTTAAACATGCAGTAGGGACGAACCGTGTTCGCCCGCAAAGCGGTGTATTTTTTAATCAGATATTCTTTAGAAATACTAACACTAAAAGGCATTTATTTCAATAGTCCAAATCCGGCAACATAAAATATGGTTTGCCATAAAAGGGCTGAATATTTTAATTAACTTTTATTGATACTATAATATCAGTTACATCGGAAAGGTAAGATATGAATGGATAATAAAAATAATCTTGTAAACGGGCCGGGTATTCCAATGGGATTAGGTATGGCACTTGCACAAAATACTAAAGCAATGCAGTATTTTGCCTCGCTGTCGGCACAGGAACAGCAAGCAATTATTGAAAACACACACAATATACGCTCAAAACAGGAAATGCAATCATTTGTGAATGGCTTAATTAGATAATGCTCACTGAATAATACAGTTTGCGTAAAGCAACAGAATAATTAAATAGTATAGATGGGGCA
Organism: Oscillospiraceae bacterium; assembly: GCA_028697255.1. GTDB lineage: Bacteria > Bacillota > Clostridia > Oscillospirales > Acutalibacteraceae > Avimonas. The sequence goes on from JAQVFM010000009.1 coordinate 30,203, forward strand.
GCTTGCGCTGCCCCTTTTACTTTGAATTATTTTTCATGCTTTTAATCAGATATTAAGAGCTGAATGCCCCCATCCCGCCGATACTGCAAACTCCAACATAGTATAAAAGCGATTTAAGATTTTAAATCAATTAAGTGGATTTTTTTATTAAAAAGAGTTATAATGATGTACATTACCGTATTATGGCTACTTATACTTTATACGAATGCGAATGCACGGGATATTGTTGGGGCGAACTGTGTTCACCCGCAAATCCGTTTATTACGCAATCGACTATTACTCAAAAATTGAAAGGAGCAGCATTATGGCGTCGAAAAACAGAGTAAAGCTTGAAATATGCTCGACCGAGTATATTATTCTTTCCGACGAACCGGAGCATTATGTAAGAGAGCTGGCGGATGAGCTGGACAAATCAATGAGAGAGCTTATGGACAATGACCCCCGCGTTTCGACTACAATGGCGGCCGTACTGACTGCACTGACATTCGCAGATGAGTGCCGCAAAGCTAACGCTTCCGCCGACAATCTTCGCAGCCAGATAAAGGAATACCTTAGCGAAAATGCGCGCGTAAGGGCCGAAGCTGAAGAAGCACGCCGTGAAAACGAGCGGTTGCGCCGCGATTTGGACGAATTGATGAAATGACAAATCAGCGGCTGAGTTAGCATAAAAAGAAAGGCATGGAACACAAAAATGCAGCTTCAAATTAAAAGACTTGACCCGCGTGCACAAATCCCGACGCGCGCCACAAGCGGAAGTGCCGGCATGGATTTGCGTGCATTGCTTGACAAGCCTGTGTGCATACCGCCCGGCGGTCGCATATCTATACATACAGGCATTGCGATAGGTCTGCCCGATTCAAACACAGTAGGTCTTGTTTATGCCCGCAGCGGCCTTGCTGTTAAGCACGGCTTGGCTTTGTCAAACGGCGTGGGCGTAATAGACAGTGATTACACAGGCGAGATTATTGTCGGACTTGTCAATCTGTCTGACACCGAATACACCATAAGTCCGGGTGAACGAATAGCCCAGCTTGTAATTTCCCCGGTAATACCTGTTATGCCCGTTGAGGTTGAAACACTTAAAAAAACTTCGCGCGGCGACGGCGGTTTTGGTTCGACCGGCATATTATAATAAGGAATGAGCATTATGAAAACAAAAAATACATTTTTGCTTATTTTTTTAATATTGGCGGCAATTGTGCTGTCAGCGCTTGTTGCAACAATTACTCAAAACATTGGTTATCTCAAATGGTTGACATGGGGAGACAGCTTTGGTCTGGATACTGTAAACATTGACTTGTCAATAATAAAACTTAGCTTTTCGTTTCATATGCAGGTCAATGTGCTTCAAGTGGTTTTTATTGCAGCCGCTCTGCTGATTTATTATAAAACAAGGTAGTGAAAATGCAAAAATTAATTTTAGCCTCAGCTTCTCCACGCCGGCGTGAAATACTTCAGCTGCTTGATATACCTTTTAAGGTGATCGCTCCCAAACAAGAAATCACGATAGACAGCAATATACCCTTAGATAAAGCCGTGCTCAATGTTGCCCGCAGCAAAGCTCTTGAAGTCTCAGCAGCATATCCCGAATATACAGTAATCGGGGCAGACACCATAGTTTCAATTGACGGGGTTGTGCTTGGGAAACCGAAAAATTCAAAGCACGCCCGTGAAATGCTGCAAATGCTTAGCGGCCGAATTCACAGCGTTATGACTGCAGTTTGGGTTTTTGGCCCCGGTCTGCCCGACGGCGGCAGTGGATTTACAGATACGGCCAAGGTTGAATTTTACCCTTTAAGCAAATCCGAAATAGACGAATATATTGAAACGGGCGAGCCGGCAGACAAAGCCGGAGGATATGGTATACAGGGTAAAGGAATGAGGCTGGTCCGTGCTGTTTACGGAGATTTTTATACGGTTATGGGATTGCCCGGTGCACGTCTATGGCGGCTTATAAAAGGCAAAGTATAAGTTTGCGTCGGATTTTCACTTATATAAAAAATTTATGTTGAGAAATACTTTATTACAGTATATAATATTAAATTGTAATGTTTGGTATATACTGCAATTTGCACGCCTAAACTTCATATGGGAATTTGAATTTCCTATATTATGAAAGGAAGACAAGAACATGTTATTTAACCGCGATATTGGAATTGATTTGGGCACCGCGAATACGCTCGTCTTTGTGAAAGGAAAAGGTATAGTTATACGCGAGCCTTCGGTTGTCGCAGTTGATGTCAAATCCGATACTGTCCTTGCGGTCGGTACCGAGGCCAAAGAAATGATTGGTCGTACACCCGGCTCGATATCTGCGGTCAGGCCCCTTGAAGACGGTGTTATAGCTGATTTTGATATAACTGCTGATATGCTAAAGCATTTTATACACAAAGCCATGCACACTACCTTCCTCACCCGACCGCGTGTTATTGTATGCATCCCGTCCGGTGTAACCGAGGTCGAGCGGCGCGCAGTAGATGAAGCTGTCCGCAGTGCAGGTGCAAAGGATGTTGATTTAATAGCAGAACCAATGGCGGCAGCTATTGGCGCAGGTCTTCGAGTTGATGAACCGGCCGGCTGCATGATTGTCGATATCGGAGGCGGTACATCCGAGGTCGCTGTAATTTCGCTTGGAGATATTGTAACGTCGTGTTCTGTGCGTACAGCAGGCAACGATTTTGACGAAGCTATTATTTCATATATTAAAAGAAAGTATAATTTATTGATAGGCGAGCGCACCGCAGAAGACATTAAAATTAATCTGGGTTCGGCATTTCCCGAACCCGAAGTAAAAACTGCTGATGTCAAGGGGCGTAACCAGCTTGACGGACTGCCCAAAAATATTACGGTATCCTCCGAAGAGGTTCTTGAGGCTTTGTCCGATCCGGTTGGTACAATTGTTGACGCAATACGTTCAACGCTCGAAAATACACCTCCGGAGCTTGCGGCCGACATTATCGACAACGGCATTATGCTGACGGGTGGTGGCGCTTTGCTGCGTTCACTCGACAAGCTTATCGCGCGGGAAACCGGCATTCCGGTACACATTGCCGAAGATCCGCTTGACTGCGTTGTAAACGGAACCGGCAAATGCCTTGACCTGGGCATCGTTGGCAACTTCCGTTCACGCAAATATCGCTGAGTTCAAGTTTTTATTTAAATAATCTGTGTGGCAATTTGCCCCGCTTCCGCAGGTTGCGGGTGCGGGGTTTTCGTTGAAAAGGGAAAGCTGAGGTGACGCCGTGAAGAATTTTATAAAAAGCACTGCATTTAAAGCATTGACTGCTGTGGCGCTTTTTTTGGTTGGCATTATGATTTATGCCGCATCAACCTCAGGCGTCGCCACTATCCCGGAAATTTTGACCGGTGCAATAGTTACTCCGATACAATCATTAGGTTCCGCTATATCCGATGGCTTTAATAATTTCATCGGAATTTTTACTGATTCCAACATACTTCGTGAAGAAAACAACAAGCTTCAAAGTGAGATAAACGATCTGCGCCGAAATCAGGTAGAGTTGGACGAGCTTAAGCGGCTTAATGAGCTTTACCGTCAATTTCTCGAACTTAAAGAACAAAACCCCGATTACAGCTTTGTAGACTGTCGTGTTATCGCAGTCGATGCAGGCAGTAAATACGGCAATTTTACGATAAATGCCGGAATATTAAGCGGTGTAGAAGCAAACCAGCCTGTTATAACTCCTCAGGGGCTTGTCGGAGTGGTATATCAGGCCGGGCTCAACTTCTCAAAGGTGCGCACAATTCTTGACCCGTCAACACAGGTCAGCGCGTCGGTCAGCCGCACCAACAGCGGCGGCGTAACAGGTGGCTCGCTTTCTCTTGCCCTGCAAAACAAACTTCGACTTAATTATTTGTCACGAAACAGCGGTGTTGCCGCCGGCGATTATGTTATCACTTCCGGCAAAGGCGGTATTTATCCCGACGGTCTTCTTATAGGTACAATTAAAGAGGTGGAATTAGAATCGGACGGCCTTACTATGTATGCTGTTATTGAACCCTTTTCAAACATAAATGACATATCGGATGTTTTTGTAATAACAGGATTTAAAAGTCCATCTGAGGATACCGAATAGTGCGGGGAGGTGCGTTGAATTGAAGCCGGAGGAGCGATTGAACGCTGGCCGTTTGATAAATCGGCTTGGCAGCCGTTATCTTAAATGGACCGCTTATGGACTTGTTATTCTGCTCACCATAATTTTGCAATCATTGCCCCGCTTTTTACCACAATTACTCAGTGCAAAACCACTGTTAATTATCCCGGTTGTTGTGTGCATTGCGATGTTTGAAGGCCCTGTTGATGGCGCCGCTGCCGGGGTGTGCGGCGGCATTTTGTGGGACTTGTTTTCAGACAGGCTGCTTGGTTTTAACGCGCTTATTTTATTAATTTTATGCTGCGCTTGCGGCCTTATGTCTCAGCTTTTAATTCGCAACAACCTGTTATCAACTTTAATGATGACAGCAGCAACACTGTTTGTTCAGGGAATATTAAGTTGGTTTTTTTATGATTTGCTGCTTGATTTTGAGAATTCGCTTACCGCACTTTTATACTTTACACTGCCGGGAATTTTTTATACACTGATTCTGACTCCCCCTATATATCTTGCTGTATACGCAGTCGCAAGGATTTTGCGAAACAGAGAATAGCATGACATGCAAGGAGAAAACCATGCGAAATGAAAAAATTAATTCCCCGAAACGCCGTGCAATTGCGCTGGCGGCTTTTATTGTGTTAATATTTACTGTCTATTCGATACGCCTTTTCCAAATCCAAATAGTCGACGGTGAAGAATATGCTCAAATCGCGAGCAAAAATGAAACCATAAACGTGCCGATACAGGCGTCCCGCGGTGAAATCCTCGATAGATACTTAAAACCTATGGCAATTAACCGCACCAGTTTCTCGATTATTTTTGACTATGCTTTTTTTCCTACCGGCAAAAGTAAAGAACAGCAAAAAAAACAAAATGACATTATATTGGCCCTTACACAACTGCTTACATCAACAGAATGTGAATGGAACGACACGCTCCCCATATCAAAAACCAGACCTTATAAATTTTTAGAGCAGCATAAAAATAGAATAAGCAGCCTTAAGTCAAGGATAAATGTTGCATCATATGCAACAGCAGAACAATGTATGGACAGACTTATAGAGCTTTATTATCTTGAAGATTATAAACCCGAACAGCAACGTATTTTGGCCGGTGTACGAAACGAAATTGATATTCGGCAGTTTGGGTACAAAAATCCTTTTACATTTTCGAGCGACATTTCTGAAAAAGTGTATAACATTATCTTAGAAAATAGCAGCAGCTTTCCCGGAGTTAATGTTCAAACAATACCCGTACGCGAATATGTCTGCAAGCGTGTGGGCGCACACCTTATCGGAACAGTCGGCTATATATTTGCCGATGAGTATGAAAAGCTAAAGGACAAAGGTTACCTGCTTAGCGATACTGTGGGCAAAAGTGGTATCGAAGCTGCGCTTGAAGATGAGCTGCGGGGTGTTAACGGCACAAATACGATAATTAAGGATGCTTCGGGAGCAGTAGTTGAAAAAAGAGAAACCCTGGCACCCCGCCCGGGCAATACGGTAATACTTACGCTTGATTATGATGTTCAAAATGCTGCTCAAATTGAACTAAATAAAACCATAACCGAGCTTCGCAGTCAAAAATCATCCAAATTAGTTGGACAGGATGTGCGCAGCGGATCGGTAGTTATGTTAGATGTAAAAACAGGCGGCGTGCTTGTTTCGGCAAGCTGGCCGGATTTTGACCTTTCCACCTATAATGCTGATTATTCAAAGCTTATAAACGACAAGGACAGACCGCTATATAACCGCGCACTTTCGGGCGCATTCGCGTGCGGCTCAACAATGAAGCCGGGCGTTGCACTTGCCGGCATAACCGAGGGTATAATAAACGCATCCTCAACGCCGGTTTTTTGTGACAGAGTGTATCATTATTACGAATCAAGCGGTTACGCACCAAGATGTCTTGACTATCACGGCAGAATAAATGTAGTTAATGCTATATCCCGTTCATGTAATGTGTTTTTTTATGATTTAGGTCGGTGTTTAGGCATTAATAAAATGAATGAATACTCGGCTTTGTTCGGTTTGGGACAAAAAACCGGAATTGAAATTGGTGAATCAACCGGCGTGCTGGCAGGCCCCGCCCACAGAAAATCAATAGGTGGTATATGGAACCCCGGCGACACATGCGCCGCTGCAATCGGGCAATCTGACAATTTATTTACGCCAATACAGCTTGCGTCCTATGCCATGACAATGGCCAACGACGGTGTTCGATATAAAACCCATCTTGTAAAGAGCATTCGTAGCCATGACGGCGTTGAAACGGTTGTAGAGCCCGAAGTCGCCGCAACTGTCAAGCTGTCAAAAAAAGCGATTGATACAGTGCGCGAAGGTATGATTAAGGCGGCAAAACCGGGTGGCACCGCAGGCTCGCAATTTGCCGGCGCAAAATATACTGTCGCTGCTAAAACCGGTACGGCACAGATTGTAACAACCCGCTCCGATCATGGCGTGTTTATTGCCTATGCCCCGGCCGAAAATCCCGAGGTGGCGATAGCAGTGGTGCTCGAAAACGGCACTTCTCGTCCGTCAACTGCACTTGCTCGCAAGGTTTTAGATGCCTATTTTGAATCAAAAAGCAAAGGCACCGCCCCCACCCCACAGGGCGAATTGTTGCCATAAAATGTCTGCCTAAAAATCGGCGGGATGCCCTCATCCCGCCGATTTTCCATTTGTTGATTTTTTCTAAAACCCGCGCGAACTTCCACCACCGCCGAAGCTGCCGCCGCCACCGCTGAATCCTCCCCCGCTGCCAAAGCCACCTCGGCCTGAACCAAATCCTCCGCCGCGTCCAAATCCGCCGCCAAAGAATATGAATGGCGGACCGCGTCGACCACCGCGGTTAAATAAAACGATAAGAATTAAAATAATTAATATGGGCGCCAGACCGCCAAAAAGACCACCCACAAAATCCTCTGAATTCTCCTGCGTACTGCCAAGCTCCTCGGCTGGAATATATTCCTCTGTAGGTTCAATGCCATACTCAATATAAACTTCGTTGACAAGCGCTTTATAGGCCTCGCGAATTCCAGTGGAATAATCATTTTTTCCTAAATATGGAGTCGCATAATTATCCAAGATAATGCCGGTTTCAATATCCGTCAAGCCGCCTTCCAAGCCATAACCGACCTCTATGCTAACTTCGCGCTCGTCAATTGCCAATAATAGCAAAACGCCATTGTTTTCGTCCTTCTGCCCCACTTCCCAATCTCGCGCAAGATTTATGCCGAAATCACGGATGTCACGACCGTTAAGCGACTGAACGGTTACTGCAACCACCTGTGCACCGGTCTTTTCTTGCAACTGCACCCCAAGCGAAAATATTTCCTGCTCATCCTGCTGTGAAATAACATTAGCAAAATCATTTATAAAAAATCTGTCAGTCGGTTTAAGCTGTTCTTCCTTTTGCTGAACACAGCCTGCAAGAACAAAGCAAGAAAAGGAAAAAACGAGCGCCGCTTGTACTATTCTTTTTGCCAAGCCGGTCATACGTTTACCTCCCGCCTTAGAAGCTGACATCAGGAACCTCTTCAATCCCTTCCTCGCCTTCAAATAAATCTGCTTTTTCAAATCCAAACATTCCCGCGATTATTGATGACGGAAATCTGCGCAGTTTAAGATTATACTCCCGCACGGCTTTGTTATAATCTATGCGCGATACTCTAATTCGGTTTTCGGTGCCCTCAAGCTGTGTCTGAAGATTTATAAAATTTTGATTGGCTTTTAAATCCGGATAATTCTCTACTATTACCAAAAGGCGTGACAGTGCACTTGAAATTTCCTGGTTAGCAGCCTCCTGCTCCTCAATGGTAGTAGCACCCGCCAGCCTCGCGCGTGCATCAGCAAGCTCGGTGAATATCTCCTGCTCATGCTCGGCATAGCCTTTGACTGTCGCCACAAGGTTGGGAATTAAATCGCTGCGGCGCTGCAAATCTACCCTTATTGTACTCGCCTTTTCCTCAACATTTGTTTCGGATCTTACAATACTGTTATAAGTGGAAACACCCCACAAAACAACAATCAATGCAAGCACCAAAACTCCGCCGATAACACCAAATAATATTTTAGTACTGTTTTTCATTATATTACCCCTTTATTTTATTATACCTTATTATTTTATTATATCTTAACTCCACCCGTTTTTGTCACCCATGTGCGGGATGTTTCTATATTTGATTTAATCGATTTGATTTATTAGATATCGTATCACCGGAATATTTTTATATTATATCACACCATATGTAAAAAATCACGGTATAATTTATAACTATTCCATTATTGTATAAATTTTATCATTTATATGCTTTAGTAAAATCGGCCGTAATGCACAAGCAACATAAAACGAACCTGAAACAAGCAGCGGCTCTTTATAGCGCAATGCCAATTCAAGTGCATCAGCGGGACAATCAATAGCTTTGACTTCAAGTGAGGGTGAAGTGCTCTTTAGAATATCTGCCAGTGCTTGTGCTTGCAATGCGCGCGGATTATCAGGAGTGCAGCATATAACGCGGCGACAAAACGGAGCCAGCAAGGACATGCAACCGGCTGTATCCTTATCTGCAAGCATACCGCACACCAATGTAAGATTATGAATAGAAAGTCGGCGCAGCGTGTCGACAAGTGCGGCCACCCCCTGTGTGTTGTGCGCCCCATCAACCATAACAAGCGGATTGCAGCGCAGCACCTCCTGTCGGCATGGCATCGTAACGCCTGACAGCCCTTTTATAATACTTTCGCGCGTAACCGAAAATCCGTTTTGCAAAATTGTGCGTACTGCCTCAATAGCAGTCAAAGCATTGTCAGCTTGAAATATGCCGGTCAAAGGCAACTCTATTTTCATACTATCATATTCAAACTCGGTAAATCCCGGCAAGACAGAGACGGCCACTACTGCTTTTGAAGACGGCATATTAACCGACAACCCTTTTTCGGCAGCCTTTTGCATAATTACGGCAAGTGCATCCTCGTGCTGCACAGGTGATGTCACCACCTTGCACGGGGATTTTATTATGCCGCATTTGATTGAGGCTATCTCGGCAATTGTTTCACCTAATACGGCTGAATGATCAAGCGAAATAGGTGTAAAAACTGCGACAAGCGGCGGCGGTATCACATTGGTTGCATCGTCCTGCCCGCCTAAGCCGCACTCAACAACACAAATGTCGGTTTTGCTTTGCTCAAAATACAAAAACGCCAAAGCCGTTAAAAACTCAAATTCGGTTAGCCGTTTTGTATGTCTCATATTCTCTTGCAATGAGCATAGTTCTGCAGTTATTTTTCCAAAGTCATGTTTTGAAACAGGCACTCCGTCAACTGTTATTGTGTCACGCAGATCTGATACGGCAGGCGAGCAGAACAGCCCGACACGGTACCCGGCAGCAGTTAGAATCGACTGTATCATGCGAGAAACCGAACCTTTTCCATTGGTGCCGGCGACATGAATAAATTTAAGATGGCGATGAGGATCGCCACAAAGTGATAGTACGCGTCGTATTCGCCCAAGACCCAATTTCATACCTGCAGACTTAAGCGATTCAATGTATTCAATCGCTTTTTTATATGTCATTGACAATTGCTCCATCCATAGATAAAAGTAAGTATAAGATAAATTTTCGATTTTTAACCTTGACAATTTACTAATTATTTTATATAATTGCATTCGTTATCAAAATGGACGTTTAGCTCAGCTGGTAGAGCATTCGCTTGACGTGCGAAGGGTCAGCGGTTCAAGTCCGTTAACGTCCACCATTAAAAAGGCTGTTGCGAACTTTAGCAACAGCTTTTTTGATGTTACTACGAAATATTTACATACGATATAAAATAACGAACAGCTAAAAGTATTATCGGAATAATTATGACTACTATTACCAAAGCTATTGACGCAATCCATAGCCAGAAAAACAAACGACGTCGCTTATCATACATCTGTAGCTGTTCAGGTGCGGGTACAAACAGCTGCCTTCCGCAGCGCATACAAAACCGGCTATCGGGTACAAGAAATTCACCGCATTGAATACAGCGCATTGGCTTATGTTTTTCAACAAAATGCAATATAAGATAAATCAGCGCCGCTAATTGAAAAAATCCTGACAGCACTGCCCACATCACCGCATTTTCATTACGGCGGTACATGGCATCATAATACACACTAAACCCGAGTAATACACCTGATCCAACAGCCAATACCGCGGGTATAATAATACCAATAACAAGAAATCCAAAAGCAAAATTCATTATATTGTCACTGCCTTTCATAGACTTTAATTTAAACTTTATGTCTATTCTATTTTACATAAGCCTTTCTGTCAATATGTTATAGTCGATTGCGTCATATACTCATTTGCGAGCGAACACAGTTCGCCCGTACAAACGCGATATTATTAATCTTATGTGACCGGTAACGGCATGGCAATAGGCTCTTAAAATAATTGTTATTTAATAGACTCAGTATAAGGCACAGTATATCGACTCGTTTCATAGGATATAGCAAGACTACCATTAGGGGGTTACATCATGAACATAGACACTTTTGCCGTTATCGGCGGTGACCTCCGCTGTGCCTATCTGGCAGGACTGTTGGCCTCAGACGGCTTCAAGGTTATCACCTCGGGGTTTGACAGCACGGATTTGCCGCCCTGCGTAACAGGCTGCACTAATCCTGCACAGGCCATTTCACTTGCTGACTTTATCATTCTGCCAATGCCGGTAAGCACCGACGGAACTACACTTAATGCACCATTTTCACGCACTCGCATTTCCCTTGACCAGGTATTAAACGCCGTCAGACCATCTCAGCACCTTGTCGGTGGTGCGATAACCCAAGAGGTGCGCACCGAAATTGAAAGCCGTGGTTTAAAGATATCAGATTATCTGCACCGTGAGGAGCTGGCAATCCACAACGCCGTTCCCACAGCCGAGGGCGCAATTCAGCTCGCAATGGAGGAGCTTCCGATAACAATAAACGGCTCTTGCTGCCTTATTACCGGATACGGGCGCGTAGGGCGTGCTCTGTCACGTCTTCTTAATGCGCTGGGCGCAAATGTCACGGTAGCAGCGCGTCGTTTTTCTGATTTAGCGTGGGCAGATACCCAAGGCTGCACTCCGGTTGAACTTGCACATTTTAAGGATGCCGGTTGCTTTGACGTTATATTCAACACAATTCCTGCCCTTATTTTTAATCGCGACGTGTTAAGCTCACTTGACAAAAACACATTGCTAATTGATTTGGCATCGCGTCCCGGTGGCGTGGACTTCAATGCCGCCGCCGAACTGCAGATCAAAACAATTTGGGCTTTATCTTTGCCCGGCCGGGTCGCGCCGAAAACAGCCGGTCAGATAATTAAAAACACCATCCTTAATATGATAAAGGAGGGGGTGTAATGGACGGACTTCGCATAGGGTTTGCATTATCCGGTTCTTTTTGTACCTTTGATAAAATTCTTGACGAAATACAATCGCTTGTAGATAATAAAGCAGAGGTTACGCCAATATTATCGTTTAATGCTTCTGCTGTTGACACGCGCTTCGGCACTGCCGCAAAACTGCGGGAAAAACTAATTGAAATAACCGGAAAACAACCGCTTGATTCACTGGTTCTGGTCGAACCAATAGGCCCCAAGGGCCTTCTTGACATTCTTGTTGTTGCTCCCTGTACGGGTAGCACGCTTGGACGCCTTGCCTGCGGCATAAGCGACACACCTGTAACACTGGCGGTCAAGTCACACTTAAGATGCTTAAGGCCGGTTGTGCTTGCTGTGTCGACAAATGACGCTTTAGGCGCTTCTATGCGCAACATAAGCCTGCTAAAAAACCAGAAGAACATCTATATGGTGCCAATGATCCAGGACGATCCGATAAAAAAACCAAATTCATTGATAGCCGACTTTTCACTTTTGAAAAAAACCATTTGTTGTGCCTTGGAGGGTACCCAAATTCAACCATTTTTTATCAGGAATTAATGCTCGCTGAAAAATACCGTTTGCGAACGATATTATCTTTAGATACTCTAAAGCCACAAAAATCATGATTTTTGTGGTCAGCAGACATTAATTAGTTTTACAAAAAAGAAATCCGTGATATAATAGTGTCACTATTGTATCACGGAGGTTTTATTATGATTGCTCTTGCTTGCGACCATGCCGCAATTGAACTGAAAAAAGACATAATGAATCTATTAGATGAAATGGGGCTTGAATATAAAGATTTCGGCACTTATGAAACAAAAAGCTGCGATTATCCCATTTATGCCGCCCGCGCCGCCCGAGCTGTAGCATCGGGTGAATGTGAGCGCGGTATTATTATATGCGGTACCGGCATTGGCATGTCAATTGCCGCTAACAAAGTTCCGGGCATTCGTTGTGTAGCATGCAGTGAACCATATTCAGCCAAGCTCTCACGCATGCATAACGACAGTAACATGTTAGCATTGGGAGCGCGCGTTATTGGTTCGGGTACGGCAGTTATGATTGCACGGACATGGCTCGAAACACCCTTTGAGGGCGGACGCCATAAACGCCGAGTTGATATGTATTCACTAATAGAAAACGGCAAAGAGCTTGAATAATACAAAGACCATGTCGCTGCCATCATATCGGTGACATGGTCTTTT
>JAQVFM010000010.1 GCA_028697255.1 Oscillospiraceae bacterium
GAAATACTGCGAGTGTGATTGCAAGCAATATAAGCTCGTTTTTTGTTATGCTTAATATATCGCCTATTAAAATGTTTTGGTATCGGGAAAAGCTGCCGCCGAGCGACAGCAGCACAAGACCCAAAGCAACTCCGCATGCCGAAAATACTCCTATTACCGTATCTGTGGAAGCAATATGAGAATGGCGAATACGGTTCATTAAAAGTGCAAACACCACTGCGAATATCACCATTGCCGGCGTATAATCTGTGAGTCCAAGCAATATGCCGATACCGACACCGGTCAGTGACGAATGGCCGAGAGCATCAGAAAAAAAAGCCATTCCGTTATTGACCACTATGGTACCAAGCATTGAAAACAGAGGCATTGTCAACAAAACTGCAAAAAATGCATTTCGCATAAAATCGTACTGCCACCAGTCAAAAAATAAATCTATCATATCCGCTCACCTGCCCCATGCATATTGGAAAACGCATGGCTAAAAGCCTTGCTGTCGAAAACCTGATCCGGGCTTCCTACAATTTCAACCCCACAATCAAGCAGCAATACATGATCTGCGTTTTCTTTGACAAAGTCTAAATCATGGGAAACTAATATCATAATCAAATCGGAACTCGCCTTAAGTCTTCCGATAATATCATAAAAAAGCGTAAGACCAGCCTTGTCAGCACCCGAAACAGGCTCGTCCATTATAAGTATATCCGGTCTGGGCAGCATTGCGGCGGCAACAAGAACGCGCTGAAGCTCACCACCGGAAAGCCGGCCGAGATTTTTATTAAGCAGATGCGAGGCATTAAATTCGGCAAGATGTTCGGTTAGCTTTTTTACAGTTTTGTGGCGACGCTGTAAAAACAGCGGATAACGTGTAGTCAGTGACGCAATCATATCAAATACGGTTGTGGGCGAACCTCTCTCTACATTTAGATATTGAGGTACATAGCCAATAAGCGGCCTTTTTACAACCGATCCTTCGAAATCGCTGTAAATCACCTTGCCTGTATACTTCACTTGCCCAACAATGGCCTTTAATAATGTTGACTTGCCCGCTCCGTTGCGCCCAATAATTGCTGTCAATTCACCGCTATGCGCATGAAGGTTAACATCCCGAATCAAAACGCTATCGCCCGCTTTTACCGAAATGTGCTGCAACTTAAGGCAATCTAATTTGCATCCTTTCAATTTACCGCCTCCTTCAACTGCATAAGATTGTGCCGCATAGCATTAATCCACGCATCAGCATCGTTCGCTTTGCCGGCAACCGCAGTATCAAGCTTTAATATCCGCACATATGACGCACCGTCTGCTACGTTATTATACTTGGCATCATGCTGCATGTCATAAAGCAAAAGCACCTTGCTCGATTTTTTGGCGGCCGATGCCGCATCGGCAAGCTGGCTTGCCGATAAATAAGACTGCTCGCCAAGTGATAGCATAGCTATCGGGCTAAACCCCATTTCTTTGGCAAAATAGCAGAGCGAATCGTGAAATACTATACAGTTTTTTGTGGGCAGCATACGGGCGGTATTTATTAGTTCATTTTTTATATCTTCAATTTCAGAAATGTAATTTTTAGCATTGTTATTATATTCATCGGCGTGTTCAGGATCAATTTTAACCAAAAAATCTTTAATATTTTTTACCTGGATTATATGATTGGAGGGCGAAGTCCATATGTGTTCGTTGAATTGATTTTCATGCTCGTGTTGGTCATAATGTTCGCTATGATGTTCGTTATGACTATGAATGCCCGGCAATAATGTTGCTCCAATAGATGTATCCAAAACTTTAATATCGGGATTTAGATCTATTGAGTCTTCAAGAAAACTTTCCATCCCCAAGCCGTTTATAACTAAAGCATCAGCGTTTGTCAGGGCAATAATATCATCGGGAACAAGCTGATAATCATGAAGACATCCCGTTTGTGAAGGTGTCAGATTTATTACCTCAACACCGTCAATCCCTTGCGTGAGTCGGCTCACCGCGCTGTAAATGGGATAAAAGGATGTGACAACGCTAATGCGGTCTTCTTTTTGCTGTGCATTACCCGAAAACACAGTAATCATTATCGCAGCAATGAAAATCGACATCATTACCAACGCAATAGCTATTGTTTGTTTATTTATTCCGGTCATCAATACTCCTACCTTTATATGCTTTTAATCCATTTCAAATATATGGTTTTGGGGTCGAACACCCTATAAAAGTACGCGTTTTTTGATGAAACCACAACTTGTTAGAGGCGACCTGTGGTTGCCCGTGTATTTCGCAATCGCTATTAATACTCGTTAATCGGAATGGGTTGCATTAACAGTATACACCTCATGATATATTAGTCAAGTTTTTGTTATTTTATTTTTTATTATAAAATTATTCATAAGCCAAGGTTTTATCGGTTTTTTTATAAAAAAACCTTGCACCTAAATAATTAAGCGTGCCAAAGCATTAAAATACTTGGCTATTTGACAACAGCTTGTATGGGTAATAAAATAGATGACATACTATGTGAAAGGCGGATATTTTATGGCCGGAACACGAAACACAAAACAAAAAAAGATTATTTTATCGCTATTAAAAAATGCCAAGCAGCCTCTTACCGCCGGCGAAATTTACACTAAAGCATTAAAAATCCAGCCAAATATCGCTAAATCGACAATTTATCGTAATCTTGACGCCATGCTATCCCGCAATGAAATCAAGCAGGGTATGCTCCAAAGCGGAGAAAGTTTTTACAGTCTATCTGATGGTCAAGACCATTTACATTATCTTATTTGCAAAAAATGTAACTGTATGTTGGATTTTCCTAAATGCCCGCTTGGTGATTTAGAGCATGATATTGCAAAGTCTTTGGATTTTGAGATAACAGACCACATGCTTCAAATATACGGTTACTGCCGCAAATGCAAAGAAATTAATTGATTTGGTAAAAAACGCGTGCGATTACACAACTTCCCTGTAATAATAAATTTATTGCGGTTCAAAATACTACAGGCAAACGCAATAAATTTATTGCGGTATACACCGCCAAGACATGAAGGAGTGTAGAAGAATGGCAAGAAATAATAGAGCTTTAGTTCCTGAGGCTCGCGAAGGGCTGAATCGCTTTAAGATGGAAGCTGCCAACGAAGTTGGCGTCAATCTTAAGCAGGGCTATAACGGTGACTTGACCTCTAAGCAGGCAGGTTCAATCGGTGGCCAAATGGTTAAAAAAATGATTCAGCAATACGAGAGCAACAACCTTAGGTAAAAACTGAATATGTCATAACTTTGGCCGCCCGTGGGACAACAGCCCCTCGGGCGGCTGTCTGTTATAATGCCGCCTGTCTTAATGAATCGGTCGGGGGACGATCGATTTATAAGTGCAAGGTTCCATGTTTATAAAAAACCTTGCACCAAGGCATTAATATAAGTATCGCCGCTTATAATTGGAATATTCAACCACTCATATTTTTTAGTGTGTGTTGAAATGCCTGGCCTGTACCGCTATAATGATAATACTTTATTATTATTTAAAATGGAAAGAGCGTAATATAATGCATGTTTTATTCTATACATTGGGCTGCAAGGTTAATCAATATGAAACCCAAGCAATGCGACGGCTGATGGAGAAATCGGGGTTTTCGACAGGTGAGTATACCGACTCATCAAAGACAGATCAAGATGTTGCAATAGTAATAAATTCTTGTACAGTAACAGGTGAAAGCGACAGAAAATTAAGGCAGCTGCTTAGGCGGCTGCGCCGGCGCAACCCGCACGCGGTAATTGTATTAACCGGCTGTATGCCTCAGGCGTTTCCTAAAGCTGCCGAAAAATATACAGAAGCTGATATTGTGCTTGGAAATGCTTCGCGCAGCTCACTGGCTGAACAAATTAACCGTTATTTAACTCTTGGCAGGCGTATTGTTGAAATAAGCCCGCACAATAATAAATTCGAACCTCTTTCAATTGACGAATTTCAAGGACGCACTCGAGCTTTTGTCAAAATTGAGGATGGCTGTGATCGTTACTGCTCGTATTGTATAATACCGTATGCACGGGGACATGTGCGCTCCAAACCTCGCAAAGAGCTTGCTTTGGAGCTTCAAAGCCTTGCAGACAAAGGTTTTTCGGAGATTGTTTTAGTCGGTATAAACCTCACATCCTACGGACGGGAATGGGATGGCTCAATATGCGATGCTGTAGAAATTGCTTGTTCTATACCGAATGTAAAACGTGTGCGATTGGGGTCGCTTGAACCCGATTCGATGACACCTGAGGTTATTTCCAAGCTTTCAACTTTTGAAAAGCTTTGTCCACAGTTCCACCTTTCGCTGCAAAGCGGATGCGAAAAAACGCTTAAGCGAATGAACAGGCATTATACACCATTGGAATATCGGGGCGTATGCGACATGCTAAAGCAACATTTCCCCGATTGCGCGCTAACAACCGATGTTATGGTAGGATTTCCGGGTGAGGACGAAACAGAGTTCAAAGAATCGCTGACATTTGTAAAAAGTATTGGTTTCTTGCGCGTTCATATCTTTTCATACTCACCTCGCCCCGGGACACCTGCGGCAAGGGCCCCTAATCAAATCCCCACGGCAGAAAAAACACGCCGAAACCATATAATGGCCGAAGTATGCAACGAATCGCGTGATAAATACCTTGACCGATGGATAGGTAGGCAAACCGAGGTGCTAATCGAAACACGCCATAGCAATGGCGGTGTTGAAGGCTATTCGCCGCAGTACTTTAATGTTCGTATTTCTCCGTATGACAAAAAATTTTCAGCGGGACAAATTGTTCGTGTCAAAATTATTGGCCACAACGAAGGCATTTGCCATGCAATCCTTATACAATCGGTAGAATAGTATAAAATTATTAAAGGCTGTAATATAAACAAGCCGTTTGTTTATATTACAGCCTTATTTTGATGTTTGCTATTTCTTGTTTTCATAGTTAACGCGGGCTTCAAAGCATCGTGCATTTTTACCTTGCCCGACAAACCATGCTGTGTTTTCGTGCTCTTTGTCTTCATCAATTGATGTAAACAATTCGATTTGTTCGCCCTCAACTGCTTCGTTAATATATGAAATAGAAAACTGCGTAATTAGCTTGTCGCACATTCCCCCCGGCATTGCATCACAAATAATATCTGCATATACTGCGTTATTAAGATGACCAATATAATCAATATCGGAATATCTAATCTGCCGTACACCGGTCTTTATTAGATTGTCGGGAATGATTAGTCGTTTCGGATCCGGACACCCGTTGTACCTGTCGATTTCGCAGTTAACATTAAATTGTGCAAAATATGACGGTCTCAAGATTTTATGCGTCTTAAAATCGATAAGAGCAAAAGCCGAAACACTGTCAATCAGCGGCGTGCCCTGACTGTCTAAAAACTGATAGCATCTGAAGAATTGCGCACCCTTTGAATTTCGGTGCCATGTCACAATGCGCACGCTCTCGTTTAATAAGGGGGCACGGTAAATGCGGCTGTTCAGACGCGTAATTACAAAAGTCATTCCGTGCTTTATTACTTCCTCGCACCCCAGTCCGCCTTGCTCGAAATGCAGTTCTCCGATAAGCTGTTGTAGCCTGAGCTGGCTTGAAAGCTTTAAACGCCTGTCCGGTCCGACATCGTATGAGGGTATATTTATATCCCATACAAACTCTGTCGGTATCGGATACTTCTTCATATTTACCACCTGTATATTAATTGCATATTAATACCTTCCGTATTGCGTTGCATAGTTGGCTTTACTTTATTATGTCAATTCCCATATACGGCCTCAGCACTTCGGGTACTGTTACAGAGCCATCTTTGTTCTGATAGTTTTCAAGTATAGCAGCCACCGTACGGCCAACTGCGACACCCGAACCGTTTAGTGTGTGAACCAGCTGCGCCTTATCTTTTACATTTTTCTTAAATCTTATTGCGGCACGGCGCGCCTGAAAATCTTCAAAATTCGAACAGCTTGAAATTTCAACAAATCGATTATATGACGGCATCCATACTTCAATGTCATAGGTTTTTGCACTCGAAAAGCCCAAATCGCCCGTAGACAGAGCAACAACCCTGTATGGCAGCTCTAAAAGCTTGAGCACCCGTTCTGCATCCTGCGTCAAGCTCTCAAGCTCGTCATAGCTTGTTTCGGGCAGCGAAAATTTGACGAGCTCCACTTTATTGAACTGGTGTTGGCGTATAAGACCGCGTGTGTCTCTTCCGGCACTTCCTGCCTCGGCGCGAAAGCAGGCAGAATAAGCGCAGTATTTAAGAGGGAGTTTTGAATAGTCAAGTATTTGTTCGCGGTGCATGTTTGTAACCGGAACTTCTGCAGTGGGTATTAAAAAATAGTCGGTGTCACACACCTTGAACGCGTCTTGCTCAAATTTTGGAAGTTGTCCGGTTCCGGTCATCGAGTAGCGATTTACCATAAACGGCGGAAATATCTCGGTATAACCGTTAGCGATATGCGTATTTAGAAAAAAGTTGACTAACGAGCGCTCAAGGCGAGCCCCGGCACCTTTATAAAAATAAAACCTTGTGCCCGTTACTTTAGCTGCAGTTTCATTGTCCAATATTCCAAGCGCAGCACCAATATCCCAGTGCGCTTTTGCGCTAAACCCAAGCTCGGTCGGCTGCCGGTAACGACGAATCTCAACATTTTCACTGTCGTCACTGCCTACCGGCACGCTTGAATGGGGAATGTTCGGCAGCCCAAGCATATAACCTTGCAGCTCTTCTTCCAACTCGGCAAGAGTTGCATCCAATTGTTTAACCTGCTCGGAAATTGATTTCATTTGTGCCATCAGCGGTGCCAAATCTTCACCCTGTTTGCGCAAGCGCGGAATTTCCTTGCTTGTTTGATTTTGTTTTGCTTTTAATGCGTCCGATTGCGAATTAATTTCACGCCTTTTCGCGTCAATTGATAATATTGCATCAATCTCTTTATCAAGGCTTGTGTTTCTTTTTTTTAGCTCCTGTTTTACCTCATCAGGATTATTTCTTATTAATTTGATGTCAAGCATTTGGCTTCTCCCTTTTATTTTTATACATCAACAATTACTGCAGCATTTAATATTATTCGCTTGAAATACTGTTTGCAAGCGTTTTCAAATCGTCGATTGAATAAAACTCAATCTGTAGCATACCACCGTTTTTGTTATGAGTTACGCGAACGCGCCGCCCCAAATGATTGGTTAAGGCAATTTCGACCTCGTTATAAAAGCTGTTTTTCTTAAATGCTTTGGTGCTTTTATCATCCTTAATTTCGCCTTTTTGTGCTTGCCTTGAACGGTTTTCCAATTCACGAACAGACAGCCCTTTATTAATTGCAAGCCGGGCAGCCTCAACCTGTTCGCTTTCGGACGGAAAAGACAAAATTGCCCGTGCGTGCCCGGCAGACAATGTGCCGTCAAGAACCATATCTGCCACAGGCTGCGGCAGATTTAACAGTCGGAGCGCATTAGCAACAGCAGGGCGAGATTTACTTACCACCTTTGCAACCTCTTGCTGAGTAAGACCATATTTGTCCATCAGTGTTTTAAATCCAAGAGCCTGTTCCATTGGATTGAGATCCTCGCGCTGAAGGTTTTCAATAAGCGCAAGTTCCGCCATTTGCTTATCATCCATATCTCGCACAACGACCGGAACATCGGACAACCCTGCCATGCGTGCAGCTCTCCAGCGCCTCTCCCCTGCAACAAGCTGATATGAACCGTCGGTCAACGGTCTTACAAGCAGAGGCTGCAATATGCCGTGCTGACCTATCGATTCCGCAAGCTCGGCCAGTGCTTCGTCATCAAACTGCTTACGAGGCTGACTGCGATTTGGCTGAATTTCAGAAACTTTAAGAGTAATTGTTTTGCCCTCTTGCTCAAAGGAATTTTCCTCAAGCAAAGCGCCCAACCCCTTGCCAAGACCTCCCCTTTTTATTGCCATTCAGATTAAACCCCCGTTTCGCTTATGTAATTTATTTGCGGCCAATCAGCTCACGTGCAAGCTCGTGATATGCTTCGGTGCCGCGCGACCCAGGATCATAATAGTTAATGGGTTTTCCAAAGCTTGGCGCCTCAGATAAACGCACATTTCGCGGAATAACTGTCGAGAACACCTTGCGTGGAAAATATTTCTTAACCTCAGAAACTACCTGCTGGGTTAGATTAAGTCGACCGTCATACATTGTAAGCAATACCCCTTCAATGTCTAACACCGAATTGTATAGCCGTTTGACCTGCCGCACAGTCGCCATTAGTTGTGACAATCCTTCAAGTGCATAATACTCGCACTGGATTGGAACAATCAGCGTATCGGCGGCGCAAAGTGAATTGAGCGTAAGCAGCCCCAATGACGGAGGACAGTCTATCAATATATATTCATAATTTTCTCTAACATGCGCAATTGCTGCTTTTAGACGGCTTTCGCGCCGGTTCATCTGAACCAGCTCTATTTCTGCCCCGGCAAGACTAATGTTAGAGGGTATCACGTCTACATTAGCAAACTGCGTATGGCGCAGAGCTTCTTTCGGTTGTGCTTCACCAATCAGAAGCTCATAAATCGACACCTCGCTTGCACGCTTATCGATGCCCAACCCGCTTGTAGCATTGCCCTGTGGGTCTATGTCGACTAAAAGGCAACTTTTGCCGAGTGATCCGAGCGAAGATGCCAGGTTGACAGTTGTCGTGGTTTTACCGACACCGCCCTTTTGATTGACAACCGCAATTACTTTTCCCATAATGATCTCCTGTGATTAATTTTTCAACCCTGCAGCGGGATGATGGCATCCCGTCCTACGCTTATAGAACATAGAATGGGTTTTCGGTCTTTTGTGAGTAAGCTTACGAAAATCTTTGTTTCTTAGTATTATATCACAATAATAAATTATTAAAAGGGATTTGCGCAAAAATCAATGTTTCACATGAAACAAAAAAGCGGGGTTTCCCCCGCTTTATACTCTTTAAAAAGGATTACATTTATTTTTATGCTCCTGCGGCACCCTTTCTCATTTTGTTTTTAGGAATGCGCACATGATACTCTATGTAGCTTTCGGTTTCAATTTTTTCGGTGCTGGCATCAATTCCGGAACGCCGCATAGTATCAACCGCGTGATTTACCGTGTTAAAAAAAAGCCTGACATCCCGCACAAGCGGAACAGGTGCTTTGCGCTTAACATCAGCTTTTTTATTTGCAAGAATGTCCTCAATCAGCCTTTCACTTTGGGCAACATTCAGCTTTGCAATTATTATTCTCTGAAGTGCATGCATGCGACTTGGACCCTCAAGCCGTAACAACGCGCGCGCATGGCGTTCGCTCAAGCCCTCTTTTAAAATCATTAGACGCTCTTCCTGAGTCAATCTTAAAAGCCTCAATCTGTTGGCGATAGTAGATTGAGCGCAGCCAAGTTGTTGTGCCGCTTCTTCCTGTGTAATTCCGTGTATTTCAATAAGCCGTTTGATCCCTTCGGCTTCTTCAAAGCAATTAATATCCTCACGCTGTAAGTTTTCGATTAATGCAAGCAGTGCAGCGCGCGGGCCCGTTGCCTGTGAAACTATACAGGGAATTTCACGCATTCCTGCAATTTTTGCCGCTCTGAGTCTGCGTTCCCCTGCAATAAGCATTGGCTCACCGTTATTAAAAGTCACCGTAATCGGGTGCAGCAGACCATTTTCATTAATACTTTGTGCCAGTTCAATTAGCCGTTCATAGCTGAATTCCCGCCGTGGCTGATCCGGATTAGAATTAATTTCATCAACCGGAATCATCAGAATCCGACCGTTTGCTTTATACCTGCGATTTGAATTCTTAAAGCGCATGACTGACACTTCCTTTTTTTCGCCAGTATATCAT
Source organism: Oscillospiraceae bacterium (assembly GCA_028697255.1). GTDB lineage: Bacteria > Bacillota > Clostridia > Oscillospirales > Acutalibacteraceae > Avimonas. The sequence continues at coordinate 9,833 of JAQVFM010000010.1, forward strand.
ATATGCACTTTCTATTTTGCGGAATTCTGTTGTCGTATAAATGTGTTACAAGGGTTGTTTTTTAATTTTCGAAAACATACGCGGGTATTGAGGCGGGGTTTGTTTTATTTTGTCATACACTAACAATGCCCGGCATATATCACTTTGCGTTCCGATATTGCGGTGTTCTGTAAAAGAATGTTTTGCGCCCAGTACCGAGGCCGCATTTTGGGCAGATTCTACTTCCATTTCACCCGATGGTCCTTTCATTGCAATAAAGCGTCCACCTAACTTTACAAGAGGCAGACAATATTCACACAAAATCGGAAGACTTGCAACCGCTCTTGCTGTTGCTACATCAAACATTTCGCGCATTTTTTCATTGCGCCCGACCAGCTCGGCACGCCCATGGACAATATCCGCCTGTATTCCAAGTTTGTTACACAGCGTCTTGAGAAAAACAACTCGCTTATTAAGACTATCAAGCAATGTGAGCTTTATATCTTTTCGCACAATAGCAAGCGGCACACCCGGAAAACCCGCTCCGGTTCCTACATCTATTAGTGAAAACCTTGTTTTAGGAAGCAGGCTTGCAATTGTCAGGCTGTCGGCAAAATGCTTTATTACAATATCCTGCAAGTCTGTTATAGATGTCAGGTTTATCTTATGGTTCCATTCAATAAGCATGTTCGCTGCCAGTTCAAAATCATCAATCATATGATCGTCAAGAATTACGCCTTGCATTTTTGCCTGTTCAAACAATAAACCGCGGTCAATTTTTTCCATTCACAACCCTTGCCTTTCAATCCATATAACTGCCCAACCCCGACAACTTTGCGTTAATGATTTTGGCGGCTGTTAAGCCACACTATCAAAACAGATATATCTGCAGGACTTACTCCGCTTATTCGTGAGGCCTGCCCAAGACTTGTGGGTTTAACTTTCATGAGTTTTTCCTGAGCTTCTTTCCTTAGTCCGCCTATCGCTGTATAATCAATGTCTACTGAAAGTTGTCGGCTTTCAAGTCTTCTCATTTCTTCTATCGCCGACTGTTGTCTTTTTATATATCCCTCATACTTTAACTCGATCTCTACCTGGTCTTTAACCATCGGGTCAAGCTTCGGCCTCTTTTTATCAACAGGTAACAGCTTTTCATAGTTCAGCTGAGGACGCTTTAGCAAATCTTCAAGTCTCACGCCGGTTGATACAGGCGTTGTTTCACATGAAACAAGTATCTGATTAAGTTTTTCGTTCGGTGGTATAATTGTCTGATAAAGTCGCTGACGCTCAGCTTTTTTTGCACTTTGCCTTTGACAATAATTTTCCCATCTTTCGTCATCTACAAGTCCAACTTGTCTTCCAATCGGTGTCAAACGCTCATCAGCATTATCCTGCCTTAATATAAGACGATATTCTGATCTTGAGGTCATCATACGGTAAGGATCGGTACACCCTTTTGTTACTAAATCATCAATAAGCGTTCCGATATAGCTCGACGCACGGTCAAGCAGCATTGGTGGACGACCCTGCACCTTAAGCGCTGCATTAATGCCTGCAACCAGTCCCTGAGCAGCAGCCTCTTCGTAACCTGAGCTGCCATTAAACTGCCCCGCACCGTAAATCCCCGGAATATTAATAAACTCGAGCGAGCTGTCCAATTGAAGCGGGTCACAACAATCATATTCCATAGCATAGGCTGGTCTAATGACCTTTACATTCTCCAGTCCCTCAACAGTGTGAAGCAATTCAAGTTGCACATCGACAGGCAATGAAGTAGACAAGCCCTGTAAATACATTTCTTCGGTTTTGAGTCCACAGGGTTCTATAAAAACCTGATGCCGTTCCTTGTCGGCAAACTTTACAATTTTATCCTCAATGCTTGGACAATACCTTGGTCCCACGCCGTGGATTATTCCACCGTATAGTGCAGATCGATGGAGGTTTCGTTTAATAACGTCTTTTGTCTTTTCATTTGTCCAAGTTATATGGCAATCAGCTTTGTTTTCAAGCTTTGTTTTGGTTTCATATGAGAACGGAATAACCGGGTCTTCACCCTGCTGCTTGCCTGTTTTTGAAAAATCAATACTCGAACGCAGCACCCGCGCCGGGGTACCGGTTTTAAAGCGTCGTAGCGATATGCCGAGCTGTTGCAGTGAGCTTGACAAAGCGTTTGCTGCAAACATGCCGTCAGGTCCACCATCGAAGTTAATATCACCCACAAAAACCTTGCCTTTCAAAAAAGTACCCGACGCGACAATTACAGTTTTTGATAGGTATTCGCCTTCAAGCTTTGTCTGAACCAGCCATCCTTTTTCGTGGCGTTTTATGCCAATTACCTCTTCCTGTTGCAAATCAAGTCCCGGCGTGGTTTCAAGGCGGTATTTCATCACACTCGTGTACTCACGCCTGTCAATTTGGGCTCGCAGTGAGTGAACTGCCGGCCCTTTTCCTCGATTTAGCATTCGAGATTGCAGCAGCGTCATGTCAGCCGCTTTTGCCATTTCACCGCCTAATGCATCAATTTCGCGTACAAGATGCCCTTTGGCTGTTCCGCCGACAGAAGGGTTGCATGCCATATTTGCTATCCAGTCAAGGTTTAATGTGAATAACACCGTCGAGCAGCCTAAACGCGCCGCCGCAAGTGCCGCCTCTATGCCGGCATGCCCTGCACCTATTACCGCCACATCATATCGTCCGGCAAAATAACCCATTGTCATTCAATCCTTATTACTGTTAGTGTTAATTTAATTATATTATACTATTTGTTGTCAGACTCTGCGGTAACATCATTATTTTCCCACACAAAACCGAGAAAACACCTCATCAACCACGGTTTCTGTTACGCGTTCGCCCGTCATCTCCAACAATGCAGAAATTGCGCTGTCTATGCAGACTCCGACCGCATCCAATGTAATACCTGCCGAAAGCGCATCCCGCGCTTTATCGACGTTTTCCAAACAACGGCGTGCACAATCTCTCTGTCTTTCTGTTGACAGTAAGAGCTGATCACCGCTCAAAACTGATAAGCCGGTAACTTCATTAAGTGCTTTTTTAAGGTCGTCTATGCCCTTTACTTTTTGGGCAGAGATTATAACAACATGTTTAAATAGCCTTCTAATATACTCATCGTTTATTATTTGAGGCTTATCAGATTTGTTTATTACGGCAATTGCAGTTTGTTTTGACGCCACTTCGGCAAGCTTAAGGTCATCCTCTGTCAAGGCCTGTGAACCGTCAAACACTATAAGCACAAGTGATGCCCTGTCCATGCGCTCACGTGCCCGCTGCACACCGATATTTTCAACATCGTCGGCCGTAATTCTTTGTCCGGCAGTGTCAGCTAACCTTAAAACAACATCTCCAAGACGGATAGTTTCCTCCACTATATCACGCGTTGTTCCAGGAATCGGCGTAACAATGCTGCGTTCGCAACCGGCGAGCAGGTTCATAAGCGTGGATTTACCAACATTGGGTGTGCCGACAATTACTGTGTCAATACCCTCACGCATTATGCGGCCAGATTCAAAGTTATCAAGCAAATCGGATAACTGACTTTGTGCGTTTGCCAAAACATTGTCAAGTGACTTAGGCTCAACCTCGGGAATATCGTCGTCAGGATAATCTACATAAGCAGACAGTCCTGCCGCAGCCACCGTCAAATCATGCTTTATTTTTTGCATGCGTCTAAAAAGCGCACCTTCGCTTGACGCCAATGCGGTTTTAGCCGCAAGCCTATTATTAGCATTAATCAAATCCATAACGGCCTCGGCACGCGTCAGATCTATTTTACCGTTTATAAACGCGCGCTTTGTAAATTCGCCCGGCTCAGCCGGGCGCGCACCGGCCGAAATTGCAGCGCGCAGTGCTCGTTGAAGCACATAAAGACCGCCATGACATGACAACTCAATCACATTTTCACCGGTATAGCTGCGGGGTGCCTTAAATATTAAAGCAATACACTCGTCAATATCGCCTTGGTCATCATAAACCCAACCATACAACGCAGTATATCCTGCCGCATCTGAAATCCGTTTTTTTGATTTAGCCCGAAAAATGCGCTCGCCTACCTCAAAAACGGTATCTCCCGACAATCTGATTACACCGATTCCCGCGGGAGTGGCTGCCGTTGCAATTGCTGCAATAACATCGCTCATATTGCCCTATCATCCTCCAAAAACAGCGGCCATCCAATCAAACAGGACAGCCGCCACCGATACACACGCTTAGTTTTAATCGTTCTGGTCCCAGTTATGCCATACATTTTGCACATCGTCGTTGTCTTCAAGCATATCGAGCAGCTTAACTAATTTTTCGGCTTGCTCTTTATCTTCAATTTTATTATAAACATCGGGAACCTGCTCCAATTGTGCAGACTCAAACACATATCCTTTATTCAATAAATTGTCGCGCACAGCTTCAAAGTCGGCAGGTTCAGTAGCTATTTCGTAAACATCGCCGCTTTTATTAAAATCAAAGGCGCCTGCTTCAAGAGCGTCCTCCATTGCTTTATCCTCATCTATCCCATCGGCTTCAATAATTATTATTCCTTTTATAGAAAAAAGATATCCGACACAACCCGTTGTTCCGAGGTTGCCCCCCCACTTATCAAAATAGTGTCGCAAATCTCCCGCTGTACGGTTTCTGTTGTCGGTCAGTGTTTCAACTATTATCGCAATGCCGCCCGGCCCGTATCCCTCATATTGTATGGACTCGTAATTTTCCTGGCTACCCTCCCCTGCAGCTTTTTTAATCATGCGTTCTATGTTATCATTGGGCACGTTATTAGCTTTTGCCTTGGCGATTGCATCTTTGAGTTTGGAGTTGCTTGAGGGGTCACTACCCCCGCCGTCACGTACTGCAACTGCAATTTCTCGACCGATTTTTGTGAATATTTTTGCCCTCTGACTGTCTGTTTTCTCTTTTTTGCGTTTTATGTTGCTCCATTTCGAATGTCCAGCCATAACTAAAACTCCTTTTTGACAAAATAGCTTGAAAAAGACACAATCCATTTAAAAATAATACACACTAATAATATCGCTGCGTCGATTGCTGCATGTATTATGAATTGTTCTGAAATCAAATTTACTGCTTTTCTAATCTTTTTCTTAAAGATCTTTTAAGCTTCCTTTGCTGCGGCTGTGTGTAATTATCACTGTCTACGTCCTTAAAAATTGCATTACCCGATAAATTATAACCCGGCTTGTCCTCGCGCCTTTGTAAATCGACCTTATCCGCATATCGTTCGGACAGCCATGCACTGAGCATAAATACCGGTATAATGGCAATTCCGATATGCCTCCATATTATTTTCCATGTGCTAAGTCCCACATCTGTATCACCAACGCCGACCGATGTCGGGAACGTGCGCCCCAAGTCAAGTGCGACAACCAGCATAATTGCTGCCGCAACAGTGGCAACTATGATTCCGATATATCTTCTTTTAGCAAAAACCGTAAATAAACTCACGGCCAGTATCATCATCAACGTTGCTGCAATAAGTGGGGCTACACTGTAAACACTGTCTGTGCGTCCCGCCTCAATCGCACTGTGATTGTTGCTCATGAGTGCAAATATCGCTAATACTTGAATTAAAGAATAAAATACTAAAAAGAACCACATGAAAAACTTTGAAGTAAAAGATAAGGCGCGCACAAAATTTGCCCCTTCCGTTATAAGTCTATTCTTCGTTATCCTCGTTTTCTTTGTTTGTGTCGGCAGGCGACTCTTCTTCATCATCTAAAGCGTCGCATTTTTCCGGCATTTTGGTATCCGCATTGTCCTCTTCGTCTAATTCCTCTTGCGGAGCTCTTGCAAGCGAAACAATGCGTGCTCCGTCTTCAAGCCGCATAACACGGACACCCTTTGACGGGCGATGGCACAGCCTGATTTCGTTTGCCGCCATACGGATAATTATACCGTCCGACGCTATTAGTATAATATCATCGCTCACATCTACAACTTTAATTGCCGCAACATTGCCAAATTTTCTTGTATGGTAATTTATCAGACCTTTGCCGCCGCGTAATTGAATTCGGTAATCGTCAAGCTCGCTTAATCGTCCGTATCCTGTTTCTGTAACTGTCAGCAAAAATCCGTCATGCCGGCATACCGACATACCAATGACCTCATCACCCTTTTCAAGCGTAATGGCTTTTACTCCGCGCGCTGTACGTCCAAGCACGCGTGCATCGTTTTCGTCAAAGCGTATCACTTTACCCTTACGCGTACCAACAATCAATGTTTGATACCCATCCGTCAGACGCACCCATGCAAGCTCGTCCCCTTCATCCAAATTAACGGCAATCAAACCGCTTTTTCTAACATTTGAATAAGCAGAGAGCCGTGTTCTCTTAATAATGCCTTTGCGCGTAACCATGCACAAATATTTCTCTTGATCAAGCTCCGATACGGGTATCATTGCAGTAACCTTTTCATCAGGTGAAAGCGGCAGCAGGTTGACTACGTTGACACCCTTTGCTGTACGGCTGCCTTCCGGCACCTCATAGCATTTGAGGCGATAGACACGACCCTCACTGGTAAAGAACATCACATAATCGTGACTTGAACATACAAACATGGTTTCGGCAAAATCCTCGTCGCGCGTCGTCATTCCGATAATTCCGCGCCCTCCGCGACGCTGTGACTTATAAGTGTCGACCGCCTGTCTTTTAATATACCCAAAATGAGACAATGTAAGCACACAATCTTCAACCGGAATTAAGTCCTCAATATCAACTTCGCCCGAAACCCGTGAAATTTCGGTGCGGCGTTCATCATTATATTTGTCCTTCATTTTTATGCATTCATCTTTAACGATAGCTTTTATCTTCTGTTCATCGGCAAGGATTGCTTTTAGCTCAATTATCGTTTGCTGCAATTCATTTAACTCGTCCTCAATCTTTTTGCGCTCAAGCCCTGCAAGTTGTCCAAGCCGCATTTTGACTATTGCGTCGGCCTGAATTTCGTCAAATTCAAACCGCTCCATCAGCCGCTGCCTGGCAACAGGAATATCATTAGACGATCGGATAATATTTATTACTTCATCAATATAATCACATGCCGTTTTCAATGCCTGCATGATATGTGCGCGTTCTTCCGCTTTACGCAAATCATAACGCGTACGGCGTGTTATGACATCGCTTTGGAATTTTATATATTCCCCGAGCATTTGTTTAAGTGTCAGGATTTTTGGCTCTCCATTTACTAAAGCCAGCATAATGACGCCAAACGTTGACTGCATCTGAGTAAACGTATAAAGCTGATTTAAGACAACCTGCGGGTTTGCATCTCTTTTCAAATCTATTACAATGCGCATTCCTTCACGGCTTGAATGGTCCACAACATCGGCAATGCCATCGATACGCTTGCTGTCTGCAAGCTCGATAATAGATTTGACTAATTTTAATTTATTGACCTGGTAAGGAATTTCGGAAATAACAATTCTGAAACGCCCGTTTTGAATCTCCTCGATTTCTGTACGCGCCCGAACAATCACGCGACCCCGTCCCGTGGCATACGCTGCGCGAATACCGGAATATCCCATAATTATGCCGCCGGTTGGGAAATCCGGACCTTTAATGTGTTCCATTATTTCTGCCAATTCAGCATCGGGGTTGTCAATTAGCAGACATATTGCGTCAACAACCTCGCCAAGATTATGAGGCGGTATATTGGTTGCCATGCCGACTGCAATACCCGTCGATCCATTAACAAGCAGATTGGGAAACCTTGACGGCAAAACGACGGGCTCTTTTAAGCGATCGTCATAGTTTGGTGCATAATCCACTGTTTCTTTTTCGATATCGGCAAGCATATCAATTGCAATGCGGCTCATGCGCGCTTCGGTATATCTATATGCAGCAGCGGGGTGCCCGTCTATCGACCCGAAGTTTCCGTGTCCGTCAACCAAGGGATAGCGAAGCGAAAAATCCTGAGCCATACGAACCATGGCGTCATATACCGAAGCGTCACCATGGGGATGGTAACGACCGAGCACGGAACCAACCGTATCCGCACTTTTTCGATACGCCTTATCAGGCGTCAGGCTGTTTTCATGCATCGTATACAGTATTCTGCGGTGCACAGGTTTAAGCCCGTCCCGGACATCGGGAAGTGCGCGCGCAATAATAACCGACATTGAATATTCGAGAAAGCTTTTTTTCATCTCTCGTTCAATATCAACATTAACCACTTTATTTACGGGTTTGTTAAGTTCATCCATAATTAAATCCAAGCCTTTCCGTGCCGCAAGCCGGCACATTGAATATAATATTTAATGTTATGAAGCGGGATAATGACTGTCGACAAAGCTGCGTAAAGCATCTTTGTCTGCAACACACCTTGTCGGAATGCTCAAAATGGCATAGCGCGAATAAAACTTAAAGCTGTCGTTAGCAGCAACCGCCCGCGTAATCTCGGACCATTTTAGCCTGATTTCAGATACATTTGTGCGGGATTTAACAATTATGCCTTGTTCAGTAAAACATACCGATATATCGGTATTCGCATTATCATATATTAACTTGGCTTTTGTACGTGTGCCCGGCACCTGAAGCAAAAACACAATTGTGTTGATCACTAAATATACAACTAATCCCGCCCCGAAGCTATATAAAAATCCTATCGTAAGTCCTGCAATCAAAGCAAAAACACTGTAAGCCGGAAGCATTTTCATAAACGCATTTAGTGCCGTGTCCCATGCCGTTTTTATAAATTCATCTTTGTTATAATTAACATTTATATGAATACCGCTATCGGTATCCCACTCGTTTGCAGGTGAATCTGTTTTTGGCAAAATGCAAGGCTTTTCTGCCGGAATTATGCGGTCTTCAATGCGTTGCCGTACGGGCGGTATGCCAATAAAAACTGCGCGCCTCACTTCCTGTGTATTGACCTTATCTATACAACGGGCAGGTATTACAATTGCCGGCTGCTTTGGTGACAAAAATATTATCATGTCCCTTGTTTCAATATACAGAACATTGTCCGAAAAGCTAAGAGTAACTGTTGTCTTTTGGCTTTGTTTTTGAATTCTATCAGGATATACAGAAATTATGCCATAATATGTGTGTCCGGTTAAGCGACTTTGTTCATACGCCCGTTGAGCCGCCCTTTTCACATATGACGGTGCTCCGTAGAACGCGGCAATACCGGCAGCGGCAGCAAATATCAGCATTAATACAAGCGAGGGGTTTATGCTGCGGTATGCAATAAAATCGCTCAATAGCATAAACAAGACTATTGCCGATATACCGATGTGCAATATCATCTGCCCTTTGCGAAGCCTTAACAGACCGGTTGTCGCAGATACAATCATGTTAAACCTAACAAACTCATCGCGTGAAATATCAACAGGGAAGCTTGCCATACTTCCTAAAGGAGACAATCCATCTGTGCATAAACGTGTAGGAGCGTCTTTTAAGCAAACCTCTTGCCCATGAACGTCTTCATTATTGTTTTCCATATAATCCATTAAACCTCTCCCCGGGTAATTCAAATCGTTTTCGAGCCGCCCGAATCAGTATGAAGTATCTGCCGAAGCTTGTTTTGTTGTTCGGGGGTTAGCAGGCGTTTCGGAATTGAGATGCTAAGCTCTCGGCCTACCGCCATTATAAACAGTGTAGGGGTTTCGCTCCATCTGGTTAGCTGCGATATTGAAATCTTTCCCTGCACCCATTCATTTTTTATCACAATCAAGTCGTCTTTAATTGTATATGTCGTCGCATAATGCAAATCGGGCTTTTCATTAAATTCACGAGCTGCTGCCGCCTTATCGAATACAGGTGCAAAAATTCCGTCATAACAGGCTGCTACCAATCCCGACAGTATTAGACAAAAAGCTGCTGCCGGCGACAATGATATATTATCTCCGAAGAACAACCCGGCAAAGCCGAGTATGATCAATACGGCGCTTATGACATTAAATAGCGGCACAATATGCCTGCGTGATTTTCTCTTTTCGTGCGCAACAGCCTCACAGTATTCTTCACGCGTAACAAGAACGCTGAGTTTTATATCGCTATCATGGCACACAAAAACGCCTCCCAAAAAAGTTAAAAAGCCCAGTTTTTCATTACTCGTCTTTTACGAGCAAACACATGCCGTAAAAACTTAACTATATTATCGGCATTTTCGGTTGGCAAACACCGTTTCGGTATAATCAATATACGCTCTCTGTCCTTTATGAGAACAAATAGCTGTGGTGTTTCAATACAGCCTGCCATCAGCGCGTATGAGTCATTAAATGTAAGATTTTCCGTTGATGTTACAACAGTATCCGCATTGAGCTTAATTGTAGCCTTTGCCATCAACGTTTTATATGTTAAATAGTCGCGTGACGCCTGCGTTTCTATCTTTTTGGGCACAACAAAAAAGAAAACCATAAGCAGCACAGGGCAGCAAAAACACAGCAATAACGGCAAAAACACCGATGAGTAGTTGTGGCGAAACCAGTCTAACGAACACAATCCCGCAAATAATAACGCAGCCGCTATAAAAACAACTAACGGAAGTGGACGCAACCAACCACCTGCGCGTTCGGCAAGCAGCCACGCATCTTTATATTCTTTATCGGTCGGGTCTATGGATATTTCAGCTTTGTTTAACAACTGTTCACTCATGTGGTTTGTTCACCCCTATTAGAACACCGTTATATATCCAAGTTTTTAACATACTTTGCATTCTTTTCAATAAATTCGCGTCTTGGCTCAACCTTGTCCCCCATTAATATTGTGAATGTTTCGTCTGCAGCAGCATAATCATCATTTTCAACTCTTAACATTGTTCTGAAAGCCGGATCCATTGTGGTTTCCCAAAGTTGCTCTGGATCCATCTCACCAAGACCTTTATAGCGTTGAATATCTGCTTTGCCGCCAAACTCGGCAATATACTTGTCTCTTTGTTCATCCGAAAAAGCATACCTTACTTGTTTGCCTTTTGACACCTTGAACAGCGGCGGCTGTGCGATATATACGTGACCGTTATCGACAAGTGGGCGCATATACCTGAAAAAGAAAGTAAGCAGAAGTGTTCTTATATGCGAGCCGTCAACATCTGCGTCGGCCATGATGATTACTTTTCCGTATCTTAGCTTGCTTATGTCAAAATCTTCCCCTATGCCGCAGCCCAATGCAACGACAACAGGAATCAATTTCTCATTTGCGTATACTTTATCAATTCTTGCCTTTTCAACATTAAGCATTTTTCCCCATAAAGGCAAAATAGCCTGAAAATTGCGGTCTCGCCCCTGAATTGCCGAGCCGCCCGCCGAATCTCCCTCAACGATATAAAGCTCTGTTCGTTCCGGGTCATTCCATATACAATCGGCAAGCTTTTCGGGCATGCGTGTTGATGACAAACCGCTTTTTTTGCGTGCAAGCTCCCTTGCATGCTGCGCCGCCTCGCGAACACGTGCCGCATTAATCGATTTTTCAAGAATTGCACGGGCAACATTTGGGTTCTCTTCAAGAAACGACACGAGCTTTTCTCCCAAAAGAGAATTTACGAGCGAACCCATCGAAGTGTTGCCAAGCTTTGCTTTTGTTTGCCCTTCAAACTGTGCGTCCTTGAGCTTTACACTAATTACTGCAATCAGGCCTTCGCGCACATCGTCGCCTTTTAGGCTGGAGTCGTTGTCCTTTAACATCCCGTGCTTTCTTGCATAATCATTAAAAATACGTGTAATTGCAGTTTTAAACCCTGTTTCATGTGTACCACCGTCTACGGTATGAATGTTGTTTGCAAAAGACACTATAATTTCGTTATAGCTGTCATTGTATTGCAATGCAACTTCGGCTATTGAATCGTCAACTTTTGTTGATAAAAAAATTACATCGGGATGCAAAACATGATATCCTCTGGTTTTATTCATATATTCAACAAAAGAAGCTATTCCGCCCTCATAGCAGAATTTTTCATTGCGTATAGCATTGGGATCACGCAAATCGTTTAGCCGTATATTAAGCCCTGCATTAAGGAATGCCTGTTCGCGCAGCCGTTTTTGTAGCACTTCGAAATCATATTCGGTTGTTTCGGTGAATATTTGCGGATCAGCCTTAAATCGTATAAGAGTGCCGTTATGGCTCGAATCACTAATAACACTAAGCTCGGTTACGGCAACCCCGCGTTCAAAGCGCTGATGGTATACCTTGCCGTCGCGGGAAATATCGACCTCAAGCCATTCGGATAGCGCATTTACGACCGACATGCCCACACCGTGAAGACCTCCGGAAACTTTATACCCGCTACCGCCAAACTTGCCGCCCGCATGCAGTACGGTCAACACAACAGTGACGGTTGGTATTCCGAGTTTTTCGTTAATACCCACCGGTATACCTCTTCCGTTGTCACGGACAGAAATTATATTTCCCGGCAGTATGTCTACATCAATTTGTGTGCAAAATCCGGCAAGGGCTTCATCAATTGAATTATCAACAATTTCATATACAAGGTGATGCAATCCTTTAGGGCCGGTCGAGCCGATATACATGCCGGGGCGTTTGCGGACAGCATCGAGACCCTCAAGCACCTGAATCTGACTTTCATCATATGATGATGCATCCCCTGCTAAATTCATGCTATTTTCCATCCCGGTTTCCATGGGTTTTACCTCCGTTTGCGTATAAGTTCTTTAATTTAGCGTTCCGAATAAGACAGTAAATCTGAATTCCCCTCGTTAAATGCCGCCCGTTTTCTCAGCGTTGCAGAAGAAATCTGGGAAATATAAACGGTTTCCTTGCCCGCACTGTCTACACAAACTATATAAGTTTTCGGAAACTCGTCTGATATATTAAAAACACGTCCGCCCTTTTGCGCGTCGTATAAAAAACGGCGCGAGCAATTTGATACGGTTGATGTTTCCAAATCGAATATGCCCACAATATCATTAATTAGCACAACCGTATCCTGGCCAAGGTGCAGATACATGTACTTTCCTCCAATACCTAATGTTCTTGCGTGATTTGCCCTTGTTCAATTTTAAATACCCGCCCGCCGGTTAAGCGATAAACCGGTGATGGGTCACAGCATGTTAAAAAAACCTGCCAGCCATTTATGTGATTTAATATATAATCCTGACGACTGGTGTCAAGTTCGCTTAAAACATCATCCAATAGAGCGACCGGCTGTTCTCCTGTCTCTTCTTTAAGAATTGACGCTTCTGCAAGTTTTAGTGAAAGAACCGCCGAACGCTGTTGTCCTTGTGACCCGTATATACGCACCGGCTTTGATTTGATTTCCACCGACAAATCATCTCGGTGGGCACCCACTGTGGTAAACCCTGCTGCAATATCAGTATCTATTTTCTGCTTTAATTGCAGCAATAGGTTTTGATACGCTGTTTTGAGAGCAGTAGTTTCATCGCCCGCACAAGAGTCATACTTAATATTCAAGGTCTCACTTCCTCGCGATATGCCGGCGTATATTTTCTGCACTGCCGGATTCAGCCGCCGGATATATGCAGTGCGCGCCGCAAAAACCTGAGTTGAGGCAAATGCAAGCTTTTCATCCCAAATGTCAATTCCAGCAGACGAGCCGCCATCTCTGATACTTTTTAATAGCGAATTTCTTTGAACAAGAGCGCGCTGATAATCAGCGAGAATTTTATGATATGCCGGTCTTAGCTGACAATAAGCGGAGTCTAAAAATTTGCGGCGCTCTTCGGGACCATCTTTTATAAGAGATAGATGTGCAGGAGAAAAAACTACTGCGCGAAAACGTCCCGACAGCTTAACCGAAGAAGAAAGCGGAATTCCGCCAATTTTTGCAATCCGCCGTTTTTCGATAAAAATCTCAGCTTTTTGCTCTCTTCCCCCCGAATTAAAGCACAGCTTAAGTTCGGCCCTGTTTCTGTCAAACGCAACTGTTTCACTGTCTTTTGCGCCGCGAAAACTTCGCGAGCCCGTAAATAACCACAAGGCCTCAAGCAAGTTTGTCTTTCCCTGGGCATTTTTTCCGTATATTATATTGATGTCAAACGCCGGACAGAAAACTCCCGTTTTAAGATTGCGAAATCCGTCAAATTCCATCCGGTTTACCAACAAAGCAAAGTCCGCCTTTCATTCGCTTTTATAGCGGGGTTTTCCTTTAACGACATAAGCGGTTTTATCTGTTTTAATCTGTATCAAATCACCGTCATAAAGCTTGCGCCCTCGCTCAAAGCAAACATCACCGTTAACTAAAATATCGCCATTAATTATCCAAATTTTTGCTTGTCCGCCGGTAGCTGCCCGGCCGGCAAGCTTTAAGAAAGAATCAAGCTTTATATTTTCGGTTGAAATTTCGACAGTTTCTGCATTCATCTTTTAATCCTCACTGGTAATACAAGGAACAAAAACGATTCTCCCGATATAGGCAGCAATTTCATCGGTGAAAGCGGACCGCATAATTCTATGCGTATTTCATCAGTTTCGGTGTTTTTAAGTGCTTCAAGAAGGTATCGGCTGTTAAAACCCATTTCAACCGGTTCTCCTTCAATTTCAGCATTAACCGAGTCGCATGCACTTCCGAGCGCAGTCGTACAAGAAAACGATATTTTGCCATCCCCAAACTCACAAATCAAAGGGGATTTTAACTTATCGCTTATTACTATTGATGCGCGCTCTACTGAATCTATCATTTCCCTTGTTTTTACTTTTATTATTGACGATGATTGCTCCGGAATTGCCTTCCTATACGGCAGAAATTCACCATCAAGCAATCGTGAAATAACAGCATATCCGTCAATTTCAAATACTATATGGCGTCTACCGACAGCTATAGATATTGGATTTTCCTCATCGGTCAAAAGTTTTAAAACCTCAGACAGCGTTTTGCCCGGCACAACAAAACGCAGTTCTTCACTGCTTTGCACTTTCTCACATCTCATTGCAAGCCGCGATCCGTCTATCGCCACCAAGTGTAAATCATTATTTCCCAATTCAAACTGAATTCCGGTATGTACCGGGCGATTGTCGGTTTGTGCTACCGCAAAAATCGTTTGCCTTATCATACTTTTTATTGTGTTTTGAGGCACGGTAAAACCGGCACCGTCACTGACAGACGGTAATTCAGGATATTCGTCAGCTGATATGCCCATTATTGTAAACTTAGCCTGTCCGCTTTCTATTGTGGTTATAAGTTTTTCGTCGGTACGAATAAATACATTGTCAGCCGGTAACCGCCTTACTATGTCGCTAAAAATCCGTGCGCCGAGCACTGTTGCTCCCGGTTCACGCACCTGGGCTTCTATTGTTGTTGTTATTCCCATGTCAAGATCATACCCTGCCAAAAAAAGCGAATTACCCGATGCACGAAGAAGAATACCCTCCAAAGCGGGAAGAGAGGATTTTGACGACGCGGCGTGTTGAACATTTCCTACCGCATCTATTAAAGCTTGTTTATTGCAATACATATTCATAAATAACAAACCTTTCTTATAGTAGTATATAGTAGGCACTGTTGAAATGGTTAAAAACTGTCATTTTTGAGATAAACTCTAATGTTTTTGTGTTTTTTTCCTGTCGATACTCTGTTATTATTTTTGGGTAAAATGTGAAAAGAAAAAAAACTATTCACACACGCGTTGAAATTTGTTGGTGGAATAAGGAAAACTAAGTTTAAAAGCTTATTTAGTGTTGAAACTCGTAGAATATATTCCACCTCATTGTAAAGCTTGGTCAGAAAACGGCTGAACAAGTAGACTCTTAATGTTGAATTGCTGTTTATAATATGATGAAACTTATTTTTCGCTTATATTTTTAATAATGTCCATTACCATTCCTTTAAAAGATAAATCTTTTTGCATACGCGTTTCAACCTTCTTTATTGCGTACACAACCGTTGAATGGTCGCGCGTCCCGAACTCATGACCGATTGCTTTCATCGGCAACCCGGTAATATCCCTTACGACATAAATTGCAACCTGCCGTGCCTGGGAAATAGGAGCCGACCGTTTTGACGAACGAATGTCGTCCGGGGTAACATTGAGGGTGCGGCTAACCTCGTTGATAATACGTTCAACAGTAATCGGAACAGGCTGGCTGTCATTGCGTATATCGCGAATTGCATTTTGTGCCGTGATGATAGACGGCTGCTCCCCGCCAAGAAGATATTGAGCTCGTATACGTTTGACAGCTCCCTCGAGCTGGCGGACATTATTTTTTAGCTGGGTAGCTATGTATTCTGCAATATTGTCGGGCATTGCAAGGTCCAAAAGCTGAGATTTTCTTTTTACAATTGCAATGCGTGTTTCAAGGTCGGGCGGCTGAATATCAGCAAGCAGTCCCATTTCAAAACGGGTGCGCAGCCTTTCCTCTAAAGTAGCTATTTCTTTTGGGGGCCTGTCCGATGTAAGAACAATCTGCTTGTTTGCCTGATGAAGCGCGTCAAATGTGTGGAAAAATTCCTCTTGAGTTGACACCTTGCCTGCGATAAATTGAATGTCATCAACAAGCAACACGTCAACCTGTCTGTATTTTGCACGAAAATCAGGTGTGCTGCCCGTACCTATTGCTTCTATAAGCTCGTTGGCAATGTATTCGCCCTTAGTGTAAATAATTTTGACCGAAGGCGAATTTTTTCGCACTTCATTGCATATTGCATAGAGAAGGTGTGTTTTTCCCAAGCCTGAGCCGCCATATATAAAAAGAGGATTATAGTAACCGGCAGGTTTACTTGCCACCGCCTGTGATGCCGCATGAGCAAATTTGTTTGAAGAACCTACAATAAAATTTTCAAAAGAATATTCATAATCAGAATCTTTTTGTCCGAAAAGATTGCCCGACTCGGAAGAATCGTCAATAGAAGTTAGGTTTCCCGATTTTATATCCTCGCTTGACTCGATTTTAAGACCAAGAGGAATACCGAGAACATGGTTGAATGCGTCGCACAGCCTGTCCGCGTAATGCTCGCTTATAATCTTCTTTTGAAAATTAGTGTTGACAAAAACCACAACATTGCCGTCAGAAATGGAATGGGGCTCAATACAGCTAAGCCAGACATTGAATGCTACTTCGCTTATATCTTCCTGCTTTCTTAAATAATCGAGAATGCTTGACCAGACCTGTTTAATGGACTCCATTAAAAAAACTCCTTAAACGTGAATATCATATCAGCGGTAAAGCCAGAAACCGATAAAAATAAAGGCGTGATAATACGCCTTAAAGGCTAAAGACGGCTTTCTGACACCGTTATAAAGCTGCATAACAAATCGAGAATAATTGTATCACAAAATTAAAAAGTTTTCAATCAAAAGCTCCCGCATTTTAAATTTTTATTGACAAGTATATTACGTATTGCTATAATAGCTACGTAATAAACAAAGCAGAGCGATTTTGCCCGCTCTCACCGCCGGATTTTGTTCCTGGTTGGTCAATACGGTTAATACCCGGTTTTATACCGGGCGGTATGCGGGCAGGGTTACTGTCCGCTTTTTGTATTATTATAACTTTTATGGTGGAGGTGCTACTCATAGCAATTAAGGAACTGCAGGTAAACAATCAGATTCGAGACAGCGAGCTTCGTGTTATTGACGAAAACGGCGAACAGATTGGCGTGATGTCGGTCGAGAAAGCAATGAAAATTGCCGAAAGCAAAAATTTGGATTTGGTTAAAATCGCGCCAATGGTAAATCCGCCGGTTTGTCGTATTATGGATTACGGCAAATACCGTTTTGAACAGTCTAAACGCGAAAAGGAAGCTCGTAAAAAACAGCACATAGTTGAAATCAAAGAAGTAAGGATCGGTCTTAATACCGATATTGGAGATTTCAACACCAAGGTGCGTCATGCCGCCCGCTTTCTTGGATCGGGCGACAAGGTTAAAGTCTCTATTCGTTTCCGCGGCCGTGAACTTGGACACCCTGAAATCGGTTACGAGGTTATGAAGCGGTTCGCCGAGGCGTGTTCTGAATTTGGAAATGTTGAACGTCCCGCAAAAATGGAGGGGCGGCATATGATGATGTTCCTTGGCCCGAAACCACCAGCAAAGTGACTATAAAGGAGGAAAACAGCAATGCCCAAAATAAAAACGCACAGCGGCGCAAAAAAGCGCTTTAAGCTGACCAAGACAGGTAAGATAATGCGCGCAAAAGCGTATAAGTCCCATATTCTCAATAAAAAAACAACAAAACGCAAAAGGAATCTCCGCAAGACCACAACAGTGGATGTCACGAATTCTGCGCAGGTCAAGCGCCTGATACCATATAAATAAACAGGGTTAAGGAGGTCAACAAACATGGCACGTATAAAGGGCGCTGTAATGACGCGCAAAAGAAGAAAGAAGACATTAAAGCTTGCCAGAGGCTATTTTGGAGCTAAATCCAAGCTTTTTAGAACGGCCAAACAGGCCGTTATGAAATCGGGTCAGTATGCTTACATCGGACGTAAACAGCGCAAGCGCGATTTCAGACGGCTGTGGATAACCCGTATTTCGGCCGCGGCCCGGATTAACGGAATCAATTATTCAACATTAATGAACGGTCTTAAAAAAGCAGAGATCAACCTAAACCGCAAAATGCTCGCTGAGCTGGCGGTATCGGATGCTGCGGCATTTGCCGAACTTGTAAAAAAAGCTAAAGCTGCACTGTAAATAAGCTGTATTTTCGCCCGTCGGCAATGCCGGCGGGCTCGGTATATATGGCAAAGAATTAAAAGCCGCATTCAAGGGGTGGGTTTTTTGGTTGTTACCAGCCGCCAAAACAAAATTGTGCGCAAAGTTAAGCGCCTGATGACCGACTCCGGGTTAAGGCGCAAAGAAGGTCTTTTTGCTATAGAGGGAATGCGCCTTTGCATAGACGCGGCGCTTTCCGGAGTTAAAATTCGCACACTGCTTTATACCGAGCAGGCTGCCCCAAAGCTTGGAATTCTGCGCGATACGAGTGATCAGGCGATAGAAATATCTCCCTGCGTTTCAAAAGCTATAAGTGAAACTACAACCCCCCAGGGTGTATTCTGCATATGTGAATTGCTTGACAACCGTTTGGGATTGGATACAATAATAAATAATCCAAATCCAAAAACAGGATATCTTGCGCTTGAAAACTTAAGAGATCCCGCAAACATGGGTACTATTATACGAACAGCCGAAGCTTTTGGCATTGACTGCCTGTTAATCTCGGATGGGTGTTGTGATATATATAACCCCAAGGTTCTTCGCGGAAGTATGGGCGGCGTGTTTCGACAGCCTATCGTATCGGTCGGTGACATGACATCGGCTGTAAAGCGGCTTATTGGTTCAGGTATAGAGTGCTTTGCATGTGTTGCAGGGCAGGATGCAGTATTGTTACAAAATGCCATAAAATCTGGCTGTGTATGCGTTATCGGGAATGAGGGAAACGGGCTAAAACCCGAAACAGCGGCGGCATGCTCAAAACGCATAACAATACCGATGACAGGACGTGCCGAGTCTCTTAACGCTGCGATGGCTGCCGGTATTGTAATGTGGGAGATGTCAAAAGGTTTGCGGGGGTGAACAAGTGGACGACAGGCTTTATTGGATATGGCTCCAGGACGTGTTGTCGCCCGGCAGCTATAAGGCAGATGCTATTCTGCGTGAGTTCGGCACTGCCCGCAATGTATATGAATTGCCGGCGAAAAGCCTTGAACACTTTAAGTTGACAGATGCTCAGCTGGCTCGCTTTGCCGACAAATCGCTTAAAGGCGCAAGGTCGATTTTAAACGCTGCACTTACGGACTATGGATGGGTACTGACACCCGAAGATGCGCTGTACCCTTCAATACTGCGTGCGATTCAGGGCATACCCCTTGTACTTTACGGTCGCGGCGAATTCCCCGATTTAGATTTGCTGCCGTCTGTTGCTATTGTTGGAACACGTGCTGTAACGGCATATGGTCGGCGTGCAACAGCGATGATTGCGGGAGGTCTTTCTTTAGGCGGTACGGTTATTGTAAGCGGTGGAGCTTGGGGTGTTGACACAATAGCACATCTTGCTGCACTTGCGGCGGACAGCAAAACGATTGCGGTGCTGGGGTGCGGAACTGATATTGTCTATCCTCCTCAAAACGGCGGGCTTTTCAAGTCAATTACAAAAAAGGGAGCGGTGGTTTCCGAATACCCGCCCGGCACACCTCCATTGCGCCATCATTTTCCTCAGCGCAACCGGCTGATAAGCGGCATGTGTCTTGGTGTATGCATAACCGAGGCGCCTGCAAAAAGCGGCGCGATAATTACGGCGAATTATGCATTTGAGCAGGGGCGTGATGTGTTTGCGGTTGCTGGCGATATGCTTACAGGGCGAAGCGCAGGTACGGATATTCTGATACGTCGGGGTGCACAGCTTATAACTAATGCCAAAGATATCTTGCAGGAATACATAATCAGATTTCCCGATATAATAGACATAAAAGCGACCGAGTCAGTTCTTTCTGATTCACGCTTTGACATTGACAATCTTTTAATTGACAGGAGTTCGTCGGCCGGTCCTATAACCGGCTCACATGATTTAAAGCGGAAATCGGGCAAGCCAAAGTGTCCTGACGGCGTATCAGAGAACGCATGCTGTTTGTTTAAACTTCTTGACTGTAAGCCCCGTAAGCTTGACGAGCTGATTGATTTGTCAAAATTGCAAGCATCTCAGGTTATGACCGCACTAACAGAACTCGAGCTTGCCGGGGGCATTTGCTGCACTCCCGAACGGTTATACTGTTTATGTAAATAAATTATATGCCGCAATTGCGGCATATCGGAAAGGCCTGATTATATGTCAAAACTGGTAATTGTGGAGTCACCCGCAAAAGCCAAAACAATAGAAAAATATTTAGGGCAGGGTTATCATGTAGTTGCTTCTATGGGGCATATACGCGATTTACCCAAAACATTGATGGGCGTCGACATAGAAAATGGATTTAAACCGCTGTATACCGACATTCCGGGCAAAACAGCGCTGATACGCAAACTTAAATCAGCAGCTGCCGAAAGCGAAAGTATTATTTTGGCAACCGACCCCGACCGCGAGGGCGAAGCAATTTCATGGCATCTTGCCAATGTGCTTAAAATTGACCATAGTCAAAAAAACCGAGTAACATTCAACGAAATTACAAAAAACGGCGTAACAAAGGGTATGGAATCACCTCGAAGTATTGATATGAACCTTGTTAATGCGCAGCAGGCGCGCCGTATTCTTGATCGAATTGTCGGATATAAGCTTAGTCCGTTTTTATGGAAAAAGATTCGAAAAGGGTTGTCGGCCGGTCGTGTACAGTCGGTAGCCGTGCGCATTATTGTTGACAGAGAGGATGAAATCCGCGCCTTCATATCCGAAGAATACTGGACTATTGACGCTATTCTATCAGTTAGCGAAACCGGGCCGGAATTTAAGGCGCGATTACACGGCACGCAGGACGGAAAAATAAAAATAGAAAACAAACAGGAAGCCGACAGTATTCTTAACGAGCTGCAAAATTCACAGTTTTCAGTTAAATCTGTAAAACGTGGCACACGAAAGGTATCACCCTCTCCCCCGTTTACGACTTCAACGCTGCAGCAGGAGGCCAGCCGGAAATTAGGGTTTGTAGCACGCCGGACGATGAAAGCAGCACAGGAGCTGTATGAGGGCGTCGAGGTTGAGGGCTATGGTGCAGTAGGTTTGATAACCTATATGAGAACAGACTCGCTGCGCATATCGGACGATGCGCGGCGAGAAGGCAGTGATTTTGTGCGCAGCCGCTGGGGTGAGCAGTACTTGCCTAAAAAGCCGCGCTTTTATAAATCAAAGAGTCCGTCACAGGACGCACATGAGGCAATACGGCCGACAATGCCCTACATCACTCCCGAAAAAGTTAAAGCTAATCTTACTTCAGACCAATACAAGCTTTATAGGCTGATATGGGAACGCTTTATCGCAAGTTTAATGGCCGACTGTGAACATGATACGTGCAGAATGGATATTTCGGCCGGACAATATGTGTTCAAGGCGTCAGGGTATACTGTCAAGTTTGACGGATTTACGGTTTTGTATACTGAGGGCAGGGATGATGATAAGGAAACCGATGGTCCGGTCCCGGTACTGACCGAGGGAACTGTGCTGCATAAGCGTGAGCTTAAGGGAAACCAACACTTTACCCAGCCGCCTGCGCGCTATACCGAAGCAACACTGATAAAAACACTCGAGGAAAATGGCATAGGCCGCCCGTCGACCTATGCTCCGACTATCACTACTATTCTAACACGCGAATACGTTGAACGCGAAGGAAAGACGCTAAAGCCCACAGCGCTTGGCGAAATAACCACGCGGCTAATGAAAGATAAATTTCCGAATATTGTGGATATTGATTTTACTGCAAATATGGAGCAGCAGCTTGACGAAATTGATTCGGGACAAAGCGATTGGGTAAATATACTAAAGGAGTTTTATGACGGATTTTCAAGCATGCTTGAAAAAGCTGAAAAGACTGCCGGTGATGAGCGCATTGCTGTGCCCGACGAGGTTAGCGACGAAATTTGTGAACTATGCGGGCGCAACATGGTTGTAAAAAGGGGACGATTTGGAAAATTTCTTGCATGTCCGGGATATCCGGATTGCAAAAACACAAAAAAAATAGTTAAGCAGACCGACGGTATATGTCCAGAATGCGGCGGGGCGATCATTATTAAAAAAACTAAAAAAAATCGAGTGTTTTACGGTTGTTCCAACTATCCCAATTGCAATTTTATGTCATGGAACGAACCTTCGAAAAAGATATGCCCGCAATGCGGCAAAACCCTGTTTATAAAAAAAGGCAAGCAAAAGGGATTGTTCTGTTTAACCGAGGATTGCGGTTATGCCGAAAAAATGGAGCAGTCGGAAAAGGTGTAACCGGCAAACAACAGACGACTTCAAACAGGGAGCGTGATGTCATGGGGCATATTTCGGTCGTCGGCGCAGGCTTAGCCGGCTGCGAGGCGGCATGGGCCGCAGCTAATGCCGGCGCGCATGTAACGCTAATAGAAATGAAGCCGCACAAATACACGGCGGCACACCATTCGCCCGGGTTTGCCGAGCTTGTATGCTCCAATTCGTTTAAGGCAAAAAGGCCGGACAGCGCAGCAGGACTGCTCAAACAAGAGCTAAAACTCATGGGTTCGGTGTGTATGCAGGCAGCACTGAGCTGCGAGGTTGCGGCAGGCGGCGCGCTTGCGGTCGACAGGGAACTGTTTTCAAAGACGGTAACCCAGCTTATAAAATCCCATAAGCACATTAAAATAGAACACCGTGAAATAACGGATATCGGTAATGTACAGGGCGATGCGATAATAATTGCAACCGGTCCGCTCACTTCTGAACCGCTTGCAAATAGCTTAAAAAAACTTTTGGGCAAATCACTCAGCTTTTATGATGCAGCAGCACCCATTGTTGCGGCCGACAGCGTTGACAGCGAATTGTCGTTTTGCGCATCGCGCTACGGCAAAAACAAAGATGGCGACTATGTCAACTGCCCGATGGACAAGCAGCAATATGAGGCGTTTTATCAAGCCTTGATTACCGCCGAAACTGTGCCGCTTCACGAATTTGAAGTTGAGGATGGACTTCCGCAGTTTTACGAGGGGTGCATGCCGATAGAAGCCCTTGCCAAACGCGGTAAGGACGCAATACGTTTTGGTCCGATGAAACCGGTTGGGTTAACCGATCCCCGCACGGGACACCGTCCGTGGGCAGTATTACAGTTAAGGCGGGAAAATGCAGAGGGAACCATGCTCAACCTTGTCGGCTTTCAAACCAATCTTAAATTTGGCGAACAAAAACGCGTATTTAGAATGATTCCGGCACTGCATAAAGCCGAATTTTTGCGTTATGGTGTTATGCATCGCAACACATTTATTGATTCTCCAAGGCTGCTAAACAGTTCGTTTGCCCTCAAAAACAATCCCCGCATTTTTTTTGCAGGACAAATTACCGGCGTTGAAGGATATATGGAATCGGCCTCATCCGGAATTATTGCCGGAATAAATGCGGTGAGGGCAGCACGACAAAAAGAGCCCTTTATATTACCGCGACAAACCATGATGGGTGCTCTTGCCGCCTATATTAGCGACGACAGTGTTAAGGATTTTCAGCCTATGGGCGCAAACTTCGGAATTATCCCGCCTCTTGAGCAGCAAGTGCGTGACAAAAAAGAGCGCCATGCAATGTTAAGCCATCGTGCAATTAATATTTTAAAACAAAAACTCGTCCAGTTATAACTTTAAATTTTAATACTATTCTCAGTTTAAAAAGGAGACAAGATGCCGTCGGTTTAATCTGAGAATAGTATAAGAACCGAAAGGGCGGTATTTAATAATGCGAATTATCGTAGATGCATTTGGCGGCGACAATGCTCCCATAGAAATTATAAAAGGTGCGGCGCTTGCCGTACAAACCGGGGTTCAAGTGCTGCTGACCGGAAAACGGCAGGAAATTGAGGCTATCGCTGCAAAAGAGGGCGTTGAGCTGAATGGTATAACTATAGTCGATGCTCCCGATATCATCGACATGCAGGATGAGCCGCGCAGTATTTTAAAGGAACATAAAAACAGTTCAATGGCACAGGGACTTCGCTGTCTTGCGGCGGGAGATGGTGATGCGTTCGTTTCGGCAGGGAGTACAGGCGCTATGGTTATAGGTGCAACCTTTTATGTCAAACGAATCAGGGGAATTTCACGCGCAGCCCTGGCACCTCTTTTGCCCGGTGAAAAAGGACCGTTCATGCTTATTGATGCGGGAGCTAATGTCGAGAGCCGTGCTGAAATGCTGCTCCAATTTGCACACATGGGCAGTTTATATATGACAAATGTAATCGGAAACGGCAAGCCCGCAAGCGTAGGCCTTGTCAATGTGGGCACCGAAGATACCAAAGGTGGCGAGCTTCAGAAAGAAGCTTTTGCGCTTTTAAAGCAAAGCGGTCTTAATTTTATAGGAAATATCGAGGCACGTGACATTCCTGCGGGCATAGCTGATGTCGTGGTTGCCGACGGGTTCACTGGAAATGTTATACTGAAACTTACCGAAGGCGTAGCAAGTACAATTATGAAAAATATTAAGGATATATTCTATACAAATACAATAACTAAAGCGGCTGCGTTAATGCTAAAGCCGCACTTAAAAGAGTTTAAAAAGAAAATGGACGCTTCGGAATACGGAGGAGCCCCGTTGTTAGGCATTAAAAAACCGGTTATTAAAGCTCACGGAAATGCCGATGCACAAACAATAAAGAATGCTATACGCGTTGCAGCAGAATTTGCGAAAAAGGATGTTATCAGCCAAATAGCCGATGCAGTTAAACCCCTTGATAATCAGTGATTATTGTTTAGTCAAGTGCAGTGTATATGACAAGTATTAGGAAGGAAAAAATATGGCCGAATACCGCGATTTGATGAAAAAAATGGGGTATACGTTTCATAACCCCTCACTGCTCAGCCGTGCGCTTACGCACTCCTCGTATGCTAATGAAAGAAAAAATCCGATTCCAAGCAACCAACGGCTTGAGTTTCTGGGCGATTCTGTGCTGGGTGTCATAACAGCAATATATCTTTTTAACAGGGAGAACGGCGACGAAGGTGAACTGACGCGGCTGCGCGCCGCTCTTGTGTGCGAAAAGGCACTTTATAGCTATGCACAAAAGCTTGATTTAGGCTCGTACATTATGCTGGGTCGTGGCGAACAGCGTACGGGCGGAGCCGGGCGCCCGTCGATACTGGCAGACACGTTTGAAGCCTTGGTTGCCGCGGTTTTTCTTGATGGTGGTATGGACGGTGCGCGTGATTTTCTGCTGCCTTTTTTAGAGCATGAACTTAAAAAACAGCGCAAAATCCGTTTTAACGACTATAAAACTGCATTGCAGGAAATTATCCAACAAAACCCCGAAGAGCAATTGGATTATGTTTTGACGGGTGAAGACGGGCCTGATCACGATAAGATATTTACGGTTGAGGTTCATCTTAATTCTAATATAATTGGTTGTGGCAGGGGGCGCAGCAAAAAGCAGGCCGAGCAGCAGGCAGCGCGCGAGGCCTTGAAGCTGATGGGCTATGACGACAGGTAAAGGTAATTGGCCGGGCAGTCGCCACGCGAACATCGCAATTTTTGTGCCGCACGCCGGATGTCCGCACAACTGCAGCTTTTGCGACCAGCGCGCAATATCTGGGACATCGTCAATGCCGACACCCGAAGATGTCAGGGAGATTTGCCGTAATGCAGCATTAAAAATGGGCAGGAACGCCTCCGATGCCGAGATTGCTTTTTTCGGGGGCAGCTTTACGGCTATTCCGCTTGAAACTATGAAGTCACTGCTTAAAGCCGCCGCCTTATATGTAAAAGACGGGCCGTTTAGCGGTATACGCGTTTCTACGCGTCCCGATTCGGTTGATGAGCACAAGCTTGGGATTCTTAAATCTTACGGTGTAACCGCCGTTGAGCTCGGCGTTCAAAGCATGGATGACAACGTGCTTAAGGCTAATGGACGGGGGCATACCTCCGGCGATGTTGTGCGCGCGGCAGCTCTTATACATGAGTCGGGGTTACAGCTTGGCCTGCAAATGATGACCGGGCTTTATAAAAGCAGCGACAGCGCCGATATAAAAACAGCGCAAGAATTAGCTAAGCTGCGACCGTCAACTGTGCGAATTTACCCGACTCTGGTAATGGAGCATACCGTGCTTGCCAGATTATATCGTGCAGGCGTTTACAAACCACAGTCACTTGAACACGCGGTCAGGAGTTGCGCGCGTCTGCTATATTTTTTTGAAAGCGTCAACGGCATCAGCGTTATACGGCTCGGTCTTCACGCCGACGCCAAGATGCAGTCAAGCATTGTCGCCGGTCCGTGGCATCCCGCTTTTCGTGAGCTTTGCGAGGGCACACTTTATTATGAAATGGCGCTCAAAAAGCTTAGACAGGAAATTCCGGCCGGTGGCAGCGCCACACTTTTGGTAAACCCTAAAGCAATATCCCGAATGGTGGGGCACAAAAGGTGCAATATTTTAAGACTTGCCGATGCGGGATATTGCGTGAAGGTGCGCGGCAGCCCTCAGGTTAAGCCAATGAATGTTAAAGTAAATAAATGAGTTAATAAATACTACACGATATTTTAATTTTGCAGAAAACTGTTTTGTTCGAAAGGTGATATCTACGTATGAAGGTTTTATGGCAAATTGCCGTGATTACAGGCGTGTGTTTTGTTGGTGAGGGAATATCTTTAATATTGCCAATTCCATTTCCGTCGGGAGTTATTGGTATGATACTTCTGTTTTTGTTGTTGTTATTCAAGCGTATTCAACCCCGTGACTTGAAAGAGAGTACAGATTTTTTAACAGACAGCATGAAGTTTTTATTTGTACCGGCAGGCGTGGGTGTGATGCAGATTTTTGATGACATACGAAACAGCTTTTTGCCAATGGTATTTATATGTATTGTGACAACAGTAATTACATTTGCCGCGACTGCCGCCGCCGTTAACGGGACAATTAAATTTCAGCAGTGGCTTAGAGTGCGTAGGAGGAAACCGGTATGAGCGATTGGTTATCGTCGCCGTTTTTCGGCATATCGCTAAGCATTGCGGCATATGCAATAGGCGTATTAATTCAGAATAAGTTAAATACTCCGTTTGCCAACCCGCTTCTTATCGCAATAGTGCTGGTAATTGCGTTTCTCAGTATATTTTCCATACCGTATGAAGATTATAACGCGGGCGGGCAAATCATCACAATGCTTCTGATACCGGCAACAGTGGTGCTTTCGATTTCAGTGTATAACCGGCTGGATATTTTAAAAAAGAATTGGTTGCCTGTGATAGTCGGCTGCCTTGCGGGTTCGGTCACCTCGATAATCAGCGTTTTGCTATTGTGCCGCATGTTCGGGCTTGACGACACAATGACAATCTCTCTTTTGCCAAAATCAGTGACAACGCCGATTGCGGTAGGGTTGTCTGAGCAGTACGGCGGCATTGCGTCGGTCACTGTCACATCGGTTATAATTACAGGTATATTCGGTACAGTATTTGCACCTCAGCTAATACGGCTGTTTCGTGTCAAAAACGCTGTTGCGTCCGGCGTTGCAATCGGGACATGCAGTCATGTCGGGGGCACGACAAGGGCAATTGAAATAGGCGAAACCCAGGGAGCGATGAGCAGCTTATCAATAGGCATTGCAGGGCTGTTAAGCACATTTATTATGGTGTTTATTAAATTCTTATAACCAAACGATAGTGATTTAGTCAAATACTAATTTTTCAGCATAACCTCCGAGGACAGGATGTGTAAACCATGATATTGAAATCCCTGGAACTGCAGGGTTTTAAATCTTTTCCCGATAAAACGGTACTTAATTTCGGCACAGGGCTTACAGCGGTTGTAGGACCTAACGGAAGCGGAAAGTCAAATATAAGCGATGCAATACGCTGGGTGCTGGGCGAGCAGTCGACCAAAAGCTTGCGCGGTTCAAAAATGGAGGATGTAATTTTTGGCGGTACCGAACAGCGGCGCGGCGTCGGTTTTGCAGAGGTTTCTTTAACAATAGACAATTCTTCACGCCGCCTTGATTTTGACAGCGATGAAGTTAAGGTTACTCGTCGGTATTACCGTTCGGGAGAAAGCGAGTATTTATTAAATAATGCGGCTGTCAGATTAAAGGACGTACAGTTACTGTTTATGGATACCGGTCTTGGGCGTGACGGCTATTCAATAATAGGACAGGGACGCATAGCGGATATTGTTTCTTCCAAATCCCATGAACGCCGTGAAATTTTTGAAGAGGCGGCGGGTATAGCGCGTTTTAGGTACCGCAAAAACGAGGCTGAACGCCGTCTGTCGGCGGCCGAGGATAATCTTTTACGGCTGCGCGATATTTTAAAAGAGCTTGAGGATAGAGTTGGCCCGCTTGAAAAGCAGGCAGAAACAGCAAAAAAATACTTAAAATATTCAGGCGAAAAGCGGGAGCTTGAAATAGGGTTGTGGCTGCATACGCTCGAAAGCTCAAAGGAGACAATAAGGGAGCTTAGCTCCAAGCTGGAGCTTGCGCGCACACAGTATGACGGTGCCACTCAGTCTATGGACCAGTTTGAGTCCGAAATCGAAAGCATTTCCCAAAAGTCACAGTTGCTTGTCGTTCAAATGGAGGAAATTCGGAGAAACGCGCAGTCTTTGGAAGAGCAGGCAGCGCAATGTGACAGTGAGGCGGCGGTGCTTGAAAACGATATTTATCATAACAGTGAGAACATTGAGCGGATACGCGGCGAAATCGAACAATCACAAATTGGTGATAAGCAGATAGAAGAGGAGGCAGATAACCGCTTAAAGGACATTGAAGCCAAAAAGCTGTTAATTCTTGAGACCGAGCAAAAGGCACAACAAATTAAGGATCAGCTCGAAGACCTTTCACGAAGTCGCGAACAATTTACAGGAAAAATGGAAGAATTGTCGGGCATTGCTTCACAATTAGCAATGCAGCTTGCTGATATCCGTGTAAAGTCGGTGACTAACCGTTCAGCGTTTAATGATATTACACAGCGCCTGACACAGCTTGAACAGAACATAGAGCTTCGCCGCCGGCAGTATAATGCTGCGCGCGACGAGGCCGCCGAATGCAACGCGGATTTTAATGCGTACTGTGAAAAGGTTGAGCAGCTTCAAAACGCCGTAAAGGGATATCAAATGCGGTGGGAATCCCGAGTGGCTCAAACAGACAAATTTAAGAAAAGGGCAGACAAGCTGACGCTTGATGCCGAGGATACGCGTCGCCGCGCGAAAATACTTGAGGACATGGAACACAGCCTTGAAGGCTTTGCACACAGCGTTAAAACCATATTCAAGCAATCCCAACGCGGTATGCTTCGCGGCATTCACGGACCGGTGACGCGCCTGATTGAAACACCCGCTGATATGGCTCTTGCAATAGAAACCGCACTTGGTGCGGCGGTTCAGTACATAGTGTGCGACAATGAAGATAATGCAAAACGTGCGATTAACTATCTTAAAGAAAATAATGCAGGGCGTGCAACCTTCTTGCCGCTGTCCTCAATCAAGGGCAATGTTTTAAACGAGCAGTGGCTTGAGAATCAGCCGGGCTTTGTAGGATTGGCTTGCAATTTGGTAACATGTGATGCCCGTTATACAGAAATAATTCGCAGCCTTCTTGGTCGCACGGTGGTAGCCGAGGATATGGATCGCGCTGTTGAAATAGCGCGAAGAGGCAATTACCGTTTTCGGGTTGTTACACTTGACGGTCAGGTAATAAATGCGGGCGGTTCAATGACCGGTGGATCAAGCGTAAAAAATGCGGGGCTGCTTTCACGCCGTTCGGAAATCGAACGTTTAAAAAATGAAGCAAATAAGATATCTGCCGAGGCCAATAAAGCCGTTGAAGAACTAAAACAGGCTCGGCAGCAGGTCGCCACGGCCGAAGCCGAGCTTACGGGCGCAAAAGGCGAGTTGTCGACTGCTCAGGAGGATCGTATTCGCCTTGAGGGTGAATTGCGCCGACTAAACGAGCTGGCCGTGAATAGCGAGCTTGCGGTCAGAGAACTGTCTGCCGAAATCGAATCGCTTAATAAACGCGCCGAAGAGTGCAGCCGATTGGCCGACGAAGCCGAACAGCAGGAGCTGAAAATCAAAGCAGACAAAGAAAAGGTGGAACAAGAGCTCGAGCAGCTTTCCGGTGGGCGACGTGAGCTTTCGACAAAGCGAGAATATCTGTCTTCCGAGCTTTCCGAAATAAAACTTAGCATTTTAGCTTATAATAAAGAAATCGAGGCGCAAACAGAGGCAATCAGCGCGCTTAATGAAAGACGACAAAGCACTACATCCCGTATCAGTGACTTGGAAAACCAAATAGAAAACCTTAAAGCGGCAGGTAATGAAACACAGCAGCGCATAGAACAGCTTAAGCAAAAAGCACAGGAGCTGCGCGCTGCCTCCGCAAACACCATAAAACAAATTGATGAGCTTGTAGCAGTACGGGAGCAGGGTGAAAAAAGGCAGACTGAACTGCGCCAAAAGGTGCGTGAAAAGACCGAAGAGCGCGAACGTGTCGGACGCGAGGTTGCACGGCTTGAAGAAAAATCCCAAGCTTTGGAACGCGAAGCCGACGAGGTGATACGCCGACTTTATGATGAATACGAGCTTACGCTGATGGAGGCCGAGGTGCAGGCAAAGCCAATAGAAGACGTTTCGCGGGCAACGCGAAGACTCAGTGAGCTCAAGTCTCGCATTAGAAATCTGGGCTCTGTAAATGTGGATGCAATTGAGGAATACAAAGAAGTCAGTGAGCGTTATGAGTTTTTGTCTACACAGGTAAGAGATGTGGAAGTGTCGCGAGATGAACTGCGAAAGCTTATCAACGATTTGACAACGCAGATGCGTGAAATCTTTATTGAACAGTTCAAGCTTATAAACTTGAATTACGGCATAGTATTTGCAGAATTGTTTGGCGGCGGCAAGGCAGAGCTCAAACTGACCGATCCCGACGACATACTCAATTCGGGCATAGAAATGCATGTGCAGCCGCCCGGCAAGGTAATACTAAACATGGAGGCGCTTTCGGGAGGCGAAAAAGCACTTGCGGCAATTGCACTGTTTTTTGCGATACTCAAAGTCAGCCCCTCACCGTTTTGCGTACTTGACGAAATCGAAGCCGCGCTTGACGATGTTAATGTCGATCGATTCGCCGCATATCTTCGCCGTATGTCTGCACAAACACAGTTTATCCTTATTACCCACCGCCGCGGCACGATGGAGGAAGCCGATGTGTTGTACGGTGTAGCGATGCAAGAAAAGGGCGTATCTAAGCTTTTAGAGCTGCGTGCCAGCGAGATCGAAGCAAAGCTTGGCCTTAAAATGGCTAATTCATGATACTTTACTCCAATTAATGTGTATAGTAATAGCCGGCTGCACTGTTTTGCGGGCGAACACAGTTCCTGCAGTATTATGCATTAAGCGAGTTTTTGATAAAATCACGTGTATTTCGCAATTGATTATGTACAGCAAAAAAAGGAGGCAGTTTTGTTGGGCGTATTTAACAAAATTGGTGCAGGGCTTAAAAAAACCCGTGAAACGCTGCTTGGCTCGATAAATTCCATGCTGCGTACGTTTACAAAAATAGACGATGAACTTTTTTTGGAACTTGAAGAAATATTAATATTAGCAGACACGGGCGCGGCGACCGCCGCGAAGCTTTGCGATGATTTGCGGCGCAAAGTAAAAGAGCAAAAGATTACCGATGCCGCGCGTATTAAGGAGTTGCTATCTCAGACGGTTGCAGATATGCTGCGCGGCGGTCAGCAAATGAAGCTTGACACCACGCCGTCGGTGATTTTGGTTATCGGTGTCAATGGTGTCGGCAAAACCACGACAATTGGCAAATTAGCTGCGCGATTTAAGTCCGAGGGCAAAAAGGTTATTCTCGGCGCCGCCGATACTTTTCGTGCCGCAGCTATTGAACAGCTTGATGTTTGGGCCAAGCGTGCTGATACCGACATCATTAAGCACGCGCAAGGCTCAGACCCCGCGGCGGTCGTATTCGACACGATAGCCGCCGCCAAAGCGCGAGGCGCAGATATAATTATTTGCGACACTGCAGGGCGTTTGCATAACAAAAAAAATCTTATGGAGGAGCTTTCCAAAATAAGCCGTGTCATACGGCGAGAGCTGCCCGACGCTGATACTGAAATACTGCTTGTGCTTGATGCCACTACCGGACAGAATGCTGTTAATCAAGCCCGTGAATTTAAAAATACGGCTGACATAACAGGCATTGTTCTCACAAAGCTTGACGGTACGGCGCGCGGCGGTGTTGTGCTTGCAATTCGCGATCAGCTTGACATACCGGTCAAATTTGTCGGTGTAGGTGAGGGTATTGACGACTTGCAGCCCTTTGACCCCGACATGTTTGCATCGGCGCTGTTCGATGAACAGGAGGCTTTATAATGGAGTTCATAGTTGCTACGCATAACTATAAAAAGTTTTCAGAAATTTCACGCATATTAAAACCGCTTGGCATAAAGGCATTGACCGATGCCGAGCTTGGGATTAAGCTTTCAG